>CAZPMG010000015.1:0-25121 GCA_964587785.1 uncultured Clostridia bacterium
TTCAGCTCCCTCGTTTCCGGCTATTATGAACAACTTCAGCGTGACTTGGCCTGCGGGTAATTTACCGCTTATATTGACCAACGTGTGACCAACTACCTTTGAATTGGCGAGGAAATCAGTGTCGGGATTTCCGCTCTTTTTCAGTGTATATACATCCGAGCTGTTCGATATGGAAACCGCCCTGATGAGAAGATAGGTAGAGGAAGTTGTATTGTTGAACGACACCACTGCCGCTCCGTAGCCTGTGCCATTGGCAGTCAGTGTGGCTTTTCCGTCAGCTATGTTCATGGTCACAGACACACTGTGAGTTTCCGTGGTCCAGTTATTTGTGAGCAGGTTGTGCGTTTCCCTCGCCATGAAGAAGTCGCCTACGCTCGTGTTGAGCACTACGCCGTTGCGGGTGACATAGGACAGGAACGTGTAAACCTTTGCCGTTGTGATACCAAGCTCGGATACCCTGAACGCGGCCATTGCCTGATTTGTAGTTGCAGTGCTAGTCATCACGCATGATGCCGTTCCCACAAGCGTGTCTTCATCATATACCTTAACTGTAAGCAGATCACCGGTGACGGTGTTTGTGTGCCTAATGTAGAAGAAATCTCCTGTTTCGGGATTGACGTCATGCACATAGGGCTGTTCTACCACTACCGTAATTGTCGCTTCCAGGGCGTTGCCGTCCTCACCTTTGGCATTTGTCTTTACCGTTATAACCGCTGTGCCGATAAGTTTGGCGGTTACTTTTCCGCCGGTGTCTACGGTTGCGACCGCTGTGTTGCCGGAGCTCCATTGTACGGTTATATCCGATGCATCGGTGGGAAGCACCTCCGCTTCAAGTGTGTAGGTGTCGCCTATCCTGAGGGCTAATATGGAAGTTTCCGGATTGGTTATTTCCACGTGCGTAGGCAAGGTAACATTTTCCTTGATGTTCAGCGTAAAGTTTGCGGTAAATCCGCCGTCCACAGTCGTTACGGTTATGACTATGCCATCCTTTACTGCAAGCAGAGTAACGATTCCGTTTTCGTCCACGGTTGCGGCGGCAGTATCCTCAGCTCTTACGGAGTAGGTTACCGTCTTGTTTGTAGCACTTACGGGCGCAATCTGCACGAGCGAGCCAACGTCATACGTTTCTTCTTCAAGCTTGAGCGTTTCAGTCGCCTTTTGCAGCGTCACGCCGGTAACTGCTACACGCACGTTTACTGTGACTTCCCTGGTTATAGTGCCGTCCGCGCTCTTCACGGTTATAGTAGCGGCGCCGGGAGCTATGCCCTTTACCTTGCCGTCCGCCGTAACTGTGGCGATTGCGGTGTTAGCCGAAGAGAAAGAAACCTGCTTGAAAGAGGCGTTTTCAGGCGTGAAGCCCAATTCTATCTGTAAAGGACTATCGGTCGTCTTGATATCGTAAGAGGGCTGCACGGTTATGTCGGTAAGCTGCACATAATCGTCGGCTTTAACCGCATCAGGGCCGTCGCCAAGTCCGCCGTACACGTCAACGCTGTCGATTATCAATTTTGCCTGAGCGTTGCCCGAGGAATAAAGCTGGATTACAACCTCGTAGTCTCCTGTCATATCCTTGTATTCGTTGACAGTCTTTAAGTCAAGTGTGACTTCCTTCTTAGACGTAACGGGCCACTCACCGACCGTCTTTTGGGGCACGTTCTCATTCAAATATTTAACAGACCAGCTATGAGTGGATTCATCGCTTATTTTTATCTTTATAACGCTCTTGTCCGAACTATTGACTGTGAAAGTTCTAAATACATGCCCCCATGCCTGTTGCCCGTTGGGAGTGATAACTCCGTCTTCGGCGAGCAGCCCGTCGGTTCCGTTATTCCAGTTTTCGCTTGCAATGGCGTAATAACGCTCGGCAATGTCGGTAAAGTATACCTTCTCAAGCTCGCCTTCGCCGCCGGGAAAAGCCACTTCTATGTTGTATTTTCCGTTTTCAGTCACGTTATGATTAAACAGGTTAAAACGAAAGCTGAGCTGTTTGTCAAGCTTGCCGCTGTACGTCTGCTTCAGCTCGCTGCCTTGCTTTACATTGACCACAACGGAGTCTCCGACAGCCGCGGTGCCAGCCTTCGCAACCGCCACACCGGTCGTATAGATGGACGGTGATACCTCAACAATAAACTTGTTTTCCTCTGGTATGGCGGGTTCGGTTACCATCACGGCGATCACGTCGGTCTTTTCGCCCTCGTTGGTCTTGATGGTTATGTTGACCGGTCCCTACTTTCACCGCGGTGATGAGTCCAGTGCTTGTGACCGTCACTATGCTCCTGTCTGAAGATGAGAAAGACACCCTCTTATTCAGCGCAGTGTCGGGCAACACACTGTAGACCAGTTGATAAGTAGAGCCGAACTCTATGCTCAATGTTTCGCGGTCAAATTCTACTCCGGTGACCTTTGTCTGGTCCACGGGCTTCTTCTCGCCGCATGCCGCTAAAAACACAGAAGCAAGCAGCACAACCAATAATATGGCTATACCCCATCTTTTCATTGTCTTGTTTTCCACATCAGATCCTCCTTAAAAAATCTCTATAACTAAAATATCGCTAAAACGGCAGGCATGTACCTAAGATAGTCCATGACGAAAGACAGAAGGCGCGCCGCTTTATTGAGTAATTAGTCCCACATCATTTTTTCTCCCTGCGCGGGAGACTAAAGCCGAATTATTTCTTTTACAAGTATACTATTTAAGTATTAATTTGTCAATAGCTATTTGCTAATTTATCTTAAATTATTTAATATATTTTAGCGCTTGTTAGCTAATATTGTTTATGCGGCAATTTACCAAAGTTTTTTTAATGTATGACGTTTTGTTAATATAATAATCTAGCAAAAATACATAACACGCGATTATACTTGGGAATTTGGAAATAAATAGTACTAATTACATCAAATTTCCCCCTTATTTATGTTCTGTAAACCATAAGCCAGAATTCTTTAACGCCGAAAGTAACTTTTTTAGTATGATTAACATGCGCTATTTTAGTCATTATATAGGTTATTTATGCTAAAACAGTTGCTTTATACAAATCGTTTTGATAAAATTGTTCTATTATGAGAACAAAAAAAATAACCTTACAGAACATAGCCGATGAGCTTAACATTTCCAAGGTTACTGTACACAAAGCGCTGACTAATCAGAGCGGAGTGAGCAATGGCCTGAAGGAACGCATACTTAAGACTGCGGAAGAGCTCGGCTATCTTCATCGAAGCAACCTTCAAAAGAAGTGCAACCATTTCCTCTATATCTATCCTAAAAAGTTTTTCTTCGCGTCCGAACCTTTCTACAGCTTTATATATTACCACGCCGAGGAGGAGTGCAAAAAAATCGGTGCGGAAATCAATCTGTTGGTGATTGACGATGAGAAAGGCTTTGAGAGCGCCGTCGACAGTGCACTTTTAAAGAGCAATTTTACCGGTATACTCGTAGGCGGAGAAATTAAACGCAAAGCGCTGAAATACCTGGAATCGCTGCCGCTACCTCTCGTGTGCATAGATTTTTTTTCAACGTATAAGGCCAATTATGTGTTCGTGGACAATTACCACGGCAGTTATTACCTTACCAAATACTTGATTAAGCAGGGACACAAGAATATCGGTTTCATCGGCAACCCGCATGAGTCGGATTCAGTCGCCGACAGGCTTTTTGGCTATAAAAAAGCACTGTTCGTATATGGACTGCAATTTAATCCCGAATACCTAATACCACATAAGATAGAGCATTTCACCGACTTGAACGAAATTATTCTGCCCGCCAAGCTGCCAACGGCATATATTTGCCATTCGGACAGCGCGGCGTATCAGCTCTATATGAAACTTCAGGTATTGGGCATACGGGTGCCCGACGACATTTCCGTCGTAAGCTTTGACAACAACGATCTATGTACCTCGCTGCGTCCCGCGCTAACTTCAAGCGGGGTCAGCAAAGAACAGTTCGCAAAGAGCGCGATAAACGTTATGGTGAAAGCTTTGAGCAAACCTCAGAAAAACTCGATATACCAGCCGCTTTATCATACAATATTCAAGCGTGAATCGGTTAAAGAACTCTGAGCGGTCTCCCTCTGTTTCATTGGTTGCGCGGATTCCGCCGCCGCTATTTTAACGGGATACACAGGCTCGCCTAACCTCAGTCTTTCGCAAAAAGTACGCAGGCATTCAGGGTTCACCATACCCTTCCCGTCCAGCATTGGGAACAGCACGCCGTTGTGGTACTTATTTCCATCAGCGTCCGTTATACTAAGCACAACCGTTATGCTTTCGGCATCAGCAGGTATGTGTATTGAATAATCTTTTAGCCATATGCTTCCGCTGCCGAAGACAAATTCAAATTTGTCTTCGGCTATTTTTGTGTTTTCAGAATATATTTTTACGCTGTAAATAAGCGGCTGAGCCTCGTCCTCGGATACTGCGTAAGCTTGAAAATCCAGCAAAGCGCCGCGCTCATGTGTAAGTTTGGTGTATTTTATACAGGGCAGTATCCTTTGATATGCCGTCTTTGCGGCGTAATAAGCCAGTTTCTTGCCGCCGAAATAATCAATCAGGCTGGTGCACGATATGTTGGGAAAAGGCTCGTTCGCCTGCCATATGATATTTCCACTGCACCGGAAATTCTGTCTGCGCCCCGATTCTATCGCATAGCGCAATCCCTCTGCCTGCATGAATTGGCTTGCAAGTGAAAAGGTGTCAAATCCGTCTATGTTTTCACCGAATATCTGTTTTTCCCGCTTGTAAACATTCCACCACTCTCCCCGGTGCCTCCAGACGATGTTTTCGTCCATATCGATATAACCGAGGTTCTCATCAGACATTATCCTGCGAGCAACGGCGGGGCTGGTAAGCCCATCCACTCCGAATTCGCTGTGAAACAAATATTCGTTTTCATTGAAAACCCTGTAATGTTCCTCTGTACCGAGGTACGTCCATGGCCCGTGCACGTCGTGGTTGTCTTCACGCTTGCCGAAGGAAAACACAGGGCCGGACGGCGTAGTGGGGTACATGAATATGTTGCGGCAGTTTTTTTTGACTATGCGTTTAAGCAGCGCTATCGCCTTAACCTCGAAGCCGACGGGCTTGAACCCCGCATACATAAGCTCATTTCCGCCGCACCATACGGCAAGGCTGACGTGGTTGCGCTTGGTTAGCGTAGCCTCCTCCGCCGTGGCAGCGAGCAACCTCAAAAACTCCGGGTTTTCGGAGGGAAAATTGTCTATGCCCGAGCTGGACTGTATGAAATCCTGCCATACGAGTATTCCCAGTTCGTCGCAGAGCGAATAGAATTCCTCGGTCTCAATAATTCCGCCCCCCCAAACCCTTACTAGGTTAACGTTCATCTCCTTTACAGCGGTGAGGAACCGTCTGTACCGACACGCATCCACGCAACCGTACTCCATATCAAGAGGGGTAATATTTACGCCCTTTATATATACGCGTTCCCCATTGACTTCGAATGTATACGGCAGGCTGCCCTCGGGCGAACCGGGATTTTCGAGCAGGCGCAGCTTTTTTATGCCCACGTGCGCGTTAAACCCATCGAGTTCAGTTCCTTCTCTGTCGGTTACGTTCACCGATAATTCGTACAGGCTTTGGCTGCCGCTGCCGTTTGGATACCATACCTTAAGCCTAGCGGTGTTTATACGAAGCTTTATTGTTCTGCTGCCATTTTTCAGTCCGGCAGACTTTTCCGCCGACGCAAGAACCTCTCCGTCCTGCCCGATAAGAGCAGCGCGCACAATACAACTTCTCTCCTCTTTGGAAGAAAGGCGCACAGACAGCTCCGCGACTCCGTCTGCACCGCAGTCGGAGTTGAAATAGTAATTCTCTATTTTCAAATCGGATTTATAGAACTTTACATACACTTTTCCGTAAAGCCCTAAATTTATCATCCTCACACAGAAGTCCCACTTGTAGTTGTTGCGGGCCTTTTGAGTGCTGGTCATGCTGGTATAACCTACCTGCGGGATCTCTTTCGGCGCGTCCTCTATCACCACGGAGACAGTGTTTTCCTCGCCCGCACGAAGATACCGACTTATTTCGGTCACGCACTTGGTAAACATACCGGTGTGTTTATTCACCTCGTGTTCGTTTACGTACACCGTAGCGCGGTAGTCAATACCCTCCAGCACAAGCTCGGTTCTGCCTTCTATGTCACTCGGGCAGGTGAACGAGGTCTTATATACCCACCACCGCGCCGAGACCCATTCGCATTTCAGGCTGTTCATCTCGAACATGGGGTCCTCAATAAGGCCTTCTTTCAGAAGTGTGGAATATAGGCCGCCGGGGACCTCAATGTCCATCCAAGGAGTAATTCCCTGAATCTCGCGGTTAAGTTCCATGCTTTTGTTGTTAAACGGAACATAGGCATCGAAAGCACATACCTTCCATTTTTTTAATTCAATCATGATGTCCTTCCTTTTTAGCTTGCGTAGATAATTATTATCATAATATAAATTAACAAAAAAAACAATCATTTTTCCTTATTTTAATTAAAAAATATATTGTGTTATATTTTATTTTGTGTTATAATTTAGCTAACATACTTAATATATGTTAAATTCTGGCGGTTTCTCGTCCGCGGAAAAGAAAAAATAAGGAGTCAATGATGAAGAAGAAAGCCATAATAATTGCTATGCTGCTGCTCTTTAGCCTCGCGGCAACAGCTTGCGGAGGCGGAAATGATGATCCGCCCGTTACGAACACATATAAGATAACGGCAGAAGATTTGAGCGACCAGGGTATTTACCAGGAACGCTGGCTGTCCGTACCTGACAGCCGTATAGTGTTGAACCCGTTTAACTTCAATACCCCTACGTACACTACGCAGTCAGAGCACTCCAACAGCAACAAGCTGCCGCTGCATATCGGTTTTTGCAGCCCGTCCACACCCAAAGGGTCGCTCGGAAGGCAAACTACCCCGCGCGACGTGCTCATGCTTGCGGAGCCCGGAGCGTCGTCCGTCGCCTATGCCGATAACTACATCACCGCATGGCGGCCAGATAAGCTGGACTTTTCTGCGGAATACTCCGATGGACTGGAACTTAGCGGTTACGACTATTTCCATGACGACAAGACCGTAATACGCCATATCGATTATGAGGGCAGCCTTGCCCTGCTGGGTGCTTACTCGGGCACCATGGTTTTTGCCGGCAACGCCCTCACCTTTACGCAGACTCATTACAGGATATCCATATCCTTCTCCTTCGAGGCGCAGCCGGTATTTTATAAAAACGCCGCCGATATTGGCAACGTTTCTAAGCAGACCACGGCAAGCAGCGGCAAGTTTTGGGCGGTATCCGCGCCCGACGGACAAACTGAACTGGATATCGCCGTAGTCACCGACATTCCCGCGGCTGAAGATACCGCGGCGCTCGCAATGGCGGCGGCAGAAGCCGATCTCGCCGCGTCTCTGAAGGCGCGCACAAAGGACTGGAATGATTTTTTCCGCGATATACCCTATGTAAGCGACTATGAGATTTCAGCTATAAACGACGGCGGCGTGCAGCCTGAAGACATTAAACACGATTATTACACAAGCTGGGCGCTTATATACGCGTCCGTGCTGCCCGAATCAGCCGAGAATTCCTTCAACTATAAACAGGTATCTACAGGCAAGGCGTCCATGTGGGACGAGGGCGCACCCGCTGCAGCTTATTCTGCGTCGTGGGAATCCTTCTTTGGGATACAGCTTTTATCATATGTGCGGCCTGAAATCGCATGGAGTTCACTGAAAGGACTGCTGTCGCTCGTAGACGCAAACGGTGTGTTGGGCGGCGAGAGCCTGCCCTCCGAAAAAGCGCATACGGCGTGGGTCTGCTACCAAAACAGCCCGGATAAAGCCGCGCTAGCCGAAATATACCCCGCACTCAAGCGTTATCTGCTGTGGAGAAAAGACAATCCGCGCTGGATTCATACCGGGCACGATATAAAAAACGAGAAGGATTATGACTTTGCTTCCATGCTGGTTATGGACGCCCGGTACGCCCAGCTTATAAGCACAGAACTGGGGCTGACCCAAGATTTCGACATATGGGAGAACGTCATAAACGAAACATATGCCAACATTAAATCATGGTTCTTCCTGTCCTCGGGTGACCAGGACCCCTATCAGTATAACGTCGGCGGAAACATGCAAAAGGGCGCGGTGTCCTGGGTATCTAAGAGCCTGCTTATGGACGTGTTGGATGGCGAATATCTTACGCGCACGATAAATTATGCCAAAAAATCCTTTAACGAAAACTCGCCTTTCTGCGGATATCTGCACGTTAAATACGACAACTTTGCGTACATCGCTTTCGGATTTATCAAACACGGCGAATTACAAACTGCGATTAAGCTGCTTGAAAGCGGAATGCGCGATATCGCGCTGTCCAACTTCCTCGGCGAGGCGTATACCTCTGAGAACAACAAATCGGTATGTTACGGCGTAAGGCCTTCGCTGTTCGGCGCGGCGATAAACATTGAGGCCGTGCTTTCCACGAACGGCTTTTTCAAGCACAACGGCGGAATACAGGCAGTGCTGCTGTATGACAGGATATCTATCACCGAGAACATAATTGTGGATGGCGTGAGGTATACGCTGTATGCCGACGGCGTGCACAACAACGTTTCACTGAAATCAGAAAGCGGGCGTTCGGTCACAGTTCCGGCTAATAAGGGCGAGTTCGTGGATGTATATGCAGAATTTATGAAGGGCTGAAACGCATAAAAAGCCTACCGGCTATTGAAAATAATATAAAAAAAGATTATAATATAAGGTGGTAGAAATGAACGTTAAAAAGATCATGGGGACAATCGTTATGCTGATGCTATGCGTCTCACTCGTGCTTGCGGGCTGCGGAGATGGAAAAACGAAAGAAAAAGATGAAGCAGAAAACCCCGGCCCCGATACAAAAAATTACAGGGTGCGCACCGAGGACCTTAAAGAGAGCGGCGACTGGCAGGAGCGCTGGTTGTCTTTGCCCGACAGCCGTGTAGTCTTAAACCCCTATAACTTCCAGAAGGAAGTAACCGTGTCACAGTCCGAACACTCAAACTCCGCCACCATGCCCTTAAATATAGGGTATCTGGCACCCGAGGTTCCTAAGAGCACGCTTGGCTCAACCAATACTTCCGCAAACCTTTTGATGCTGCTTGAAGATATGGGCAGCGAGCGCGACGTCGCGTCCGGCTTTCAGACCTTCTGGCAACCCGACAAGCTTGATTTCACCGCTTCATACTCCGAGGGATTGGAGCTTTCGGGTACAGACTTCTTCTACGATGCTAAAACGGTGGTACGACGCGTGCAGATAGACGGCGGCAAGCTGTCCTTAGCGGGGCTGTATGTCGGTACAATGACTTATTCCAATAACACACTTAACTTAAAATCCAGGCACTTCCGTGCTGCGATAACTTTCAGCTTCGATGCCGACGTTAAGTTCTATAAAAACGGCGGGGACATGTATTACAAGGGTTCGGCGCTTAAGAACCCGGCCTCAGATTCTGTGTGGGCGGTAGATGTGCCCGAGGGGCTTACCGAAGTTGATATTTCCATAGCATTCGACTCCGTCGCTTCCGACGAGGCAGCGCTCGCTAAAGTCGCCGCGGCGCCCTTTGAAAAGCTTAAGGCTATCGATTATGCGCTGATACTTCGCACCAGATTTTGGAACGATTATTTGTATAAGATCCCCTATCTCAGCAACTTCGACATGCCCAGCATCGACAACAAAGGCATTACCGAGGACGATGCAAAACATGACTACTATGTAAGCTGGGCGCTCATTTACGCTTCCGTGCTGCCCGCCGCCCCCGAGGTCGGGTTCAATTACAGACAGGTAACCTGCGGTAAGCCATCCATGTGGGACGAGGGCGCGCCCGGTGTGACCTATTCGGCCACATGGGAATCGTTCATAGGCATACAACAGCTTGCCTATGTCTATCCTGAACTTGCTTGGGACGCGTACAAAGGGCTTATGTCGCTGGTGGACGAGCAAGGCAGGATAGGCGGCGAAAGCCTGCCTTCCGAAAAAGCGCATACCGCATGGGTATGCTACCAGAACATGCCGGACGACGAGGCGCTCGAGGAAATCTATCCTGCTCTCAAGCGCTATCAGCTGTGGAGAATGGCAAATCCCAGATGGATACACGGCCCGCACGACTATGAGAACGAAAAGGATTATGATTTTGCGTCCGTGCTGATAATGGACATGCGCTTTACACAAAAAATCTGTGACGTGCTGGGTTACGATGAAGAAAAAACGTTTTGGGAAACAAATATAAACAATTTCTACGGGGACATAAAGACGTGGTTCTATCTGCCTAACAGGGCGGCGCCCTATCAATACAACGTAGGTGGCACAATGTCCGGGGGTGCCAGGGCTTGGGTGGTAAAGAGCCTGTGGATGGACGTGCTGGACGGCGAGTACCTTACACGTACGCTCAATTTCGCGCTCTCGGGATTTAACCCCGCCAAGAGTTTCTGCGGCTACTCGGCGGTCAAATATGACAGTTTCACCTATATCATATACGGGCTTATAAAGCACGGAAAGCTGACTGAGGCAAAGCAGTACCTTGAAAGCGGCATGCGCGACGTACCGAGAAGCAAGTTTATCGGCGAAGCTTATTATAACGAGGGCGCGGACGACAAATCGGTAGCGCGCGGCGTACGGCCTTCACTGTTCGGCGCGGGTATTATGATAGAGAGCGCTTTCCTTTCCAACGGCTTTTTCCGCTATAACGGAGGGCTTGCCTGCGTAAACCTTTACGACCGCGTAACCACAGTGGAAAACATACACGTCAACGGCAAGGTGTATACGCTGTCTGTAGACGGTATATACGGCACCGTAAAGGTAATATACTCCGACGGTACCTCACAGACAAGGAACGCGCCGCGCGGACAGTTTGTAGATCTGAACGACCTGTTGTAAAGGTTTAGATTAAATAAAGTTTTCACGATATAACAAAAAAAGGCTGTCTCAAGTTGAGACAGCCTTTTTAAATAATTCTTTCATTTTTATAAAGAGCAACACCAACATTTGACATTGCTCCCTATAAAATATAGCCGACTAAGAAAATCTTAATCGACTAAAAACATGAATATTTTAATAATGTTATTTTAAAGCAGTCAAAGGTCTTAATGGCTTTTAATTTTTCATATACAGCAAAGCTACGTTAAAAAATTGTTTCTACCTGAAGAAACGGCGGTTGTATTCGTCTATTGACTTCTCTATTATGGCCAAAGCCTGCTCAAGACCAAGCACGTTTATGTCGGCGGTATCACGGTTTTCAAGCTCCTTGTACACCCTAAAAAAGTGCATGAATTCACTTAAAAGGTGCGGGCTTAAGCCTACGATGTCCTCAATGTGGTTATAGGTAGGGTCGCCTTTGGGTATGGCAATTATCTTGTCATCGTTTTCACTGTCGTCTATCATGCGGATAACCCCCACAGGATAGCAGCGCACAAGTGACATAGACGCAATTGCCTCACTGCAGATGACCAGAACATCAAGCGGGTCTCCGTCCTCTGCGAGCGTACGAGGGATAAATCCGTAATTAGCAGGATAGTGCGTAGAAGTATATAGCACCCTGTCAAGTATGAGTACGCCTGTTTCCTTGTCCAGCTCGTATTTGTTTTTTGTGCCACGCGGTATTTCTATCACGGAAAGAAAGTCGCGAGGGCGTATCCTGTCTTTCTTTATGTCATGCCAAAGGTTCAAATGCCTACCTCCGTCCTAATGTAATTATGAGTGATTCAATTTGATTATAACACATTGTGTTCAATATTAAAAGCACTGAGAATCACTTCTAATCAATTATATCATGCCATAGTCAGTTATCGGAGATAAAGTTTAGTATATCCTCTGTCAGCTTATCCGGGCAGTCGGTGAAAGGAGAATGGCCGCAATCACGATACAGCACGGTTATAGAGTTGTTTACGGCATCGGTGTTTTCTTTTACCATATAATACGGCACTACCATGTCCTTGTCCCCCGAGGTAAACATGCACCGGCATTTGACCAAATCTATGCTGTGATTTCCTTGGGAATAGGCATTGGCAGTAAACCCCATGTTCAGCACAGCCAATCCCCAGTCTATGTCGACAAGGTTACGCTGCTTTAATGTTTCGCGTATATACAAGTCATATTCATCGGGGGAGGGTTTCTTGGAAAGATATATTGACATATCCCACAGCTTTCGGAAAAACCCAAAGTCTTGCGCTTTTAAAGCGGCAAGGCAGGGAGCAACTTGAATTGGATCAAGTGCCATCTCCTCTTTGGAAGCGTACGGCGCGCCGGGAATAGATGTGAAATCAGCGTTCTTTTTAAATATTGGATAGCCGCGGTGGCTTGCTCCCTCAACAGAAATCAGTGAGCGGACAAACGCGGGATAGGCCGCGGCAAGAATAAGTGCTATTGCGCCGCCCGTAGACCAGCCGAGTACGTGAGCGTTATCAATGCCGAGCGCACGCGCAAATTGCATTACGTCTTCCGATAGTTCGTCCAAGCTGTCAAACCGTTGATTATATGACGAGTCGCCAAAGCCCCTTAGGTCGGGCGCTATTGCCCTTATCCCCTTAGGCAATCTCTGTAAAAGCGGCCAGAAATGCGCCGATGAAGACATATTACCGTGTATGAGCAGCAGAGGTATGCCTTCACCGCTCTCAATATATGCAAGTTCTTCGCCGTTTTTTAAGCGCACAAATTTCTTTTCCAGATTCATCTATTATTCCCTTCAAACAGCCGCTTGTGTTTTTAATGCTTATGCTGCGGCCGTATTATCTAAACTTTCCCCGGTTTCAGCTTTATGGTGCGGCAAACCGTTCTATGCAATCAATGCGCTTTGCATTCACATAGCCTTATACATCCAAAGGCTTGGCTGAAAGCGCAAAGCCGTTTATCAAAGCGGTAAATAGCAGCGGTCTTTCATACATAGACGCGTGACCGCAGCCTTTCATTAACACATAGTGCGCATCAGGAAGCCGGTCAGCGAGATACTGCTGCTCGCTCTGAGGAATCAGCATATCCGATTCTGAGCTGACTATCAAGGCGGGCATATTTACCTTGTGAAGCTTGTCCCTTACGTCATAGTCCTCTGCGCTGTCGGTCAGCCTGACAAGGCGTGAGCGTACATCCTCCCGTGCAAAGTGCGGAACAAGCAAAGCTTGACGGCTTTCCATCCACTTCTCCTGTGCCTCATAAAATTCGGGAGAGTATATCACAGGAATCGTGGATAGATAGTATGAGAGCCCATCCTGCGTTTCCGCCGCCTTGTTCCACGAGCGTCCTATATCGCGAAGCAGTGGCGTAGTCCTCGCCCCGCAGTTAAAAAGCATGAGGCGCTCTATGCGCTCAGGATGTTCCGCCGCAAACGCAAGCGCCACCTCTCCGCCGTAAGAAATTCCTGCAACGGATGCTTTTTCCAAGTTTAGTGTATCAAGCAATGTAAGGACGGCTTTGACCTGCACAGCTTGGGTATAGGGTTCTTCCATATCCGAGCTTTTACCTTGGTCTAAAAAATCCACAAGCAGCAATCGGAAATTACAAGAGAGCGACAGAATGAAAGGCTTCCAACTGGCTGTAGACATCATTATGCCGTTGAGCAGCAGCAAGGGGCTTCCCTCTCCGTAGCTTTCGTAATATAGCTGTTTATCCTCAAAAGGTATGTAAGGCATAGTTACCTCGCAAATTATACAAAGAGCTGTCTAAGCTGCGGAGTTTCCGCAAATTTAACATAGATAAGCTGCTCTATTTTGATTCCATTAAAAAATGCGGCGGTAAATCAAACCGATGTCATATGCCTCACGCATTATCTGTTCGCGAAAATCGGGGTGAGCGATTGCGCACAATCGTTCAACGCGCTCGCGCGTGCCCGTGCCGCGAAGTTCTGCAATACCAAATTCAGTAACGACTCTATCCACGTCGCTGCGCGACAGGCTGACCGCTGCACCATGGTTTAAACGAGGCACTATCTTGCTTATCAGCTGTTTATTGCCGTCTGCGTCCTTAACCGTTGCAGTAGAATACAGCGCAATATACGACCTGCCGCCCTCGGAAAGCTGAGCGCCTATTGCAGTGTCTGCTTGGCCGCCTGTGCCGCTTATCTGCCGCACTCCGACGGACTCGGAAGCGCACTGCCCAAACAAGTCCACCTCTATGGATGTATTTATTGATACTTGATTTTTGTTTTTTCCTATTACATAAGGGTCGTTGACATATGCGCCGTCGAGCACGGCGAGCGCAGGGTTGCCGTCCGCAAAGTCGTAGAGCTGCCTTGTTCCCAGCACGAAAGTACATACCATTTTGCCGGGTAACAGCGTCTTGCGGCTGCCGTCAATAACTCCGGCGTCGCTCAGCTTTGCCATCTCACTGGTCAACATCTCGGTATGTACGCCGAGATGCTTTTTATTGTACAGCGATTTTGCAATGGCGTTAGGCATTCCACCGATTCCAAGCTGTATGCAATCTCCGTCCTCTATCTGGTCAGCAATTAAACGGCCAATCTTATAGTCGGTTTCACTGGGCTGGGCATCGGGAATCTCGGGCACAGCATAGTCGGTTTCAATTACATAGTCGACATCACGAAGATGTATCTCTACATCGCCGTAGGTGCGCGGCAGGTTGTTGTTAATCTCAAGGATTACAAGGTTTGCCTCGGCAATCATTCGCTTTTCATAAGTGTTGGAAAGTGACAGCGAGAGGTATCCGTGCTTATCGGGCGGCGTTGCGTTGCCAATGTATATGCTGGGTTTTGCGTACTGCAACCGCTTTGTTCCCGCAAGATGAAGATGGTTAGGGATAAAGGATACATTGCCGTTCTTATAACAGTTTCTTAGCTGACCCGTGAAAAACCAAGAATCAATGTCAAAAAACCGGCTGTATTCCGGTTTTAAGTAGTCACCGTCTGCCATTGGCAGACAGTTTGTCACGGTGACACTTCCTTCGAGGTGCGGAGTAATCTCGTGTAAACGCATAAAAAAGACGCGCGCCTCCGCGGCGGCAAGACCGGTAACGATGTTATCTCCCGGGCGGACAAGCGACAACGCTTTATCTATATCAATCAATTTTGAAGTGTAGTCGAATTTCATGTTTTCCCCTCGTATTTAATATCACTAAGCTCTGTATAGTGTTCGGGTAAAAATAATATATTACGTATTATAAGCGCAAAAAGCCTGCGCAAAAAAGTTTGCGTCCCCCCTCCGCGCCCTAAAACCCAAATGGTTTTCAGGAGCGGAGGGGTAACACACATTACATCAATTGTTTTAGCTAAAGTTATGTTAGGTTATGCTGCGGGAGCCTCAAGGTGCTCCATTATTGTGGCTATGTCGTTGTAAGTCAATATGGTTGAGCCGAAGCCGCCCGATGCGGTGTAGGAGAAGAACAGCAGCTTGTCAATGCCAAAGCGCTGGCCGCCCGAGAAATCCAGCGTGCCTGCCATGGCAATTTTTACGGATGCGGATTCCATTGCGTCTACATAAGCGGCGCGCGTGAGCTTGCCGTCGTTTTGGTCATACGTCCTGATTAGTCCCTGAACAAAGACTTCACCGGCGATATAACCCGCCATGGCAAAAGAGTTGTTTCGTATGTCCTTAGTGTCTGTGGGATCAAATGTTTCACTGACTTTAAAGCCTGTGCCCTCAAGCTCAGCGTAATCCTCCATAATTTCCTTGAATTTTGCAACGTCTTCGGTCTGGTAGACGTCCACCCAACCGTTGGTGTACATAACTCTGTTGTCTGTCAGCACTCCGCTTGTTCCGAGGGTATTGGCGATTGTGGCGCTGGCATTGACATAGGATGTCAGGAAAGGCACGTCGAGGTCAACGTTCTTCATTGCGGTAGCAATGGTAACCATAGGAGATTGATTGGCGGCAATTATTACGCATTCTACGCCTTCTGTCTTGAGGCTCTGAACGGCTGCGGGCGCTTCGGACGAAACGTTTGCCATAGTCACCATCTTATAGGAAAAAGATACGTCCTCAAATGCTGCGTTTTTCTTGATTTCTGCAACTTGGCTCTCGACTGCGGCTTTCATGCCCTTGCCGGCGTCGTCATCGGTGTATATTACGCCGATTTTGGTCATGCCTAAGCCATATGCCGGGTCTTTTGCAACCGCACGCACAGCAAACACCGCACCTTCAGTGGTAAATATGGGCTGTACAGGGAGTATGTAGCGCTCTCCGCCCGTTGCATTTTTGTTATACAGCGTATCCACGCCTGTCGCGGCATAGACCATGGGGACTTTCTGCTCTGCAATATAATTTAATGTAGCGCCCACTGTGGGTGTGCCGAAGTGGCCGACAAGCGCAAAGACCTCGTCTTCTTCCACTAATTTTTCGGTTAGTGTCTGTCCTTCAGCGGAATCAAACTTATCGTCATAATGACGAAATTTCACCTTGCCGCGGCCGTCTACACGCAGTTCAGCATTGTAGTACGCAAGGTACGCTTCAAGCGCGGCATTAAACGGCACTCCGACAACGGAATACCCTCCGCTTGTAGCGGCGGTGTTGCCAACTAAGATGTCGCCTTCCCAGACCGTGTTTTCGTCAATCGTCTTTCCGCAAGCCGTAAGTCCGAATACGGACGCAACCAATGCCGCCAATACGACGAATGTCCATTTGCTTAGCTTCATGTTTTTTCCTCCTTATAACTGACATATATTGTCATTGTTATACAAAATTATGCAGGCAAGCCGCTTCAGCTCTTGCTGCGCTTGCCCCCGAAATAGACCTCAATCAGCCTCTCGTCTTTGATAAGCTCAGAGGCAGGGCCTTGTATGCCGATGCGCCCGAGTTCGAGGACGTAAGCGTAATCGGCAAGTTTTAATGTGGCATAGGCGTTTTGCTCCACAATGAGTATGGTAGTACCGTTCTCTCGGAGGATGCTGAGCGCCTTAAATATATCTTTTATTATTAAAGGGGCAAGACCAAGCGACGGCTCATCTAAAATGAGCAGTTTAGGGTTACCCATAAGCGCACGCGCGACCGCAAGCATCTGTTGTTCTCCGCCCGAAAGCGTACTGCCTTGTTGTTTTTTGCGCTCGTGCAGTATTGGAAAGAGTGCATATACCCGCTCTAAATTCTCTGCGGTTTTTTGCGAAGCGGATTTTTTTACACCGTCAGCGCCTGAGGCGGCTGTTATACCGAAAGCACCCGCGCGGAGATTTTCCTCAACGGTAAAGCCGGGAAATATGCGCCGTCCCTCGGGCGCATGGCAGACGCCCATGCGCGCAATACGGTTTACGGAAAGACCGGCTATGTTTTCATTTTCCAGCAAAATTTCGCCGCTTGATTTAATAAGCCCTGAAATTGCCCGAAGCGTGGTTGTCTTTCCCGCGCCGTTAGACCCGAGCAGCGCAACAATCTTTCCGCGGGGTATATCAAGGTCTATACCTTTTATTACCTGAATAGGACCATACCCCACATGCAGATCACGTATCTTCAGCACTAAGTCATTCATGTCAATCCTCCTCCGTGCCAAGATATGCAGTTTGAACCTGTTTGTTTGCCTGTATTTCCGCCGCGCTGCCCACCGCCAGTTTCTGCCCGAAAGATATAGCGCAAATGCGGTCACAAAGATTCATAACCAACCCCATATCGTGCTCAACAAGCAGTATCGTACAGCCATAGCGCGTACGTATCTCACGTATCAGCCGCGCAAGTTCCCGTGTCTCGCTTTCGTTTAAGCCTGCTGCCGGCTCATCAAGTATGATAAGTTTAGGTTCGGCCATAAGGGTGCGCGCAATCTCAATCTTCTTGAGTATACCGTAGGGAAGGCCGTATGCGGGCAGCGGAGCATACTGAGACAGACCGAGAAAAGCCAAAACCTCCTCAGCCTTGGCGCGCATTACAGACTCCTCCGCTCGAAGTATTCCAAGGTGGAACATACGTCCAAAAAATGACGCATTGTATCTTCTGTGAGCGGCAACGAGCAGATTCTCAAGCACGCTGAGCTCGGGAACAAGCTCTATGTTCTGAAAGGTGCGCACAATGCCCAGCGTACAGATATCGTGTACATAATAATCCGACGTCCGAACAGCGGATTCCTCTGACATTCTGAACCATATCAAGCCCTTTGTCGGACGATAAAACTGAGTTATACAGTTAAAAACTGTGGTCTTACCTGCTCCGTTAGGGCCTATCAAACCGAATATTTCTCCCTGTTTTACCTCAAAAGACAGGTTTTCCACCGCTTTCAGACCGCCAAAGTGCATACAAAGGCCGTCTACTTTTAAAAGTGTGTCTGCGGCCATTACGCCGCCGTTTGAAGCTAAGGATTCGGATGCCTTTGTGAGCCGCTCAATTCTGCTCTCAATTGCACTGAGCTTCTGCGCGTTTCTTTGACGAAGCCGGACAAGGTATTGCTCTGACTTTTCGTCAAGCTCCGCACGGCGGCGCTCGGTCGCTAAGTCTATTGACTCAAGCTCACGTCTATACAGCTCCTCTGCTCTTTCTGTACGCTTGGTCGTTAAGCCAAGGCGGGCAGAATATTTCTCCAGCGCAGCATCAATACGCAGTCGAGCAATCTCGCTTAGTTTTGTCCGGTCAAGCTCGGGCAGCTGAATTCCTCTTTTAGCCGATGCCGCGGCTTTTCGGATATGCGATTGCTGCGCAGCGCGGATCTTCAGCTCCTCTCTTTGCAAAAGTTTTTCACGCTTTATCTCCAAAAGCTGTGCCTTCACGGAGTCTGTGCCTTCTGCACTGAGCTTAAGCGGAAGTGCGCGAGCCTCCAAACGTTCGCGAAACGCCGCCGTCTTGCGCGCAACGGCTGTTTCAAGCTCTGCTGCGCGGATGCCGGACAGCCGGCCGTATATATCCGCTAAAGCGCGGGCGCGGCGCAGCCTGTCGTATGTTCTCTTCGCTCCGTTAACCGCCATACTTACGCACCTTCCACTTGCCGTATTGCTTTTTTATACCCTTGACGAGTTCGGACACCGCCTGAGGCACGCCGCCGGAAAAAAACATAACGATGAGTATTATAATCGTTCCAGTAAACAGCATGATCAGGTTGGGGTTAGTGCGGAAAAACTCTATGTTTTGAAGCACCATCTGATCCAGTCCGAATATGAGGAAAACACCTGCTACCGCTCCCCAAATCGAGCGTGTGCTGCCTATAATTATCGCCCCTAAAATACTTAAAGATAGTGCCAACGACCATGTATTGGGATTTGAAAAACGCATATAGCACATATACAGCATACCTGCAAGGGCGGCGTATACCGTGGACAATACGAACGCAAACAGACGATATTTTAAAAGACTGATGCCAAATGCCTGTGCTGCAGCAGTACTGTTTTTCATCGCCAGCATTGCCCTGCCCGTCGGACTTTTCATGAGATTATGCATAATTATCATGAGCAGCACGGTAATTGCAACAACAAGTATAAATGTCCCCTCACGTGTCAGTTGAATGGTAAGCAGCTTAGGATATTTTGTCATGCTTGCGCCGGCCGTACCGTTTGTCCAGCCGTCCGCTGCGATAAATACACTGACAAGTATCTGAGATAAACCAAGCGTGATAATGGCAAGGAATATTCCCTGTATACGCAAAGAGATAAAGCCAACCACGACTCCAAGCAAAAGCGCCGCCGCAATCACTGCGATAACCGCCACAAAAAATGGAAGCTGCCATGTATGAAGTATCAGATATGTTACATAGCTTCCCAGCCCCATAAACCCTGCAGTACCAAGGCTTGCAAGGCCTGAGTAACCGAGCAGCATACAAAAGCCCAGCGCTGCCATGGAATATATCAATGTAACGCCTATGGCGCGGTAGCGGCTTATGCCAAGCACACCTGACAGCTGAAGCAGTATGAGCGCAGCGCCGAATACCACGTAAGTCAGCTTTTGGTTGGATACGAGCGCCTGAGCCAATTTGCGCAAAGTCAAGCGCGGCTTGTTTTGGACTTTCCAATATTCGTTTAAAAGAAAATCGCCCATGTCACACCTTTATAACCGTCTTTTTACCGAGCAGACCCATGGGCCGTATCAGCACGATGAGCAGGATAATGGCGTATATGCACACGTTTGCCCACTCTGAAAAATAGTATATGAATATAAAGCGCAGCAAGGAGATAATCACTGCACCCAGCACCGGGCCGGCAAAGGTGTTCATGCCTCCGAGTATGCCCGACATAAATGCATCCACCTGCGTGCCTACCATGTAGCCAGCGTTCATTTGCGTGGTCAGGGTGAGCAGCATTATTCCGCACACTGCTCCCAAAGCGCCCGCAATGCCCCATGTAAGCGCGGTAACACGCTTGGTGTTGATGCCCATCATTTGCGCAACGTATTCGTTGGCGGCAGTAGCGCGCACAGACAGCCCCCATTTGCTGTATTTAAGCAATACAAATATAGTGGTCAGCACCGCTGCCGCAAGCAAAAAGCAAAATACTGCATCTATAATTACAGAAAAACTTTTGCCGAAGAGGCTAAACCTCCATACCCCGCCGAAGAACACCATATTTACGCTGATGTCCGCCGCGCCGAAAATCATTGGTATAGCGGCGGAAATCATTATCACGAGTCCCATGGTAATAATCTGCTTACTGAGAGCGTTCACTGCCCTGCCGCGGCGGAACAAAACAATGTCCACAAGAGCAGCGAGTATAAAACCTATCGCCACAGCCGCGGCAAGCGTCGCCCATACGCTCATGCCATGCTTGCCCATCAACACGGCGGCAATATAGCCGCAAAATGCAGCGATTGAACCCTGCGCAAAGTTAGTTGTGTATGACGTCTTGAATATAAGCGTTATACCCATTGTAGCAAGTGTCAGCGCAGCGATATTGAGCAGAGAATTTAAAAATACGTTGACAATAAACTCCATGCTAATCCCCCCAGCGTATGGCATTGGCTGCCCAAACATAGCCTATGCCTGCGGCAAGCATTACCACAACTGTGCCGTCCTTGACCTGACCGCTTTCAAGGGCAAGGTGCAAAGAAAGTATTTGGTCAATCTGTCCGATGTGGCCAAAGGTGTCGAGATATTTGGACTGCTCCGGTTTTAACCCAAGCTCTGAAAGCAGCGCAAGATGCGCTGATTTTTTGAAATGCAGCACAGCAAGGTAACCTATGTCCGCACGCGTAAGCCCGCCTTTCTCCAGACTTTTATCAATGCAGGCATACCAATTTAACATACTCACTTCGTTGAGGCGGCTCTTCATTTTTTCGGCATCGAACAAGCGCAGTGACTTATAGCCCTCCGCCACGTTTTCAGGTGTAAACGGTATTTCTGTTCCGCCGATTTCCACCCCCGCGGTACGCGAAAGCGAGCCGTCGGCGATTATATGCGAGCCTACCAGCGTGTTTTTGCCGTAATTCTTTTTGAGTATGATTGCTCCGCCGCCTGCGCCAAGGTCGTACATCATGGACATATTTTTGTCGGTATAATCCACGAAATCTCCGTTGCGGTAACCGCCGGCAACCATTACCGTATTTATGTCGTCATCGGCAATAAGCATATCGGCGGCAAGCTTAAGTGCCGATACGCACGTGCAGCAGCGGTTTTGAACGTCGATACCCCATGCGTTGAGCGCGCCTATTCTGTCCTGAATATACAGTGCGGACGTAGTGAGCGGATACTCTTTCCACTCCTCGCCAATGCATAATATCACATCAATATCCAGCGGGGATATGCCTGTGTTTTTGAGCGCATCCAGCGCGGCGAGCGCACCCATCTCCTGAGTGCCGTCACCGGGGCCAGGAATAGCCTTTTCAACTATGCCAAGCTTCTCAATAACGGCAGCTTCGCTCCACACACCGCCGGTTGCAGCAGAAATCTCTGCAGCGGTCATGCGCGGCTTGGGAATATATATGCCTGTACCCACTATGCCCGCCGTAGCCTTGCTCATCTTGTTTCCTCCTCCGATATTGCCTCGCCGGAAAAACCCTTTTCCCCCCGGCAAAAAGCACATAAACTTTATTAATAATGTTATTAAAGCCTCATGCCGACCGTATTAAAGCCTCATGCCGCCGTTTGCGGAAATCACAGTGCCGGTAACATACGACGAGTCGTCGGACGCGAGAAATAATGCTACCTTAGCTATTTCCTGCGGCTGTCCCAGTCTTCCAAGCATAGTTTGGGAGGCAAACTTGTCGAGAAGCTCCTGCGGTACGGTTTTAAGTATGTCGGTCAACACATAGCCGGGGGCTATGGCGTTACAGCGCACGGGAACACCCTTCCGCGCAAACTCCTTTGCCCACGTCTTGGTAAGTCCGATTACCCCCGCCTTTGTAGCGGCGTAATTTGCCTGACCAATGTTCCCGAACTCTCCCACTACAGAGGATATAGTAATCACACTGCCGCCGCCCGTTTCCTCCATATGCGGCCCAATAAACCGCGTGAGGTTGAACACGCCCTTGAGATTGACATCTATAACCGCGTCCCACATCTCGTCAGTCATCTTGCGTGTCATAGCATCGCGTGTTATGCCTGCGTTGTTTACAAGTATGTCAATTTTGCCGTATTTAGCCGCCGCATAGTCAAAAAATTCGCGGCAGGCGGCGGAATCGGTAACGTTGAGCTTATAATATTCCACACCCGAGATTGATTCCTCAGGCGCATCCGCCATATCGCAGGCAATAACCCTTGCTCCTTCTGCGGCAAAGAGCTTGCACATTTCCTGTCCCAGTCCTCTCGCTCCGCCCGTTACCACAGCAGTTTTATTTGTAAGCTTCATATATGTTTTCCTCCATATCCTTATATTATTGGGTTACATCAATCACACGACTTCAACACGACGGCAGTACCCATGCCTCCGCCTATACACAGAGAGGCAATACCGTAGCGTGCGTTTTTATCGCGCAGTATGTGAGCGAGCGTTATGGTTATTCTGTTGCCGCTTGCCCCTACGGGATGCCCCAATGCAATTGCTCCTCCGCGCACGTTGCAGCGGCTTAAAATTTTCTCCTCGGGCATGTCGTGCCGCTTGGAAAGCTCGGCAACGACGCCCAACGCTTGCGCGGCAAATGCCTCGTTAAGCTCAATATAATCCATGTCGGAAAGCTTTAGTCCAGCGTCATTAAGTGCCGCCTCTATCGCAGGCACAGGCCCCATCCCCATCACTTGCGGGTCTACTCCGCCCTGCCCGAAACCTATCAGCTCTGCAATCGGTTTCAATCCCCTGCGGCTGACCTCATCCTCTCCGGCAAGCAGCACAAAAGCCGCGCCGTCGTTTAAACCAGACGCGTTGCCTGCCGTCACGGTGCCGCCCTGCTTGAAAGCTGCTCTAAGCCCTGCAAGCTTTTCGGCACTCGTGGTGCGATTTGGATATTCATCACGTAAAAACATGAAGGAGTTTTTGCCCTCTGTCACGCTTACCGGAATGACTTCTGAATCAAATGCCCCCGCATCAACGGCTGCAATTGCTTTTGCTTGCGAATAAAGCGCGAACTCGTCCTGCCTCTCACGGCTGATACCATACCTTTCGGCTATATTCTCGGCAGTGACTCCCATATGCGCGCCGGAAAAGGCGTCGGTAAGCGCGTCGTAAACCATGTGGTCGACGGCTTTAAAATCTCCCATCTTTATACCCTGCCTGCTTTTTGCAGGAATAAGATAGGGTGCGTTTGACATACTCTCAGTGCCGCCTGCGGCAAACAATCCTTCGCTGCCCGAGCGGATTTGAGCTGCAGCCAGCATGGCCGCTTTCATGCCGCTTCCGCACGCCATATTTATGCTGTATGCCGGCACGCTTTGCGGCACGCCTGCGTTAATAGACACTTGACGGCCCACACCCTGTCCTGCTCCGGCTGGGAGTATGTTTCCCACAATAACTTCGGAAATCTCTTCGCCGCCTATGCCTGCCGATTCCAGCAACCCGCCCAACACCAACGCTCCCAGAGCGGGCGCAGTATGTGATTTGAGGCTGCCCAAAAAACTGCCTATAGGGCTTCTCTTTGCCGCAACTATGTAAACTTTACGCATGACTTTCCCCTCTTTTCCTTCATAATCTTTGTTACATTTATGGCGATTGAAGTGCTGCATGAATAATGTTCATGTCAAGTGTAGCAGATTCTACACGCCTTGTCAATATGGTTTTGAAAATATTTTATATAAAAGTTAACACGTCAATATTTTGGCTATATTTCTGTGTTTCGCGCCTTAAGCCGCTGCTCAATTAAGGGCAAAATTTTGTTTGCGTCGCCCACAATTCCAAGATGTGACACAGAAAATATCGGGGCGTCAGGGTCGCTGTTTATAGCGATAATGTATTCAGCTTCCTCCATGCCTGCCACGTGCTGAACCGCACCGGATATGCCGTTTGCCATATATATTA
Source organism: uncultured Clostridia bacterium (assembly GCA_964587785.1). Classification (GTDB taxonomy): domain Bacteria; phylum Bacillota; class Clostridia; order Christensenellales; family HGM11417; genus CAZPMG01. The sequence continues at coordinate 24,250 of CAZPMG010000015.1, forward strand.
TGGGGCGGACTGTCTTGCCCGTCTGGCCAACTTGGCGTGCGGACGGCATAATTCCCTCGTCCACAAGCGCACGTGATGAGCTGACCTCGCCGCCTAAAATCTTTGCTATGCGCTTGGCGCACGCCACCGTCTCCGGCGAGGACGCGCCGCGCCCCATGCTTATCAAAACCTTGGTATCCTCGATATTTTCCTCCCTGCGCTCGGACAGGGTTTCGGAAATTATTTTCACGCCTGCTGTTGTCACGATGTGGTGAGTCTTTTCGGCGATTATTTCGGCGGTTCTATTCGCGTCAAAGGGCAGCTTGCGCATTACGCCCGGCCGCACAGTGGACATCTGCGGCCTGTGTTCAGGGCAGATTATCGTAGCGAACAGATTCCCTGAAAACGCAGGGCGCGTCATGAGAAGATTTCCCTCACCGTCCAGTTCCAGCTTGGTGCAATCCGCGGTCAAGCCTGTGTTTAGCCTTGCAGACAAGCGCGGAGCAAGATCGCGCCCAATGGACGTTGCCCCAAACAGCACTACATCGGGTTTCTCTCGCAATATGATGCCGTACATACCCTGAGCATATGCATCCGTAGTATACTTTTTGAAACAAAAGTCGTCCAATACAAACACTTTGTCAGCGCCATGTCCGGCTAAAAGTCCGGGCTGTTTGCCTAATTCACTGCCGCAGATTACAGCGGATACGATGCATCCGTCAGGGGCAAGCTCACGCGCTATGCCCAAAAGCTCCAGACTGACATTTGCAATCGTTCCGTCGCGCTGCTCGGCAGCGACCATAATATGTTTCGGCATTTTTTCTCTCCGTTAAACTTTTTGCGTTTTAGTCAATTAAATTGAAATCTGCCACAGATATGTATGATGTTCAAAT
>CAZPMG010000016.1:0-5837 GCA_964587785.1 uncultured Clostridia bacterium
ATGCCCAGTACCAACGAGGCCACTGCCATTCCCTTGGGAGGAGGCTGAGGTACAAACCCGGTGGGGGGATAGGGATACTGCGGCTGCTGCGGCTGGCCTTGGGCGCCGTAAGGATTGTTGTTTTGCTGATTGTAAGAGTTGCCGCCCTGGCCTTGGTTATCGTTCTGATAGTCGCTCATACATACCTCTCTTAAAACCCTTTCGAGGGTGTTTTTTTCATTATATCATTATAAAATTGAAAACACAAACTAAATACAAAATTAATTTTAAAAATATCAATTGTTGTCTATACCACATTATATAATAGCTAAAACAGCTCAGTTTATGCTATAATTATAACAATTACACGCTCAAATGAAGATGTTTGGTGTTTTACAGTAAAATTCTCTTCTGATTGCGGCAAAAACGGACATAAAACGATAAGCCAACCTGCGGTGCGGCTTTTACGGTTAAACAGACACTTAGGATTGCCGCGGCATAATTGCAAAAGTTTTTGAATCAATGTGTCGCTATACTGTTGCTGTGCTGTTGCATTGATATATCAACACTGCTGTAATATTGCGCTAAGGCTGCAAATCTTACTGCGTATGAGCCGCAATAAAAATTGACTACGGGAACAAAACATGACAAACGCCCAAAGATTTATACGCGCTTACAATAAGCTTGACGCCATGCTGCGCAGTCTTTACGATGCGGATGCGCGCATAGGCTTTTCCGAGCTGGTGCGCAGGTGCGCCGCCAAAAACGCAGTAATATCGGTAAACGAATACAAGCTTATCGACTATGCGCGCTTAAGAAACGCCATAGTGCATCAGGGCGTGCGCGACGAGGTAATAGCGCAGCCGCACACGGATGTGGTTGAGGAACTCGAGCGCATTGCGGAGCTTGTGGCAAGTCCGCCGGCCGCGATTGAAGTGCTGCCTCAAAGGCCGGTGCAGACCGTGGGCGGCGGAGTGAAACTCAAAGAGGCAATTTGCTCTATACACCGCAGCGGTTATTCCAATCTGCCGGTCATACGCGGCGGCAAGCTCATAGGCGTACTCAACAACAGGCTTATTGTGCACACGCTTGCGGCTGCGGCGTCGCGCGGCGAAAGCATAGATAATTTTTGCGAGCAGACCAATGTATCCGACATTTTGGACGAAAGCCGCCACAAGCAGTATTATTCCATACTGCCAAAGGCGGCAAGCGTAACCGATGTATTAAATGAGTTCAATCAAAAGCGCAAGCTGCTGTGCGTGGTAATCACTCAAAGCGGTCACAGGTATGAAAAACCGCTGGGCATAATCACCACAGCAGACATTATAGACCTTGCCCGTGCAATTGACGATTACAATATGGATTGAATGGGTTTGCTGTTGTGCATTGGAGTTGCTTTGCTCCGCTTAGCTTTCGCACCGGGCAAATACTTTACAATGCAAATAAATTAGGATATAATTATTTAATATGCTTTTTATGCAGACGCGGTAATACTTGTTAGTGTCTGCGCAGGATTACAAAACAATAAAGCGCTTATAGCAAGCTTATTCAAGGCAGTTTTGCCCTATGATAGCGGCGGCTTTACGCGCACGAAATACTGAGGTTACAGATGGCATACAAACCGGTAGACAGCACGTTAAACTTTTGCGCGCGCGAGCACGAGGTGCTCGAATTTTGGCAGCAAAAAAAGATTTTTGAAAAGACCGTTGAAAAGGGCAAAGACAAGCCGGTATTTACCTTTTACGACGGGCCGCCCACGGCAAACGGCAAGCCGCATATCGGGCATATAATCACGCGCGTAATCAAAGACATCATACCGCGCTATAAGATAATGAAGGGCTACGGCGTGCTGCGCAAGGCGGGCTGGGACACTCACGGCCTGCCCGTAGAGCTTGAGGTGGAAAAGCAGCTCAAGCTTGACGGAAAGCAGGACATCGAGCGTTACGGCGTAGCTCCGTTCATTGAAAAGTGCAAGCACAGCGTCTGGACATATAAGGCCGAGTGGGAAAAGATGACCTCCCGCGTGGGCTACTGGGTGGACATGGACGAACCATATGTGACCTATCACGATTCCTACATCGAATCGGTGTGGTGGTCACTCAAGCAGCTTTGGGAAAAGGGGCTGATATACAAGGGGCACAAGATAGTGCCTTACTGCCCGCGCTGCGGCACGGCGCTGTCCTCGCACGAGGTTGCGCAGGGTTATAAGGACGTAACCGACACCACAATAACAGTAAAGTTTCCCGCCGCAGACCAGCCGGACACATATTACCTTGCGTGGACGACTACGCCCTGGACGCTGCCCTCAAACGTTGCGCTGTGCATGAATCCCGACGAAGACTATGTAAAGGTCGAGCACGGCGGCGAGCGCTATATACTTGCCAAGGCGCTTGCGGACAAGCATTTCGAGGATGGTTATAAGGTTTTAGAAACAAAAAAGGGCAGGGAGTACGAGCGCAGCCCGTACCTGCCGCTCTTTGACTATGAAAAGCCTGACAAAAAGGCGCACTATATCACGTGCGACAGCTTTGTCACGCTGTCCGACGGCACGGGAATCGTGCACATAGCGCCTGCTTTCGGCGAGGATGACTCCAAGGTTGGCAGGGCATACGGCCTGCCGTTTGTGCAGCTTGTGGACGACCGGGGCAACTTTAAGCCGGGCACAGGAAAGCTTGAGGGTAAGTTTGCCAAGGACGCAGACGCGCTGATAATAGAGGATTTAAGCTCGCGTTCGCTGGTTCTTTGCAAGGCGGAGTTTGAACACAGCTATCCGTTCTGCTGGCGGTGCGACACGCCGCTGCTTTACTATGCGCGCAAGTCCTGGTTCATAAGCATGACCAATGTAAAGGACGAGCTGGTAAAGAACAACGCGCAGGTAAACTGGATACCCCCGGCAATAGGCTCGGGGCGCATGGGCAACTTTTTGGAAAACGTAATCGACTGGGGCTTCTCGCGCGAGCGCTATTGGGGAACTCCGCTGCCCGCGTGGGTTTGCGATGAGTGCGGCGACACGCACTTTATAGGCAGCAAGCAAGAGCTGAAGGAAAAGTGCGGAGATACTCCGGGCGCAGAGCTTTTGGATACCGCCCCGCCGGAGGACGGACTGCTTCACCGCCCGTACATCGACACGTTTACATTTCCCTGCAAGTGCGGCGGCACTCACCGGCGCACCCCCGAGGTAATCGACTGCTGGTACGACAGCGGCGCAATGCCATTTGCGCAGCACCATTACCCGTTTGAAAACAAAGAGCTGTTCGAGAAAAACTTTCCGGCGGACTTTATATCCGAGGCAGTGGATCAAACGCGCGGCTGGTTCTATACGCTGCTTGCCATATCCACCGCGCTCTTTGGCAAGCCTGCGTTCAAAAACTGCATAGTATTAGGGCACGTCAACGACAAGAACGGCCAAAAGATGAGCAAGCACAAGGGCAACGTGGTTGACCCGTGGACAGTGCTTGACAAGCAGGGTGCGGATGCGCTGCGCTGGTATTTTTACACGTCAAGCAATCCTTGGCTGCCCTCAAGGTTTTATGCCGAGGCGGTGGACGAGGCACAGCGCAAGTTCATGGGCACGCTGTGGAACACATACGCGTTCTTTGTGCTGTATGCCGGCATAGACAAATATAACCCCAATGATTACGACATAAAGACCTGCAAGCTGACCCTAATGGACAGGTGGGCGCTTTCGGGCTTAAACCGCTTGGTTGAGCACGTGGACGGTGCGCTTTCACGCTATGACATCACGGACGCTGCGCGCAAGATTCAGGATTACACCGAGGACCTCAGCAACTGGTACGTGCGCCGCTGCCGCGAGCGTTACTGGGTCAAGGACATGACAGAGGACAAGGCGGCGGCATTTACCACGCTGTACCATGTGCTAACCGAGCTTAGCAAGCTGATTGCTCCCTTTGTACCGTTTTTGGCAGAGAGCATATATCAAAATTTAGTGGCCGGGAACATCGCCGGCGCGCCCGAGAGCGTGCACCTGTGCGATTTCCCCGTGCCCGTTGCAGAGCTTTCCGACCCGAATGTGCTTGGCTATATGGCAGACGTAATGGACCTTGTGGTGCTTGCGCGCTCCTGCCGCAATGCCGCCGGCATAAAAAACCGTCAGCCGCTTGCCGCGATGTATGTTCATTCACAGCGTGAGATAAAGCTGCCCGAGGAGTACCTTGCAATAGTCGCCGACGAACTGAACATAAAGAGCTACCGCACTGCAGATAAAGCGGAAAAGTTTATAACCTATGAGATAAAACCCCAGCTAAAGACGCTCGGGCCAAAGTACGGCGCGCTGATCGGCGCAATACGCACGCATCTGCAGGGCGCTGACGGTACCGCTGTTGCGGCTGCGGTGCGCGGCGGGGGAACATACAGGGCGCAGATAAACGGTACTGAGGCGGAGTTTACCGCCGAGGATTTGCTGATAAGCGCGGTGAGCCTGCCGGGCTATGCGGCGGCATCCGACCGCGGCATAACCGTTGCTCTTGACACTACACTCACCGAGGAGCTGCTGCTTGAAGGTGCATCGCGCGAGCTTATCAGCAAGATACAGACCATGCGCAAGGATGCCGGCTTTGAGGTGACCGACCGCATTACCGTGCTGTATGAGGCAGAGGGGCGTGCGCTCAGCGTTTTGGAAAACAGTCCCCAGCTTGTGCTGCCCACGGTGCTTGCGGACAGCGCGGCAAAGGGGCGCGGCGGCGAGGCCGTGCGCGAATGGGATATAAACGGCGACAAAGCGGTAATTTCCGTATCCCGCGTGAAGAAATAGAAAGCTCCCTGCACGGCTGCTTAAATAAGCTTACTAAGCTGTAAACGTTGCCGCAATACTCAAGTTGTAATTATTGCAAAACTTAAGCTGTAAGCGTTTTGGCAATTCTCAAGCTGCATGAAGTGCCGCAATATTGGCCGTTTAATCATACGGCAACGGGCAAAAATATTAAGACAACGGTTATCAGGCTGCGGCAGCAGCCGCAGGAAGGTTACAATAGTTTGAACATCAACACCGAATGGAAGGATTATCAGATACTTGCCACCGGCGGCGGCCAAAAGCTGGAACGCTGGGGAAATGTATATCTGCTGCGCCCCGACCCGCAGGTCATATGGCAGCCGCGCTTTGAGCTGGAAAAGTTTGAGGGCTTAAACGCACTGTACGAGCGCAGTTCGGGCGGCGGCGGACGCTGGAAAAAGCTCAGGCCTTTTCCGGACAGCTGGGTTGTAGGCTGGCGCGATTTAAAATTTAAAATCATGCCCATGGGCTTTAAGCACACGGGGCTGTTTCCCGAACAGGCGGCAAACTGGCAGCGCATGACCGAACTTATCCGCGCGGAAAAGCGGGAGATAAGCGTACTCAACCTGTTTGCCTACACCGGCGGCGCAACGCTTGCCTGCCTTTCTGCGGGCGCTTCGGTGTGCCACGTGGATGCCGCGCGAGCAATGGTAGACAGGTGTGCCGAAAACATCAGACTGTCGGGGCTGGAAAAAGCAAACGTTCGCTATATCGTGGACGACTGCATGAAATTTGTCGCGCGCGAGATACGGCGCGGCAAGCGTTACGACGCAGTAATAATGGATCCGCCGAGCTTCGGGCGCGGGCCGTCCGGCGAGCTTTGGAAAATCGAGGACGGGCTGTACTCGCTTGTTGAGCAGGCGGCGCGCGTGCTGTCAGACAATCCGCTGTTCTTTCTCATAAACAGCTATACCACCGGACTTCAGCCCTCGGTGCTCGGCAATATGCTGAATATACATTTGGGGACGCGGGGCGGCGCAAGCACGGCGTATGAGGTATGCCTTCCCACCGACGAGAGCGGAGTGGTGCTGCCATGCGGCGCAAGCGGCCTGTGGGTAAACACAGTCAA
>CAZPMG010000016.1:5937-17789 GCA_964587785.1 uncultured Clostridia bacterium
CTATAAGGGCACTTATATTTAAGTGCTTACGAACATTCAACCGGCAAATTCCACTGAAATTACTTGTAAATTGCCGCAAAAACGGGAGAAAAATGGACATTAAATCCTTGATACTGCATGAGGACAATCACATACTCGTGGTTGCAAAGCCGCAAAATATACCCGTCCAGCAAGACAGCAGCGGGGATGCCGATTTGCTTACCCTTTTAAAGGGCTATTTAAAGCAGGAATACGACAAGCCCGGCAACGTGTATTTAGGGCTTGTTCACAGGCTGGACAGGCCGACGGGCGGTGTAATGGTGTTTGCCAAGACCTCCAAGGCGGCGGCCAGGCTTAGCGAGGGCTTGAAATCCGGAGACTTTGAAAAGGAATACCTTGCCGTCACCGTGGGCACGCCGCGCGAGGAAAAGGCCAACCTTGTGCATTATCTTAAAAAGAACAGCATAACCAACACCGTTTACGTAGTTCCGCAGGCGACCGACGGAGCGCGCCGTGCCGAACTAAATTACCGGGTGCTTGAGAGCAAACCGCCTGTGAGCCTGCTCAGCATAAGCCTGATTACCGGGCGCGGCCACCAGATACGCGTGCAGCTTTCGCACATACGCTGCCCTGTATTCGGCGACGTGCGCTACAAGGGCGACATAGCAAAGGGCTACAACCTTGCGCTGTGGGCAAAATCGCTCAAGCTTACGCATCCGGTCACGCAGGAGCGCATGGTATTCATAGCATGGCCGCCGGAAACCGACGAGCCTTGGAAACACTTTGACATAGAGCGCCACATGAGAATTATCAAATAGCGTTGCTGTGCCTTGCTGCATACGTCGTATGGCATCAATAAACTGCCGGTTATTCTTTTAATAATGTTGTTGCCTTTACGCATATGCGCAGGGAGAACGCGGCGGCTTTGAGGTGTTTGATATGACAGAAAAATTTAAAAAAATTCCATACGTCAAAGGCAAAGATATTACAGGGAGTTTATGCACGGAAAAAGCTGCATCTTATTCTTGTAATTTTGCTGGGCGTTTTGTCAGTGGCAGGCTTTGCCATGATGCTTTTGAGTTTACTTGATGCCGTCGGCAAACACTTTTGGCTGTGGGGAGGAATCATAGCCTTTCCCAGCAGTATTGCAATGCATGTATTAAACCTTCGCAATACATTAAAGTTTAAAAAGTGGCTGAATGAAAGGCTGGAACTTGAGAGCGCACAGCTGTTGCCGGACGCGCCAAGCGGCGGCAATACGTCCGGCTGAATATCTATAAGCTGCGTGCTTGCCTCAAACTTTCAAACGTATATTTTGCGTACTTAATCTGTATGTGCGCACTTGCGGCTGCCTTGCAGTAAATTTTAGCAATATTTGCTGAAAAATACTTAAACAGGTTTGACAAAACAGGGGCCAACGTGTAAAATAGTAAAAGACTGCGTTCTTATGCCGTTTGCCGGGCTTTACCGCCCGCGCAAAAAGTGGCAGGCAAGCGCGGCTTGATGCCGGCTTTGAGCGCAGAGGGCCATGCGGCCGCCGCAGCCTGCTTAAATAAGCACGGCGGCGATTATATTGCTTTTTTTAAAACATCTTGAAACGCCTTAGAATCTTTAAAGGCGGCGGACGGAGGGATTATGACCAAGGTTAAACCGGCACGGATTGTCAGCTTGATTTTATCGTTCATGCTGATCATTGGACTGATTGCATTTACAGGCAGCCAGCCCGCTAATGCGGCTACTGTAGGCAGCAGGCTTTTTACGGGCACAAAAAACCTTAATATAGCCTCCACGCCGGACGGCATTTCTCTGCGTCCTACGGTCATCACCGTTGACGAGGACAACGCCGTGCCGTTTACCCGCGTCTATACCACATACGCGCAAAAGCTGTATTTGGGCGGCTATGCCGGCGAAGACGGCACGCTGCCGTTTTCCTTTAACTTTACCGTAAGAAAGACAAATTTCAGCCAAATCAAGTTCACCTTTGCGTCTGAAGACCGCGAAAAGGCAATTGACCCCGACCGCGCCGACCTGCACGTAAGCGATATAAAGACCGAGCTTATACTGAAAGAGGATGACCTTGAGGACATCTCCGGCGCATACACAATAACATACACTCCGGCAAATGCCGCAAACTCGGCAAAGGGCAAGTTTACGCTCAAAAAGACGGGCACAAGCTTTGAAAAGTTTGCAAACGTATTTGCCGATGCCGCCGGCGTCTACAAAGACCCCTATCGCCTTGAGGCAAACCTTACCATAGAGTTTTACGGTGTTGACGAGACCTTCACTCCCAACAGCAATGAGGACGAGGGCGCAATAACCGAAAACAAAGACGTTGCCACGCTGCTTGTGACCGGTATAAACAGTCAGGTTCTTTCCTCAACGGGCACAAACGCAACCGACACCTCAAAGCCTGTTCTGCGCTTTGACATGGACAAAAATCCCGAGTACGCGGTGCTTGACAGCACGCTTACGCTGCCGGTATACGGCCTTGATGTGCTCGCGACCACCACAGCCCCAACGATAAGGCTGTCGGTAAAATACGGCGCATGGGAAGACTACAACGCCACGCTTGAGGCAGAGGATCAAAAAGATGTTTCTGCGCTCACCCGCTCGGACCTTGAAGCCTGGTTCTCAAAGACCGAGGCATCCGGCAAGTATAAGACGGAAACTTATTCCTCCACAAACATAATAAAACTCAACAAGAGCTATTCTTCGGTCAAAACTTACTTTTATGCGGTAACGGTGACCGCGCGTGACGGCGACACGTCAAACGACAACAGCGCGTTTGCCGCCGAAGATCTTGCGGTCATGAGGGCAAATGACGACACCGGCATACTGATAGGCGGCGAAGACTCTGAACAGGCGAACCTTCTCATATACAAGGCGGTCAAGCGCACAAGCACGGCAAACGCGTTTGAATTTGACAGCCAAAGGTACAAGGAAAAATACAGGGAAATCGAAAACTTTCAGCAGGGCGGCACAAACAACGCCGTAACGTTCTTAAAGCCTGAGCTCGGCGACGGCTCAGACAAAAAGGACTTCCGCTCACTTATCAGCGGCACTCCCGGACAGCCCGACGCAATTTACGAGATTAGCGCCGACAGCTTTACCTACACGCTGCAGTACCGCACTCTTACATCTACAAGCTATACCGACCAAGCCGGGCTCAAGTTCACCGCCCGCAACGAAGGCCCTTACGTGTTCCGTCTCAAGATAACCGACAGGCTGGGACGCATCGTAATCACAGACGACTTTGCTACGCTGTGGTTCTTTGACGGCGGCGCGCCGGAGTTCAACTTTTCAAGCTTTACCGACACGCTCTATGCGGATCAGCAGTCATCGCTGCCCTATTCGGTGGGTACGGACGACTTTGTAAGCTCGGTGACCGTCACGCTCAAGATATTCCATGTAAAGGACGAGGACGGCGAAGCAGTCAAAAAGTATAAGTATGTAATAGAGACCTATACCCAGGAAGATCTTGACGAAATGGACGAGGACGAGAGGGAAGGGCTCAAGGTCGGTCAGTGGAAGACTGATGACAGCGGCAGCTATGTGTTTGCCAAGGACGACGACGGCGAGTACGTAATGGAAGTTGTCTACGATTATCTTTACGACGATGACGGCAACATACAGTACGAAAAGGACGAAGACGGCAGCTATAAGATTGACATTAACACCAAGCGCCGCATTCCCATATACGACATTAATACCCCCGCGCGCGTAGAGGTTACACATTCAAGCGGCTCGTTTACCCCTACGGAAAAGGGTGAATACATCGCCGAATATACCATATCCGACGGCAACAGCGAGCGCGACCTCAAAGTTACCCGCAAATTCACCGTTGAGGAAGCCCCCGAGGGCGAAAAGCCGCCGCTTATCAACATCGACTGGAACCCCCTCACCATAACAAGCGCCGCGGTGGGCGGAGCGTCACTGCTTGGTATAATAGTAATACTGCTGTGGCCGGTGTTTACAAAGAAGAAGGACTAAGCTTTACTCTTTGTTAAAGCTACTTCCGCAAATAACCCAAGTGAAAAAGAATAAAAAAACGCTGCCCGTACACAAAAAGTGCCGGGCAGCGTTTTTAGATATTTATACACTTGCTTAGCTTGTGAGCAATCTCCATATAAAAAAACCGGCAAAACATAGCCGGTTTTTTTAGAACGGTATAAATAAATGCTGCGCGTTTGTTTTGCATCAATAATTTCCGCGCCTATATCTTATATTATACTAAAGTTAACTTCAAAAGTTGCTCACAACTTTTGAAACGGCTTGCTTTTAGCAAGCCGGGCAGCGCGCCCGCGCTGCCTTTAATATCCGTGCATAGTCGATTAACGCGGCTTTGCGCCGCACAGCAAGCTTGCTTGCTGTTTGAAAACTGCCGGTGCAGTTTTCAAGTTAATTGACTATATCAGTCCATTTGCTGGCCGCCGGTTACGTTTATGGCTTGGCCGGTCATATACGATGCCATATCGGACGCCAAAAACACCATTGCGTTTTCAATGTCCTCATATTCACAGCTGCGCCTTAGCGGCACCTGCGCGATGTATTTTGCGCGCACCTGCTCTTCGGTTATGCCTTGGTTCGCGGCGTATTGCTTGAACAGGCTGTTTACCCACAGCGGCGAGTTGAGCAGGTTTCCGGGGCATATGGCGTTTACACGCACGCCGCTCTCGGCAAACTCCAGCGCAAAGCTCTGCGTAAGGCCTATGCCGCCGAACTTGCTTGCGGCGTAAGCTCCGTTTTTAAAGCTGCCCTTTTTGCCGCTCTTGCTGTTGATTTGAATTATACTGCCGGATTTTTTCTCCAGCATATGCGGGGCAAATGCCTTAACCGTGTTAAAATAGCCGCACAGGTTCACGTCGATTACCGCCTTAAAAGTCTGCGCGGCAAGCGATACGATGTCTCCGCTCTTGAGTATTGCGGCGTTGCAGACCAAAATATCCGCCGCACCAAGCCGCTCTTTGACGTCGGCGGCAATCTCTTCAAGCCGCGCGGCGTCGGTGACATCGCAGCCATATGCAACAGCGCCGGGGATCTTGTCGGCTACGGCCTGCGCTCCGTCGGCATTTATGTCAAGCACGGCAACTTTGCAGCCCTCGTTGCCCAGCCTTATGCTGAGCGCCTCTCCAAGGCCCTGGCTTGCGCCCGTGACCACAGCAACCTTGCCCTTAAGGTCAATATAGCTCATATATAAAAAAGCCTCCAAATTTTAATTTCAATCTTATTTTATCACATACTTAGGCTAAAATCAAACGCGTCCGCACACTCATTTATAGTGTTAACATACGTGCGTTAAATTATCACCGGCAAGTGCCATGGTCAAATTGACAAACACGGCATAAAATGATACAATTATCGCACGGAAGCGCGCATTTAGGCAGGGTAAACCTTAACGCCGCGCGCCCTTTAACCGTAAGCTGTTACAATTTCCGAAAGGCAGCCTGTGCGCTTACACAGATGTGGGTATATATGAAAGAAGTTTTTACATTGATTTTTTTTATATTATCAATATCGGCGTTTGTTTTGAGCATCAGGTCTTTTAAAAATAAAGGCTTTTTGTTTAACAATGCCTATATTTACGCATCAAACAGCGAGCGTGAGCGGATGGATAAAAAACCCTATTACAGGCAATCGGCGGTAGTGTTTCTTTTAATCGGCATTGTGTTTGCATTGATTGCAGTCGAAACGCTGCTGGAAACCGGGTGGATTGTCTATATAGTATTACAGATATTAACGGCAATAATAGTATACGTCATAATATCAAGTGTTTTGATTAAAGATAAAAAGTAACAGTATAAATTTTTAACCGCCCCGCGGCAGTTTCTGCGGGGACATAAGGATATTTGCAAATGGATATATCAACGCTTACCGCACTTATGAATGCACCGCTCACCGAGCAGCGTCTGGACGCGCTCAGGCAGTACAAAAAGCTTGAGGAAAAGGGAGCGGTTCGCCGCCCGGAAGTACGCAGCGGCGACGCCAACAACCACATTCACACAATATATTCCTTTTCGCCGTATTCGCCCGCGTCTGCGGCATTTCACGCATACTCGGCGGGGCTTGAGACCATGGGAATCATGGACCATGACTCGCTGTCGGGCGCAAAGGAGTTTTTGCAGGCGTGCGAAATTTTAGGCACGGCGGCAACTGTGGGTTTTGAGTTCCGCGCGCATTTTTCACTGCCCGGCAAGAGCGGTCAGCGCATAAACAACCCCGACCAAAGCGACCACGCATACGTGGCAGTACACGGTGTGCCGCATCAAAGCATTGACAGCCTCAACTCCTTTTTAGAAAAGTACCGCGCCGCAAGAAACGTCCGCAACCGCGCCATGACCGCGCGTATAAACGAGCGCTTTGAGCGCTATAACCTAAGCCTTGATTTTGACAGGGACGTGCTTCCTCTGTCCATGAGCCACGAGGGCGGCAGCGTGACCGAGCGTCACCTCATGCTTGCTCTTGGAAAAGCGCTCACCAAACTTTTGGGCAGCGGCAGGGCAGTGGCCGCGTTTTTAACGGACGAGCTAAAGCTTGACGTATCAAAAAGGTCGCTGGATTCGCTTGCGGACGAAAATAACAAGTTTTATGAATACGACCTTTTGGGCATACTAAAGAGTGATACCCGATTTTTTTACATTCCGGCAACGGACGAAAGCTGCGATGTAAGCGAGCTTGTGGCTGCGGCAAAGCGCGCAGGGGCAATTCCTGCGTATCCCTATCTTGGCGACGTGGCGGCCTCTGTAACGGGCGACAAGCGTGCGCAAAAATTTGAAGACGATATTTTGGAGGAAGTAATCGAGTATATTTCCGGACTCGGCTTCAATGCCGTGGCATACATGCCCACGCGAAACACCGCCGAGCAATTAAGGCGTTTGCGTGCGCTGTGCGCTCAAAAGGGCTTCTTTGAAATCTCCGGCGAGGACATAAACTCACCCCGTCAAAAGTTTGTGTGCGAGGCGCTTTCAAACCCCGAATTTTCAAACCTGATTCAGTCGACTTGGGCGCTCATAGGCCACGAGCTTGCGGCGACAAAGGATATAGACGACGGAATGTTTACTCAAAAAACAGCGGCAAAGCTGCCCGAGCTTGAGCGGCGCATTAAACATTTTGCAAAGCTGGGAAGAGAGTTAAGTGGAAGGTAGCCGTAGCCCTGTAACCATAACCGCTTGCGGCACAGAGAGCCCTGAACAAGCGGCCATGCGCAACGTAATGACGCTTGCCTTTTTGGGCGATGCCGTGCAAACGCTCTATGTGCGGCTTGCGCTCATGCAGGGCAACAACTGCCGTGCCAAAGATTTGCACAGCGGAACTGCCGATGCGGTAAACGCGCAATGCCAGGCGCGCGCGTTTGAGCGGCTGTTGCCGCAGTTTACCGACAGCGAGCGCGGCGTTGCAATGCGCGCACGCAACGCAAAGGGCGGACAACCGGCAAAAAACGCCAGCGTGGTAGATTACCGCAAAGCCACCGGGCTTGAGGCGGTGCTGGGCTATCTGTATCTATCCGGCCAAACCCAAAGGCTTAATCAATTGCTTGAACAAACACTTACGGAAAAATAGAGCTTGCATCTATGCTAAAACCGGATGCAAAGGGTCAGAGCCGCGGCTTCCAAAACTACGAAGGAGAAAACAGTTATGCCTGCAGTAAACTTGAGCGTAAAGCTTTTGCAGTATACGGGGAATCCCGAGGTAACAGTGGCGACGGCGGCAAAGCTTTGCTATTCGGACGCCGGGATTGAGGAAATTATGGAGGGAGTGGAGAGCCGCGATACAGGCGGGTTTATCCGCAAGCTGATAGGCATGAACCACCTCTCGCCGGTTGAGCACGCGTCCTTTACGTTCGGTGTGGAAGGTGTGTCACGCGCGTTGCTTGCACAGATTACAAGGCACAGGATAGCCAGTTTTTCCGTCAAGTCACAAAGGTACGTAAAGGCAGGCGGCGATTTCAATTACATAGTTCCTCCCGCGATAAGGTCGCTGGGAGCTGAGGCTGTGGTAAAATATGAAGAGCAGATGCGACAGATAGGCGCATGGTACGCCGGCTGGACAGAAGTTCTGCCCGGCGGGGAAAAGGGCAACGAGGACGCGCGCTTTGTGCTGCCTAACGCCGCTGAAACCAAGTTTATAATGACGATGAACGCGCGCGAGCTGCTGCACTTTTTCCGTCTGCGCTGCTGCAACCGCGCGCAATGGGAAATCCGCGCGCTTGCGTGGGAAATGCTGCGGTTGGTGCAGGAGGTTGCGCCCGCACTGTTTGTCACTGCCGGGCCGGCTTGCGTGGCGGGCGCGTGCAGTGAGGGCAAGATGAACTGCGGCAAGGCCGCCGAGGTGCGTAAGTTCCGCGCGCAGCTGGGCAAGGAGCCTGCTCAGTCTGAAGACTAAGCAAGGAGCCTACTAAGTCTGAGGACTAAGTTTGCCCCCGCCGGCAAGCCGGGTGCATTTAAATCGCGGAAAAGTCAAGTTCATTTAAAGCATTGCATTTGAATATAACTGCAGCGGAGCGCTTAGATTAAAACAGGAAACCAACACCCCACCCCCAACACCCAACAATAAAAACAAAAATTTAGCTTGTGCGCGGCAAAAGTCCGTGCAAAGGAAAGCATTATATGAAGATAGAGGGCAGAAACGCTGTGCTTGAAGTATTGAAATCAGGCGCGGACATTGAAAAGCTTTTGATAGAAAAAGGCGCAGAGCAAAAGGGCAGCGGCGGCAGCTTGTTCCGCCTTGCGCGCGACCGGCGCATAAAGTATCAGTTTGCTCCGCGCGAGACGCTTGACCGCGAAAGTGAGGACAAGCGTCATCAAGGCTTTATTGCATATATGTCAGAGTTCGAGTACTGCGAGCTTGAAGACATACTTGAAGCGGCAAAGAGCCAAGACCAGCCGCCGTTTATAGTTGTGCTTGACGGCGTGGAAGATCCGCACAATTTAGGCAGTATAATAAGGGTGTGCGAGTGCAGCGGCGTGCACGGCATAATCATTCCCAAACACAGGAGCGCGACCGTGGGCGAAACCGCTGTGCGCGTATCCGCAGGAGCCAGCGCGCACGTCAAAATAGCGCGCGCGGTAAACCTCAACATGGCAATAGAAAACCTTAAAAAGCAGGGCGTGTGGGTATACGGCGCGGAGACCGGCGGAGAAAGCCTGTATACTTGCGACCTTACCGGCCCGGCGGCGATTGTGATAGGCAGCGAGGGCGAGGGCATACGTCCGCTCACGCGCAAGCTGTGCGACAAGATAGTGAGCATACCCATGTTCGGCCAGGTAAATTCGCTGAACGCCTCCGTTGCGTGCGGGGTGGTGCTGTATGAGGCAGTGCGCCAAAGGCAGGCAGGGGGCGGAAAGTGAAAAGCCTTCCGGACGCGGCGGCGGACAAACATACTGCACAGAAAAATATTGACGCCGAAAATATCCAAAGAGCCGTTTCCGCAAAAATACAATCAGTTGCCCTTGACGGCATTGCCCGGGTTTCTGACGAGGAGCTTGTCAGCCGCGCCCAAGGCGGCTGCGACGCCAGCATGGAAGAGCTCTGCAAGCGTTACATGGGAGTGGTACGCGCGCGCGCGCGTACATACTTTCTTTCCGGCGGCGAGACAGAGGACTTGGTGCAGGAGGGCATGATAGGGCTTTTTAAGGCTGTGCGCGACTATCGGGGCGGACACGGCACTCAGTTTAAAAGCTTTGCCACGCTGTGCATACAGCGCCAGCTCTCCACGGCGGTAAAGCTTTCTTTAAGAAAAAAGCACAAGCCGCTAAACAGCTATGTGTCGCTCAGCCCGGGCGGCGGCGAAGACGATGCCTGCATGGATATTCCGGCGCCGCTGGGCATGGGGCCGGAGGAACTGGTAGAGGAATATGAGAGGCTGAGCGCAATAACCGCAAAGATAACGCTTTCGCTCAGCGCCTTTGAGCGCAAGGTGCTCAGGGAATATCTGCTCGGCAAGAGCTACTCAGAGATATCCGCGGCACTATGCGCCTCCCAAAAATCTGTAGACAACGCGCTGCAGCGTTTGCGCCGCAAGCTTGCATCAGACGGCGCGTCCTCTGCAGGCAAATCCGGCAGGTAACTTAATTGCAATAACTTGTATATATTGAACGATCTGCACAGATATATGTTTGCATAAGCACACATATATAATTAGGCACATATATAATAAGGAAAAAGAGATGTCATACCTTGCGTTATACCGCAAATTCCGGCCTGACACATTTAAAAAGGTCATAGGCCAGGACCATATTGTGCGCACGCTCACCAACCAGATAAAGGGGAGCATGATAGGTCACGCCTATTTGTTTTGCGGTTCGCGCGGCACGGGCAAGACCAGCGTGGCAAAGATATTTGCGCGGGCGGTTAATTGCCTTGACCCGCAGGACGGCTCGCCCTGCAACCGCTGTTCGGTGTGCGCGGCGCTGTCCGATCCCTCCAACATAGATATTGTGGAAATCGACGCCGCCTCAAATAACCGCGTAGACGAGGTGCGCGATATCCGCGACAAGGTCATGTATCTTCCCTCCAGCGGTAAGTTTAAGGTGTACATAATCGACGAGGTACACATGCTCACCGACAGTGCGTTCAACGCGCTGCTCAAGACGCTGGAAGAGCCTCCGCGCCATGTAATATTTGTGCTGGCGACAACCGAGGTTCACAAGCTGCCGGCTACGATACTGTCAAGGTGTATGCGCTTTGACTTTAAACTGGTTTCTCCCGACCGTATAACCGCGCTGCTTCAGGACATATTCAAGGATATAGGCAAGGCTTATGACATAGAGGCGTTGACCGCCATATCCCGCGCAGGAGAGGGCAGCGTGCGCGACGCACTGTCCGTGGCTGATTTGTGCGTGTCTTACTCTGACGGCAAGCTTACCTATCCGGATGTTTTAGAGGTGCTGGGCGCGGCCGACGGCGGAAAGATGCTTGAACTCTGCCGCGACATACTCGCTCAGGATTCCGGCAGTGTGCTCACCTCGTTGGACGGGCTTTTATCGCTCGGCAAGGGAGTGCCCCTGTTATGTCGCGACCTTGCCTCGACCATACGCGACTTGTGCGTGGTAAAGCTCTCCGCCGACGCAAAAGAAATCTTGGGTTTTCCCGCAGATATATTTGAATCTTACAAGCAGGTTGCAGGCAGTGCGCCAGCGCAAAGGCTGCTGCGCTGTCTGGAGATTTTTTCGCACACAGAGTCCGAACTTCGCTTTGCGCTCAGTGCGCGCGTGGTGTTGGAAACCGCGGTGCTTCGTGCCGCCCGCCCCGAAAGCGACTGGCTGCCCGAGGCATTGGCGTCGCGCGTAAGTGTTTTGGAAGAGCAGCTCAAAGCGTATGAATCAGGCGCTGTCCGTACGGTTTCCGTGCAGGGGAATTCCACAAGCGCCGCAGCGCATAACACTGCCGCTCAAAACACCGGCCGTCCGCAAAGCGCGGCGCAGCAGGCAGAGTTTCCGCAATTCTCCGCAAGGGAAAACCAACCTGTATCTCAGCGTTCAAAACCAAGCGAAGCTGCGCAAAGTCAAGCAGAGGGCAGCTATGCACATTCCCAACAAGCCGCAACTCCCAAGCCCCTCGACCGGTTCACCCGCGAGATTGTAGATTTGCAGGCGCGCGGCTCGGCAGACACCTTGCCCAGTCCGCCCGATTACCATGACGATTATTACGCGGACGAAGGATTTCCCGAAGAGCCGCCACCCGAGGAAGCGCCTCAAGCCGCGCCGCATACGGCAGCACCCTCTCCGCGCGCAAAAGCACCTTTGCCGGTTTCCGAAGAGAGCAGCGTAGAGGTGCAAAAGGTGTGGGGCAAGCTGCTGCGCAGCTTACGCCAAAGCGGCCAGTTTTTGCTGCACCCCGTGTGCCGCGAGCTGAAAGCCGTAAAGGAAAACGACACC
>CAZPMG010000016.1:17889-19410 GCA_964587785.1 uncultured Clostridia bacterium
AACCCGCAAAAGGAGATTGGGCATGAAAAACAAATTCGGCGGCGGCTTTGGCGGCGGGGGAATGCAGGGACTTATGAAGCAGGCTCAGGCCATGCAGGATAAGCTTGCACAGGCTCAGGCCGAGCTTGACGAAATGGAGATAGAGGGCAGCTCTGGCGGCGGCATGGTCACTGTAACCGTGACAGGAAAAAAGACAGTCGTAGGCGTAAAGATTGACCCCAAAGCGGCAGACCCCGACGATGTCGAGATGCTTGAAGACCTGATTATAGCCGCGCTCAACGAGGCATACGAGAAGGCTGACAAGGAGAGCGAACGGCTTATGGGGCCGCTTGCCGGCGGCTTGGGCGGAATGTTTTAATACATGGACAAATTCATTCAACCGCTTGCGCGGCTAATAAACGAACTCTCCCGGCTGCCGGGCGTCGGCAAGCGCAGCGCCCAGCGTTACGCGTATGCCATACTCGCCATGACAGACACACAGGCGCGCACGCTTGCAGAGAGCATAACCGACGCAAAGACAGCCATAAAATATTGTCAAACGTGCGGAAACTTTACAGACATTCAACCGTGCGGAATATGCGCATCGCGCAGCCACAAGACGGTGTGCGCGGTCAAAGAGCCCAAGGACGTTGCGGCGTTTGAACGCCTGCGCGAGTTCAAGGGCACTTACCACGTGCTGCACGGCACGCTCAATCCGCTTGACGGAGTAACCCCCGACGACATCCGCATCAAAGAGCTGCTTGCGCGCGTAGCCGAGGGAAAAATAGAGGAAGTAATTATGGCAACCAACCCCGACGTAGAGGGCGAGGCAACCGCCATGTACATCGCACGGCTGCTGCGTCCGCTGGGCGTAAAGGTGACGCGCTTAGCGCACGGAATACCCATGGGTTCGGAAGTAGAGTATGCCGACGAAGTGACGCTTTCGCGCGCCCTGACGGACAGGAAGCCCATTTAAACGCAAGGCCTTGATTCAGCGCATCAAAAAACCGGAAAACACATATGAAAATATCAGACTTTAATTTGCTGTATAAAATCGAATTTCCCGACAAAAAGATAGTGACCGGCGAGGGGAATCCGCGCCCGGCCATAGTTTTGGTGGGTGAAGCGCCGGGCGGCGAGGAGGAAGCGCAAGGCCGCCCGTTCGTGGGCAAGGCAGGCAAAAACCTCGACGAATTTTTGCAGCTCATTGAACTTAACCGCGAGGATATTTACATAACCAACGCGGTAAAATTTCGTCCTACAAAGCTTTCCGACCGCGGCACGGTGAGCAACCGCACACCCACAGACGCCGAGGTCGCCGAGTTTTTGCCCTTCCTGATGAGAGAGCTTGAAATCCTATCGCCGGCACTCACGGTAACGCTGGGCGGAACGCCCTTGCGCGCGCTTGCGGGTGCGGACGCCGTCGTAGGGCGTGAGCACGGCAGACTTGCCGAGCGCGGCGGGCGGCTGATTTATCCGCTCTACCACCCTGCAAGCATGATATACAACCCATCACTGCGCGACGTATACCGCACCGACGTG
>CAZPMG010000016.1:19510-20871 GCA_964587785.1 uncultured Clostridia bacterium
AAAATAATACTTAATAAGGACAGGAAACGCGAAATGGCAAAAGAGCGTGAATTTGTAAAAGAGCTTGCGGACATAACCCAGGATCTTCCGCAGTGGTACACCGACGTGGTGTTAAAAACCGAGCTTGTCGATTACGGCCCGGTGCGCGGAACCATGGTAATCCGCCCCTACGGCTACGCGATATGGGAGCTTATCCAAGCCGAGCTGAACGCGCGTTTCAAGGCGACGGGTCACCGCAACGCCTATTTCCCCATGCTTATCCCCGAAAGCTATCTGCGCCGCGAGGCCGAGCACGTTGAGGGTTTTGCTCCCGAGGTGGCGGTTGTCACGCACGCGGGCGGCGAACAGCTTACCGAGCCGCTGATTGTGCGCCCGACGTCGGAGACCATAATCTGCGAGATGTACGCAAAGTGGGTTCAAAGCTACCGCGACCTGCCCGTGCTGTTAAACCAATGGGCAAACGTGGTAAGGTGGGAAAAGACCACGCGCCCGTTCTTGCGCACCAGCGAATTTTTGTGGCAGGAAGGCCACACCCTGCACGCCACGGAAGAGGAGGCGCGCGAGGAGACCATGCAAATGCTTGAGGTCTACCGCGAGTTTGCCGAAAACGTGCTTGCAATCCCCGTTTACGTGGGAATAAAGACCGAGCGCGAAAAGTTTGCCGGTGCGGTTGACACCTACGGCATGGAAGCCATGATGCTTGACGGAAAAAGCCTGCAAGCCGGCACGTCACATTATCTCGGCCAAAACTTTGCCAAGGCATTCGGTATGAAGTTTTTAGACAAAGACGGCGTACACAAACTGGGCTACTCCACAAGCTGGGGCGTGTCCACGCGATTAATAGGCGCGCTGATAATGGCGCACGGCGATTCGCGCGGCCTGATGCTGCCCCCCAAGGCCGCACCCGTACAGGCGGTAATCCTGCCCATAGCCGGACACAAGGGCGGCGTAAACGAAAAAGCGTTAGAGCTGGAAAAGCTGCTGCAATCGTCGGGCATCCGCGCGGAGGCCGACCTGCGCGACTACAGCGCCGGCTGGAAGTTCAACGAGTGGGAGATGAAAGGCGTACCCCTGCGCATAGAGATAGGCCCGCGTGACATAGAACGCGGCGAGGCAGTGCTTGTGCTCCGCCACAGCGGCGAGAAGAAATCCGTGCCGCTGCTTGGCATAGAGAACACCGTTATAGAGCACCTTGAGCTGATACAGTCGGCAATTCTTGAAAAGGCGCGCGCTCACCGCGACAGCCGCACAAAGACCGCGCACAGCTTTGAAGAGTTTTCCGCGCTGATAGACGGCGGAAACTTTGTCCGCGGCGGCTGGTGCGGCTTAGAAAAATGCGAAGAGAGCATAAAGGAACAGAC
>CAZPMG010000016.1:20971-24987 GCA_964587785.1 uncultured Clostridia bacterium
CGTCGTCTATGGTATGATTATTTAAAGAATTACGAAATACGATTTTTAAGACAAAAAGTAATTGATAAATATATTGCAGATTTTTATTGCTCAAAAGCAAAGCTTGTAATAGAAATTGACGGCACTCATCATTTTGAAGAAGAGGGTAAAGTTAAAGATGCAGTAAGAACTGAGAGTTTTGAGAATCGAGGTCTTAAGGTGATACGGATATCAAACTATGATATTTGGAATAATTTTACCGGAGTGTGTGAATCTATTGATAGGGTGGTTAAGGAATCTTTATTAGTATAGAAGCCGGAATCCCCCCGTCACTTCGTGCCACCCCCCTTTAACAAGGGGGGCTTTTTTTATTCTTTCCCCCACAAAATTTGCGTTTGGTGGAAATACCGCCGCGGATATGCCTGACCGCCAAATTAAAGTCCAGCACCTTTTGCACTCTCTGCGCTAAGGCCGCATCAATCAGCGGCGCGCGCTCCTGGCAGTCCTTGTGAACGGTAGACTTGCTTACGCCGAACTCCTTTGCCGCCTGCCTGATAGTGGCACGGTTGTCTATAATATAGTTGCAGACCTCAATCACCCTGTCCGAAAGCGAATAACGCACCCTAAAACCCCCTGCGATAGCTGCCGCAAAAAGCGGCACATATCATACAGTAATGTATATTCAGAGCAAGCACGCAGGTATGACAAAATTTGACAAATAATTTTGTCATAAAAAGTGTTTAAGGCATGTTGGTGGAGGTTATAGTCAATTAACTTGAAATTTAGAGCAGCAGATTCGAGTGGATATTTGAGGATAAAATGGCATAAAAGCGCAGCCTTTAGTGGCGGCATAGGGGAGCATTTTGTGCCGTTATAGACCAAATAGACGCCGAAGATGCAATATAAATCAAGTTAATTGACTATCAAAGATAAGAAATCCTAAAAGCACTTGTGCATACAGGACCCGCTCAGGGTTTAACGGGGATAATGACAAGCGTTTCAGAAACGAAAATCATTTAAGTTAGGTGAAATTTATGAGAAAATTACTATAAATCGCCAAAAATTTACAAAAACGAATTGACAAACCATTACTATTGATATATTATACTTTTAATACCAATTAAAAAACCAAAAATAAAGGGGGAATAGCTTTGTGAAGAGAAAGAGAACCAAGCAAGGCTTTACGCTGTTTGAACTCATTGTGGTAATAGCCGTAATAGGCATACTTGCAGCAGTGCTGATACCCACGTTTGGCTACATAATCGAAACCTCCCGCAAGCGCGCTGACGAATCCGACGCACGCAATATGACTACGGAGCTTGTATCATTTGTTCAAATGAACAATCTTTCTTTCAATGATATTGATGCTCCATTAATTCGTAATGTAGTTGAATCAAACTACTCTTTTATACCACGCGTTTCAGGGTATCATTTCTTTTTTGATAAAGAGGAAAGAGCAATAAAGGTTGGAACTTTTAATGATGGAGTTGTTGCATACGCAGCAGTTTCAGGAGAGGAATTAGAAGAAATTCGCCCGGGCTTTTTATTGCTTGATAAAGGTGGAAGCGATTTAGCCGAAGCTATTTATGGCATAAGAAACTTAGAGAATATTAACGATTTTGCAAGTTTAGCATTAAAAGCTAAAAATGCTGGTGCTGATTCTGCAATTATTGACAGTTTTTCTCCCCAAAACACCATCTACATATCAAGCATAGGCGGAATAACGGAAACAGCAGTTGGTTATTTAAATAAAACTAAAGTAATTTTTGCAGATAATGTTCAAACTATACCCTCATTAATATTTTATCAAGGGGAGTCCACGGTTGAGCTAAATTTAACAGAGAGTATTAAACTCCCTCCCTTGGTTTCAACAATTGAAAAGGGTGCTTTTTCCTATATTGATTTTGTCAATACAGATGTTTTAATCACTGCTTCTAATTCTAACATTTTAGTGGAAACTGGCGCATTTACGGTTAGCAATGCAAGCGCATTTAAGCAGCTTCCTCAACCTACTTCTTTGAATATTGCAAGCGGTTTAATAGAAGTAACTTACAAATTAATAATAGGCTCATCCGAACAAGCAATTAAATTAAAACCCTATACAGAAACTTCCAATGTTATTAATAAAATTGTTTTACCTACGGGCAGCGTGGAAAAAAAGGTTATTGTAGATTTTAAAGATGGCGGCAGAAAAGCTTCTATTTCTACACATCAATATTCAGATGAAAATGGTTTTAAAGTGTTTGTTGTAAGACTATATGACGCAGGCGGAGCATTAATAGGAAAAACTGAATTTAAATATATTGAGTTTTAAAGGTAAAAGGAGAGTATATTATGAAAAAGAATCTAATAACAAAAATCCTTGTTGCAGTAATCGTATCAGTCTTTGCTGTGTTTGCATATGCATGTGACGTTGCATCGGTTACATCTATTGAATTTGAAACAATACCTCCCAACGCATTCTTGTTGAATGATGACATGCCTGAAATAAATTTAACTGTAAAATTCAACGATAATACCACAAGTGCAATTAGTACTACATCTGGAAGGATAGCCATTACAGGCTTTAGCACAGAAAATGTAGGCATATTTACCGCGACTCTTAGCTATAGGGGCGCTAACTTGGTTTGGACATATAGAGTAGTCGAGTCTAACCTTTTAGATGCTTACTTTGCTTCAGGAAACGGAAACACAGAAGCAACGGCATATGAAATCACTAATGCCGTTGAGTTGGCAAATATGAACAGAGTGTTTGAAGCAAGACCTGAAGATTATGTCTATTACAAAATTACAAGTCATATTGATTTGGCGAACATTGAGTGGCAGGCACTTGGTACTATAGAAATGATTCCTGACAGCCCTCCAGGATATGTAAAGGTAACTGTTGTCTCGGGTTTTTACGGGCAGTTAGATGGCGGAAATTATGAGATTAGGAATTTTAAGAGAACTGGAGATATGAGTGGTGCTTCCATGGCGTTGTTTATGGGTTCTATGGACTCCAAGCCTGCTGAAGAAAAATATCTTGACCGCAGTGTTGTAAAAAATTTAAAAATACCCAATGTTGATATCAATATAACAAATGAAGCAAATTATTCAGCCGGCATATTATTTTCTTCTGCATATAATATTGATGTGAATAATGTGATTGTTAGCGGGACAGTTACCTCAAGTGGTTCTTATACTCTCGGAGGCATAGCTTCATTGGCTGGAAATGCCACTTTTGAAGATTGTGTGAACAGCATTAATTTGACTTCAAATTATGGTAGTGGAGGAATAGTCGGCGGTATAACAGGTTGGGTTATTACTAATCGCGGTGATACTGATTATATTAATTGCGTAAATAATGGTACAATAACTTCAACGAGAAAAACCTCGCTGGGAGCAATTGTGGGACACGCATACTTACGAAATGATTTTAAAGTCACAATAGATTCTTGCAAAAATACAGCAAAAAACATATTTGCAGGTGTTGATTTTGGAACTGGAAATAATGCAATAAGAGAAGCTTACCAAAGAGTAGTTGATGCAACAGGTAATTTGACAATAGTAGCAGATCCTAATCCTGCTTCAAGCGGAGCTTCAAATACTGTGTTGCTTGGAAATTTAGAGCTGAGCGGGAATCCGGGAGAAGGAGCGATTAAGCCGGTTTACCTTGGAACTTCCTACGATTACTTTGCCGCATAATTAATCAAACACAAAACATAACACACCCATAAAAACTCACCCTCGGATTTTTCCGAGGGTGAGTTTTTATGTGGTGCGACAATAAAAAGCCTCCCTTGTCAAAGGGAGGGGGACCGCTTTAGCGGTGGAGGGATTCAAACAAAGCACTAATTTTGAGGAATCCCCCCGACACTCCGTGCCACCCCCCTTTAACAAGGGGGGCTAATATGGAGAAAGCACCCCCTTTGACAAGGGGGCTAATATGGAGAAAGCGCCCCCTTTGACAAGGGGGGCTAATTCGGTTATCTCACTCAGTTATCTGTATGCCCGAATCCAGCGTCTTTATCTCGTCAATGCTTGTTATGCCGTCAAGC
>CAZPMG010000017.1:0-8380 GCA_964587785.1 uncultured Clostridia bacterium
ACAACGGTTAAACCCCTCTCTTTGCCGCAATAAAAGGGTTGCAACATAAAGCAGTCAATTAGTTTGCCGCAGATATTATGATAAAAACAATCCTCCGTAACTGTATGGAGGATTGTTTTTTTGTTATGTGTTTTTTGCTATGGATAATTTTTTTCGTGCCAATACAGATGTTATGCGCTGTTTAAATCACATAAGCATATTAATTGGACTTTGTACGCTTATAATGGGATTAATTGATTATAATTGTGCCTGCACCTAAAATCTGCGTGCTTTTTTAAGCCAGCGGCTGCAGCGTCACCAGCTCTCTGTCTTGAGGGATTTCAAACAGCAGCTCTGCGCCCGGACTGCCATCTTGGCAGCTTATACGGTAAATCTTTGTGGCGTAATGCTCCTGCGGGACGCCGCTGTCTTTTCCCAGCACTGCGCCGTTGTATGCCAAAAAGCCTTGGCGGGTAATCCAAGCCTGCTCAATGCCGCTTATGACCACGCTTTCAACGCCGCTCAGCAAATCATAGTGATAAAGAGTGTGCGTGGCGCGCTCCCCTGCAGGCGGACTCTCGCCCAACCGCCCCATATAATATACTTCGCCGTCATAAACTTGGATAAAAGAACGTGCGTCTTTGGGTCTGCCTTTACCGTATCCGCCGGGCAGGCTTACCCTGCCGCTCTCACGGTAAACACCGCCTTCAAGGTCTGCGGTGGCAATGTCTTGACCGTTATCTAAAAACACATGAAACAGCTTTGAGCCTTTGAGCAAAAATATCTGCCGTGAGCTGACGTCGGGACCGTATTGCTCGGACATAAAGTATATGCTAATGTCTATGTCCGCACTGATTTCAAGCTCCTCAAAGCCCTGCCCCATCTGCATTATTTTATACTGCCTGTCGCCCAAGTCCTCAGAGCCGCTCACCGTTGCCTTGTACACATATCCGTCGCTGCCCTTGCCGTACAGCGTGCCGGTAAACGGCTGGCTGTTCAGTTCCACGTTGGAAAAATAGCTTTCCGGATCTACGCCCGCATCAAAGCTAAATACCCTGCCGCTTACTTCGCTGACATTCGACGCCACATAATATTGACGGAACTTGTCGGTCACAAAATAAATGTTGTTATTGTGCTGAGCACGCAGCAGCTCATACACCAGCTCGCCGTCTTGGTTTATGTCAAGCATATAAAATATGCGCTCCACCGGAGAGCCGGGCGGTGCGTGCTCTATTTGCACGCAGTCCTCAAACACATCCATAAACACCACCGTTTTGTACTCGTTAAAAAGCTTTTCCAGTGAGTAAACCTTGCCGGTGCTGTTGTCTATGACAAAGCTTTGGCTGTGCGACGGGTGGCAGGTGTAGCCGCTCTCATGATAGCGCTGCGATTTTGCCGCGTCCGGAGAGCCGTCAATCAAAAAGGAAAACATAATAAACGTAAACTTTTCCGTAACATATAGCTTTTTGATGGGCGCAGACAGCTTTACCTGAGTAATCTCTTGACTCTCTCCGTCCGGCATCTGCCGTGAAAAAATTACGTCCTCTATGCCGCCGTTTTGGTCATATACCACCATCCAATTTTTGTCCTTGGGCTGGCCCCCCGGCAATATGCCCGCAAGGCTAAAGCTGCCAAGCCTCGGAAGCACGGATAGCCCCAGCATGGGCGAGCCAAAGTAATTGCCTGCACCTGATGCGCCTGCGTCTTTGCTTGCCTTTGCCGTGCGGGCAATGCCAAGTCCCTTTACGCCGCTCAGGTCAAGCTCGCTGTTTGCCAGCATTGCCGCAGAGACACGGTTGTTCAGCGCAATGGGGATAAGCACCGCACTAAATACCAGCACAACCGCAGCCGCAATCGATACGGCAACGCGCAGCCTGCGGGAAAACCTCTTTTTGCCGGGCTTTGCGGCTGTATGCGCGCAAGCGGCACTGTCCGGGTGAGCCGCGGCTTCCTTTGACAAACCTTGGCTTAGCTTAGCAGTTTTCGACAGCTGTTCGGCGGCCTGCCGGGCGTTTATCTGACGCTCAAGCGCATCTATTGTATTGCGTTTTGCCTCGTCGCCGGCAGTAATGCCGTCAAAATTTTTTACGTATGGACTTTTCATGTTATTTCCTCAAATACCTAAAGCGGTAATTGCTGTTACTTGAGCGGCTGTAAAGGTATTATTACTGTTACTAAAGCGGCTTAATTTTCTTCATCAATATTCCTGCCGCTCCTCCAGCAGATGCCTTAGCTTTGCCCTTGCGCGGCTGAGGCGCATTAGCACCGCCTTTTGCTTTTTGCCGATTATGCCGCCGATTTCGCTTGCGCTGTAGCCCTCGTAATAGTATAAATAAATTATGTTGCGGTCGTCCTCCGGCAGCAGGCTTAGCTCCTCAAGCATTTCTGCCTGCTCATGTGTCAGGTGGTTGTCTGCTAAGTCAAGCGCGGTTTCCCTGCGCCGCTTCAGCTTTTTCAGGTGGTTTTTGCTCTTGTTTATGGTCACCCTGATAAGCCATGCCTTCAGGTGTTGTCCGTCCGCAAATGCCGGGCGGCCGAGCAGCGACAAAAAGACCTCCTGCATTATATCCTCCGCGTCCGGCCTGCTGCGGACGTATTGCAAAGCTATCCGGATAACCATATCCGAATAATCGTCCACTATTTGATGAATCAGCCCGTCTGCAAAGCAGTTATGCATGCAAAAAACCACCCTTCATATATAAAACAACTCAGCAACCCGAAAGGTAACAGAAAATATTAATAAAAGGGCTGTTTCAGCCAAATCGGCAAAAACAGCCCTAATATGCCGTGCGCGTAGTAAATACTTGGATTTTTGTTGCCCGTATTTATACGCTTGGATTTCTTTATTGTGCGTACTAAACGTTTGGATTCCTGTATTGCGCAGGCTTTGTATTAAACAATCCATGTACTGCGCAGGGCTTTGCTTATTCCATGCCGGCGTTTGCGGCAGCAGGCAGCGCCTGGCCACCCTCGGAACTTCTCTTTGCCTTTAGCCTTCTGTGCAGCAGCGGCGCGCCGAAAAATATTGACAGATATATTATATACATCACCACATACAGCACAAAATAGTGTATGCCGGGTATTTCCAGCGGCAGGGCGTTGTTCTTTAAATACATATAGTTAAAACCATGGCCGCGAAATATCACCTCGTTTGCCAGCGTCGCCCACGCCATAAAAAACAGCACCCCCGCCACAGCCTGCCAAAGGTTTTTAAGCTCTATCTTAAACCTGCCTATGGCAATTTCGATGAGCGGCATTATTATCATCATGGAGTGAGTAATCATGCTCTCCCACAGATATATGGTTATGAGCGCATGGTCAAAATAGTCGCCCAGCGCAAGCGTGATCACTCCGCCCGCCACGGACGCGCTGTATATCGCCGTCTTAAATTTTTTGAGGTCAAATATGATTACCACGGGCAGCAAAAACGCAAGCAGCGAGCACATATGCCACGGCAGTGCCGAAAGGGGCGGATCGTAAAGCTTGATTATCAGGCGGTGAACGGTGATTGCCGTCCTGAACAGAAAGATTGCCGCGCTGACCGTGCATATAAATATAAGCCCAGCTCTCTTGTGTTTTTTGAACAGAAAGTAAAGGGCAAATATGCACACCAACGTTGCAAGCACCCACACAAGATGCCTGTGCCCGAACGTGCCCTCTCCAAGATTGTCATGATAGCCGTTGTCAAAAAAGTTTTTAAAAAATTCCGACATGTTTCCCCCGGGGTTATCTAATGTATTGTACCTTATAACATTTTAACAGCAAAGTGCGCCGTTGTAAACAGTTTTTTGCATTACCCGTTCCCGCAAGCTTTGGTTTGCGCATAAGTTATGCAAACAGTGCCGCTTACCAAATGATTGCGTATGTCATCGCGGTTAGCAAAAATCACCCGCCGCAGCGGGTGATTTTGTTTTAACAGTCAATAAGCTGTAAGATGTGGCAATAATTAATTAACTATAATTATACTTAATTAACTTCATAAGTTGCTCGCAACTTATGAATCGGCTTGCTTAGCAAGCCGGGCAGCGTGCCCGCGCTGCCTTTAATATCCGTGCATAGTCGATTAACGCGGCTTTGCGCCGCACAGCAAGCTTGCTTGCTGTTTGAAAACTGCTGGTGCAGTTTTCAAGTTAATTGACTATATAATGCTTTGTGATTGCGCAGCTTGACAGCAGCCGCTACGCGGCACGTATGATTATACCGCCGTTTAAGGTCAGTACAATAAACCGCGCTGTCCGCCGCTTATACTGTTACGCCATGAACTGCGCTATATCCTTGCCGGGCGTGGTTATGCCGCCTATGCCGAATTTTTCCACGAGTATTTGAGTCACGGCGGGCGACAGGAATGCAGGCAGCGTGGGGCCTAAGTGTATGTTCTTTACGCCCAGGGACAGCAGGGCAAGCAGCACTATGACAGCCTTTTGCTCGTACCACGCAATGTTGTATGTAATGGGCAGGTCGTTGATGTCTGACAGCCCGAACGCGTCTTTTAGCGTAAGCGCGGTCACCGCAAGCGAGTAGGAATCGTTGCACTGCCCGGCGTCCAGCACCCTGGGAATGCCGCCGATATCGCCCAAATTGAGCTTGTTATAGCGGAATTTTGCGCAGCCCGCCGTCAAAATCACCGTGCCCTCCGGCAGGTTTTTTGCAAACTCCGTGTAATATTCTCTGGAACGCATTCTGCCGTCGCAGCCGCCCATTACAAAGAAGCGCTTTATTGCGCCGGACTTTACCGCGTCAACCACCTTGTCCGCCAATAATGCTATCTGGTTGTGCGCAAAGCCGCCCACAATCTCGCCTTCCTCGATGGCGTCGGGCGCGGGCAGCGTCTTGGCAAGCGCTATAACCTCAGAAAAATCTTTGTTGCCGTCCGCATCCGCGGTTATGTGCTTGCAGCCGGGAAAGCCGCTTGAACCGGTGGTGTAAATTCTGTTTTTTAAATTTTCGCTGCGGGGAGGAACAAGGCAGTTGGTGGTAAAGAGCATGGCTCCGTTGAAGGATTTGAACTCGTCAACCTGTTTCCACCACGCGTTGCCGTAATTGCCCGCTAAGTTGTCATACTTTTTAAAGAACGGGTAATAGTGCGCCGGCAGCATCTCGCTGTGAGTGTATACGTCTACGCCCGTGCCGCGGGTCTGCTCAAGCAGCTGCTCTAAATCTCTCAAATCGTGGCCGGAGATGAGTATTGCGGGATTGTTCCGCACGCCGAGGTTTACCTTGGTTATCTCCGGGCTGCCGTATTTGGATGTGTTTGCCTTGTCGAGCAGCGCCATTGCCTTTACGCCGTATTCACCGGTCTGAATTACCAGCGCCAGCAGCGCGTCCGTGTCCGAACCCGGCTCAAGCGTAAGGCTGAGCGCCTTGAACATAAAGCGGTAGATATCTAAATCTTCCTCGCCGAGGTTGCAGGCGTGCTCGATGTATGCCGCCATGCCCTTGAGCCCGTAGAGAATCAGCTGCTGAAGCGAGCGCACGTCCTCGTCTTCAACAGACAAAATGCCCGTCTGCTCGGCCTTTTCCAGCATGTTTTCAAAGCCGCTTACCGAAAACAGCACGGCGTCTTTTGCGCTGTCAAAGTTGTATTTTGCCTTGAGTGCGTCGCGCGCGGACAGAACGTCCTTTATCTTTTGCTCTATGGAAGCATTGTCAAAGTTTGCGTTTGTAATTGTGACAAAAAGCCCCTCGGCAGTCAGCCTGCCCGCGGCCTGCGCGTCGGCATCGGATATGCCTGCGCTATGCGCTATCTCGGAAAGCCCGCGCAGCGCGTAAATAAGTAAATCCTGCAAATTAGAGGTGGGCGCGTCCTTACCGCAGACGCCCCTTATCTTGCAGGCCTTGCCGCCCGCCGCCTCCTGGCACTGATAACAAAACATACTCATGTGTTTTTTTAGCTCCTTACTGTGTTTTTGCTGTAATTTTTCCTATGCTTAATGCGGGATTGCCCTAACTTGCGCCGTGGTTATTAAACGGGCAATGGCTTTGCGCATTGTTTTAGCGGCATACAAAAAGCCGTTTTATGCGCGCCGATAGCGGCAATGCATACTATGCAATTATAACTGTTTTTGCATGGAAAGGCAAGGCTTTTGCGCACGCTGCGCCGGGCGGAACTTGCAGCAAGCTGAATTTAAAAAGAAGTTAGAGGGCAAGGTTTTTGCGCACGCTGCGCGGGGGCGGAACAGGGTGTGCGGGCGCGCGGTACGTGTGCAAAATACCGCGCCGCCTCAAAACGCTTTTAGAAATGCATAAAACGTGGTATAATATACTATTGGAAGTCACTGTTTAAAAAAATATAACAAGGTGAATTAAATAAATGCCGCGCCGGAGATTAATTTCCGCACTTTAAGGCGGCGTTTGAGGAGAGAACATTAATACATTTGAACAACTCAATTTGAGGCCGGAGATATTGGCCTCCGTGCAGAAGATGGGCTTCACCACGCCCACGCCCGTACAGCGGGATGTAATACCAATCATGATGACAGGCGCGGACGTGCTTGCGCAGTCCCCCACCGGCACAGGCAAGACCTGCGCGTTCGGCATACCTGCCGTAAACGCAGTGGATATGAACGACACCTCCATTCAGGCAGTGGTTTTGTGCCCCACGCGCGAGCTTGCAATGCAGTCGGAAAAGGAGCTGACCAAGCTCTCAGAGGGCATAGCCGGCCTCAGGGTGCTGGCAATTTACGGGGGGCAGAGCTTTCCCAAGCAGCTTTCCGCATTAAAGCGCAAGCCGCGCATTGTGGTATGCACGCCCGGGCGGCTGCTTGACCACCTCGAAAGACGCACAATCAGCCTTAAAAACGTGCGCACCGTGGTGCTCGACGAGGCGGACGAGATGCTCAAGATGGGCTTTCGCGACGACATCGACCTGATTTTAAGCAAGATAGGCCGCGTCACGCAGACGGTTATGTTCTCTGCCACCATGCCCAACGAAATATTGGATATCTCCAGAAACTATCAAAAGAACCCGCAGATGATAAGCGCGGTGCTGCCAAGCGGACAGCTGCCCGAGATAAAACAGCGCATGGTTCAGCTCAAGGAGGGGCGCAAACTTGACGCGCTCAAGAGCCTTATGCAGGGCAATGACCTTACGTTTGTGCTGTGTTTTTGCAATACAAAACGGCGTGTGGACGTGCTCACCTCGCAGCTTGAGTCCGCGGGAATGCTTGCGCGCGGGCTGCACGGGGATTTGCGCCAGCGTCAGCGCGACGAGATAATGGACAGTTTCCGCCGCCGCAAAATAAACATATTGGTGGCAACCGACGTCGCCGCGCGCGGCATTGACGTGGACAACGTGGAGGCGGTCATAAACTACGATATGCCGCTTGAAAACGATTACTATGTCCACCGCATAGGGCGCACGGCAAGGGCAAACCGCACGGGAGAGTCCTACAGCTTTGTCACTCCCACGGACTTTCACCGCTTAAGGGACATTCAAAGGTTTCTTGGCATAAAGCTTGAGGAGCACGTGATACCCGGCATATCCGTTGAGGATATCAGCACAAAGCCGCAGCAAGTGTTTAAGCTGCCGTCCGTAAGATATTTTATCAACGCGGGCAGCAGGGACGGGCTTACCGCAGAGTCGCTGAAAAAGCTAATATGCGGCGATCAAACGGAAAAGGAAAGCACCATTTTGGATATATCCATGAAGCCGGAGTTTAGCTTTGTGGAGATTGAAAAGCACGCGGCCGACACATTGCTTGCGCTAAACGGCACGATGTATAACAACCGCAGCCTCAAGGTGGAAAAATCACTTCCGCCGCAGGGAAGGCAGCCGCAGAGCAGGCAGCCGCGGCGCTTTGACAACGGTCCTCCCCGCCGCCGTACGGACAGCCCGCGCAGAAGAAGCGGCAGTTCGCGCTCGCCTGCGCAGTAAGCGTAAAAGCGGCAAGCTGCAAAGCTTGCGCGGCTTGCGGCAAGGCAACAGACTTAAAAGCTTGCGCGGCTTGCGGCAGGGGCAACAGACTGAAAAGCTTGCGCGACTTGCGGCAAGGCAACAGACTTAAAAGCTTGCGCGGCTTGCGGCAGGACAACAGACTGAAAAGCTTGCGCGGCTTGCAGCAGGACAATATGTAAGTTGCCATTATATATGTTTGCAAGTTACAAATTTTATGTTGTAATTTGAAACGCAAATGGTTATAATGCCGTCGCTGTTGTTGTTTATGTCGGTTAACCTTAAATAATTGTTGCTGAAATTAATTTATAGTCAATTAAGTAAAAACAGCGCCGCTGCTTTGCAAAGCAGCGGCGCTGTTTTTATCTGTTATTGTTTGTTGATATATAACCGCCCATTATTGTTTATTGATATCTTTCATCATCATTGCTTGCTGCTATATATAGCCTCCCCCCCATCATTGCTTATTGCTATATATAGCCTCCCTTGTTAAAGGGAGGGGGACCGCGT
>CAZPMG010000017.1:8480-10706 GCA_964587785.1 uncultured Clostridia bacterium
CTTTGACAAGGGGGCTTGTATTGTATATAGCGCCACCTTTAACAAGGGGGCTGATGATTATGTGTGTATATGGGGGCTTTGATTATGTGCGTATATAATGTAAACAAAGGGCTTTTGTATATGAGCAAAATTTGCTTGCTGCTATAATTGCAAAATATCCATCAAATTTTAGCAATACTTTGACTTAAGGTAACAACCGCTTAAACCTCTATACCTGCGGCCGATTGCAATTGTATCAGTTTTAATTACATTATACCCAGCCGCGCAGCTTTACCGCCTCGGCCACTCTGTTGATTGCTATTACGTATGCCGCGTCACGCATGTACAGGCCTTTTTCCTGCGCGAGATTGTGCACCGCGTGAAAAGCTACCGTCATCTTGGAATCCAGCTTTTCCAGCACTTCTTTCTTGGACCAAAAATAGTTCATGTTGCATTGAATCTGCTCAAAATAGCTGCAGGTAACGCCGCCGGCATTGCACAGAAAATCAGGTATCAGATAGATTCCCTTTGCCTTTATAATCTCGTCCGCCTCGGGGGTGGTAGGCCCGTTTGCGCCCTCGCATATTATCTTGACCTTATCGCTGATGCCCGCAAGCGCCTCGGGCGTAATCTGCCCCTCGAGCGCGCAGGGCAGCAAAATGTCAACGTCCTGGGAAATCCAGTCGCCGCCAGCTAAAACCTCGCACCCCAGCGCCCTTGCCTTGTCCTTGTCTATTGTGCCGAAGGAATCCTTTATGCTTGCCATGGCCTCTATGTCAAGACCGTT
This sequence comes from uncultured Clostridia bacterium, assembly GCA_964587785.1. Classification (GTDB taxonomy): domain Bacteria; phylum Bacillota; class Clostridia; order Christensenellales; family HGM11417; genus CAZPMG01. The sequence goes on from CAZPMG010000017.1 coordinate 9,247, forward strand.
TAGGTTGCGGAAGGTATATGACTTGTTGTCGCTGCTGTCCCAGCTGGACACGGCGATTACCCTGCCGCCAAGGCTTGTGTAAAGATGTGCCGCGTGCTCGGCGACGTTGCCAAAACCCTGAAAACTTGCAGTGCTTGTCTTGATGTCTATGCTGAGCTTTTTAAGCGCCTCTTCCAGCGTGTAAATTACGCCGTAGCCGGTGGCCTCCTTGCGCCCCAGCGAGCCGCCCATGCCGACGGGCTTGCCGGTTATTGCGCCCGGATAGCGGCCGCCATGTATTGTCTCATATTCGTCCATCATCCACAGCATATGCTGTCCGCTGGTCATTACGTCGGGCGCGGGTACGTCTGACACAGGCCCCATGTTCCTTGCAATCTGCCGTATATAGCCGCGGCAAAGGCGCTCCTGCTCGGCTGCCGAGAGCTTGCGCGGGTCGCAGATTACGCCGCCCTTTCCGCCGCCTAAGGGGATGTCCACCACAGCGCATTTCCACGTCATCCACAGCGAAAGCGCCTTGATTGTGTCGGCGGTCTCCTGCGGGTGAAAGCGTATGCCGCCCTTTGCCGGGCCGCGCGCGTCGTTGTGCTGGATGCGGTAGGCGTTGAACACCTGTGTGGTGCCGTCGTCCATTTTTACCGGGATTGTAAAGTGGTACTCTCGGGAGGGCTGGCGCAGCAGCTGACGGGTTGCCGGGTCTAAATTCAGCTTGTCCGCCACGCTGTCAAACTGAAACTGCGCAGTTTTATAGGGGTTGTAGGTGTGCTGTTCCATGATTTCTCCTTGTGTATATAAATTTAAAATATTTCTATGGTTTAAAGCAAATAATGCCGGTGCCGTGCAAATAATCGCAATATATTATGACATTATACCACTAAAAAATTGTTTTAACAATGTTTTAGAGCAAAGATTATCTTTAAACAAAAAAGCAGCCGGCAACGCCGCTTTTTTGCGTATTTTTAGCCAAAACCGCTCAAAAAACCGCGGTTTTTGCGGTGTTTTCAGTGGTTTTTGGGGGCGGCTTTACTTTTACCCGAAAAAGGTGTATAATTATAAAGTAAATAAAGTCAAAAATTGAGCAGGCTCAACGTTGCCTGCATAAGGGAGGCGTTTAGCATGGACGGAAAGACTATTGAAGTACAGAAAAGATCAGTGTTCAAAAGCCGGGAGAACAGGCGGCAAAGGCGCTTGGGGCAGATTCCCGCAAGCATAAACATCAAGGGGCAGGAATCGGTTGCCGTTGCGGTTAACGAGAGCGCGCTCAGGAGCGCAATGCGCAAGCACGGGCGCGCGGCGGTTTTAAAACTTAAGGCGGGCAAGGAGACTTACAGCGTTATGGTCAGGGATATAGACCTTGAGCCGCTCACCTCCAACTATTTGAGCGTGGTGTTTCAGCAGGTGTCTATGTCTGAGGAAATCAAGATAAACATAGGCATCAGCCTCAAGGGCACGGATATGATCAG
>CAZPMG010000017.1:10806-22563 GCA_964587785.1 uncultured Clostridia bacterium
GAATTTTATTTATATTGATACAAAAAATATCCATTGGCCAGCCAATGGATATTTTTTTTAATCTGCGCAAACCTTTGGGCGGTTATTGCTGCAGCCCCAAGAATTTGGACGGAAAATTAATAATATTTATTAAATGGCTTTATACTATTCCGCTTCTAATATCTAAGCGCTGCGGAATATGCCCGGTATACTCTTTACGGTAAGAATTTTGCAATATTATATCGGCTGATAGGCGCGAAGTACGAGGTTCGCGGCGGAAAGATAGCTGTTCCACTTGCAGCCCGTGACAAAAAATACGCGCAAAAGGTTGGTGCTGCGCCCGATAGCAATGCTGTTAACTTTTTTTTCTAAAACCGCCTGTAATATCCCGTGGTTTTCGGCCAATTCGCCTATGACCACAAAGTCAGGAATATCAAAACTGTTTGCGGCATTGGCGATAAGCTCGGCAAGGCAGTCTGCCTCACGTGCGATTACCGAAAGCGCCGCCGCGTCTCCGCTCTCCGCCCGGTCGGCAACGATACGCCAGCTTGACAATGTAACATCTATCTCTTTTGCGTGATTGATAATACTTTTGAGTGACGCATAAAGTTCCGCACAGCCTTTTCTGCCGCAGGCACATAAAGGCCCGTTTCGGTCGATGCTGCAATGGCCAAGTTCTGCGCCCAAACCGCTTGTTCCGCCGTATAATTTGCCGTTAATAATCACCCCCGAGCCTATGCCCGAATCGACAACCAGCCCGATAAAATTATTGAGCTGCTTACCCAAGCCGTAATTGTTTTCAAAGAGCGTGACTGCGCTCGAGTTATTCTCCAAACAAACGGGAAGCCCGAAACGCTCTTCTAAATGTTGCTTGATATTGAATCGGTGCCATTGCTCAAAATTTGGCGGCGTAAGAATTTGGCCCGTGTTGGCATTGACCGGCCCGGGTGTGACTGCGCCTATACCGATAAACCGTTCTTTGCCGAATTTGCGCAAATACCCGTCTATGGCCGATTCTATAGTCTCAAGCGTTTTCGCGCGGCTTTGTAGAGCATAAGCCGCGCCCTCAATGGGGTGGCAGGCAAAGTCTGTAACGCCTATGTTTACTCCGTCGCGGGACAAGTTGATGCCGGCGACAAGATGTGCGTCGCCGCGTATGCGAAGTTCAGACGGCTTTCTGCCGCGCTTTTCGGTGGCGCCGATATCCCCCTCCTCAACCAGCCCCTGCCTAATCAATTCAGAAACCAATATGGTTATGCCCGCGCGAGTGAGACCGGTTACGCGCGACAGCTCAGCCCGGGAATAACCAAAGTCCCGCACTGAGTCCAGCACGCTTTTTAGGTTTATCAGCCGCATATCTTTAAAATTCAAATTATTCACGGCATCAGTATACCTGCCGAGTATTTAATTGTCAACTTTTTTAACAAATAATTGACATTTTAATAAAGCTGATATATAATGCGTATTATTAACTCTTTTAACAAATAACTACAAAGTCGGGTTAGACAGTGAAAATTTTTCAAAAAGGATTCAATGTATCGCAGGACGGCCCGGGCAACCGTTTAGTATTTCATTTGTTCGGCTGCAATATGCGCTGTCCTTGGTGCGCAAATCCCGAGGGGCTTTTTGGCGTGCCTGTTGAAATCTCCGACAGAGAAATTGTGCGACTTTGCATTGAAAGCCGGCCGCTCTTTTATGGCGGAGGCGGCGCAACCTTTACCGGCGGAGAGCCCACCGCACAGTTTCAATCTCTTCAAAAGGTTTTAACTGCTCTAAAAAAATCCGGGATAAATACCGCGCTTGAGACCAACGGCACAAACAAAAAACTGCCGCTCCTGTTCCCTCTGGTTGATCATCTATATATAGATTGCAAACACACAGACGACGGCGTGCACAGAGCACAAACCGGCGTATCCAATGCAATAACGCTGCAAAACATCGCAGCGGCGGCGAAAAAACATCAGGGCCTGACCGTACGCATCCCCCTGATCAACGGTTTTAACACTGATCAGCGCTCGCTCAATGACTTTATCGGTTTTCTCTCTCCGCTGGGTATAGAGGCAGAGCTACTGGCGTATCACGAATTCGGCAAACACAAATGGAAAAATTTCGGCAGAGAATATACTGTGGATAACGGTACAGTCGACAGCGACATCTTGACAAAGTTTAAAACAGAAATACATAGTAACGGCATAAAAACTGTAAGCACGTGAGGTTTTGGCATATGGAAAAGGTTTACTCACCCGCAGAACTTGACGAGCGGGCGCGGCGGCTGTTTGAGGAAGAGCGCAAGATTGACAATCTGATGGGCTGGTTTTTGTCGCGTGAGATAGCGTTTGATGCCGCGGTTTCCGCATCTCACAGGCCGCCTGCCGGGCAAGCGGCACTGTCGCTGCTTGAGATCGCCCGCAAACTGCCCTTATCGCTGTCGGAAAACGCGGTGTTCGCAGGAACTCAGCGCGATGCATTTGCAAGAAGTTATGCCCTCATCAACCCTGCTTTTCGCGTGGAAAGTTTCTCAGGCTATTGTGATCCGACAGCTGTCTATGACGATATAGCGCCTGACGCGGACATAAGCGAAGAACGCATAGAAGCTATGCGCCAAAAGACCAAGCAGAGCAAGTTCGTGCGGGAACTATCCGAGACATACACAGATTGCGCAGATGAAACTTCTGAGGTTCTCTATTTTGTTGAACAAGTAACGGGGCATGTGATTCCCGACTTTCGTCCGGCGCTCAAAATGGGCACAAAAAAACTGGCGAACGACTTAAATGAAAGAATCGGCAAGGAATATGACCCTATTAAAAAAGCCAATCTTTCGTCTATGCAAACCGCATTGCAAGCCGCTGAGATTTTTGCCGGGCGCTACAGGGCGATTGCCGAGGAGCAGCTGAGCTCTGCCTCCGGAGCGCGCAAAGTTCAGCTGGAACTGCTTGTCCGAACGCTCGGAAAAGTGCCCGCAAACTCCGCCGAAAATCTGTTTGAAGCCATTCAAAGTTTTATACTCCTGTGGCAGTGCATGTGCATTGAGCAAGCCCCCAACCCGTTTGCCTTCTCGGTGGGCAATGCAGACAGGATCTTTGAACCCTATAGGAACGGCTTGCCCCGTGAAACTGCCGCGGGGCTGCTCAAACATTTTTTGGCGTTTTTCAATGTAGGCGACCGCAGCTGGGCGATTTCCCAAAACGTTATCGCGGGCGGACGCGGCACGGACGGAAATGACTTGACAAGCATTACCACTTATGCGCTGCTGGACGCATATTTTGAGATGAATCTGCCGCAGCCAATTCTTTCGGTCAAGCTGCACCAGAACACACCTGACGAACTATACCGGCAGTTGGGGAAGTTCTGGTTTTCGCCCGGTATGCTGACGCCCAGCCTTTTTAATGACGACGCGCTTTTTGACGCATTGTCACGGGCAGGCATTGACAGACATGACCTGCCGGATGCGGCCATTGCGGGCTGCCAAGAGCCGCTCATAATGGGCAAGGATAACGGGAATACCACAAATAGCTGGCTTAATCTGCCCAAAGTTTTGGAGCTCACCCTCACGGGCGGAAAATCCCTGCTCACAGGCAAAGTTCTGAACGGTCTGCCCAAGGCACAGCTCAAATCAATACGCAAGACTTTTTACCGCAATCTTAAAACGGTGACAAAGCGTATGGTCAAGGCCGCAAATGGTGCGTCGCGTGCCTTGTCCAATTTAAAGACCCCGTTTTTGTCCGTATTTATGGGCGGATGCAATACAGGCTATGACCTGCGCGACGCTGATAACCAAGGCACCAAATACAACGGCAGCGGCTGTTTAATCCATGGGCTGTCGGTAATTTCCGACTCCTTCATTGCCATTGATGAGTTTCTCAAAACACGGCCTGAGGACGCCCCACGTCTGCTGCCGGCATTGAAAAACAACTGGATTGGCTATGAAGACCTGCGCGAGTTTTTGAAATCCGCGTCTAAGTACGGCAACGGTGAGCTTAAAGCGGACAAAGAGGCGGCAGCAGTTGCGTCCAAAGTCGCCAGACTTGTCAGAAAACAAAAAAACTATCTCGGCAATAACTTCCGCCCGGATTTTTCCAGTCCCACCACACATTTGCTATACGGATATTGGGTAGGCGCAACCCCGGACGGAAGAGCATGCCGCGACATGCTCGGCTATGGCATCGACCCGCTCTACGGCGAAGCTAAAAGCGGACTGGGCCTGCGCCTGCTCTCCAACTTTAGATTGCCTTTCAGAAAATTTTGCGGCGGCTATGCCTCTCACTTGGGCATCGACCCCAAAGAGTTTAAAGCTGAAACCCTTGAGGATAAAGGCCTGGAGTTTCGCAACAAAATAATTAACACGCTCTTTTTTAATCCCGCGCACAAAGGCCATACACCGTTTTATGTTTACTTTAACATTACTACCGCACAAGCGCTGCGCAAGGTGCTGTCCAACCCAAAGGAGTACGCCCCGAGCGGAGTTTATATCATGCGCATACACGGCACTTTTGTCAATTTTCTCGACCTCTCTCCGCAAATTCAGGAAGATATTATTGCGCGGCTGGATCCCGCTTCAACCAAACTTGGAGGATAAAGCCATGTACGGAATAGGACTGGACATCGGTACGACCAAAATCTGCGCCGTTTTGGTAAACGCACGGACAGGCATGACCGAGCACGTACAATCTGTCGCCAATAATTTTAATATTTTTGGCAACAGCTTTGAGCATAAGCAGGACGCCTCAAATATCATTGCTGCCTGCAAAGAGCTGCTCGATGGATTGATCGACCGTAGCCACGACATCGCCGCCATCGGCCTCACCGGACAAATGCACGGAATTGTATATGCGGACGGCAGTAATAAGGCGGTTTCACCATTATATACCTGGCAGGACGCGCGCGGACAGTACGTATCCAAAGAAATCCAGGGCATCACGGGCAAAAAAACACCTCCCGGCTACGGCCTTGCCACGCATTTTTATAATGTCAGGCATGGGCTCGCCGTCAAGGACGCGGTAAAGCTTACCACAATCCACAGCCTTGCGGCGGCCTGTTTTTCAGGCAGCGAGCCGGTTTTGCATGCTTCAGATGCGGCAAGCCTGGGACTATACGATATAAGAGAGGGAATCTGGGACTTTACATCAATTAATAAATTGGGGATGGAACTTTCTTTGCTCCCAAGCGTAACAACGGAAGCAAAGATTCTCGGCCGCTATCGGGGTATCCCCGTCTGCTGCGCAATCGGAGACAACCAAGCAAGTTTTTTGGGGTCCGCCGCCGACGGTCAAACCGCACTCATTAATATCGGCACAGGCAGCCAAATCTCTATTCCTTGCGACAAGAATACCGTGGGGGAAAAGCCGCTGGAGCTGCGGCCGCTTGACGGCGGCTACAACCTTCTAGCGGGCTGCCCCCTTTGCGGCGGCAGCGCCTTTGCTGTGCTCAAGACTTTTGTTGAAAGTACGCTTAATCTTTGTGGAGCAGCAAATCCCGGCGGTATCTATGACCTCTTAAACGACGCGGGCTATGAGGCTGACGGTTCCCTCATCTGCGACACACGGTTTAGGGGAACACGTGAAAATTCTGAAATCCGCGGAGCAATTCAAAATATAACACCGGAAAATTTTACCGTTCAAAACCTTTCATATGCGTTCCTGCACGGTATGGTGCGGGAGCTATACGACCTTTATACGGCGGGAGAGATGCAGGCGCGCAGGCTGGTAGGCACAGGCAACGCAATCAGGCGCACGCCCCTGCTGCGGAAAATAATCCGGGATATGTTCAGCCTGCCGCTTTACATTCCCAAGCACATTGAGGAAGCGGCTTTTGGCGCCTGCCTGCTCGCTTTGAAAACGGCGGGCGCTTTGAACACAGCCGACGTCGCAAAGTTAATACAATATGAGGAGATATGATGGATAAGACAGCTTTAAACCAACCTGTATTTTTTGAACGCAACCGTGTCGCGCGCGTCTATCGCGGCGGCAAGCTTTTCCACAACTTTTTTGGCGATGCTCCCGTAGACGAAAACCTGCCCGAAGAATGGGTATGCTCGCCGGTAGCCGCGCTTAACGACGGAGGCAAACCCACTGACGGACTGTCGACGGTGCGCGGAACCGACGTATTTTTTCGTGATTTGTTGACAGCATACCCCGATGAAATGCTTGGCAGTCGCAAAAGTTTAGGCGTCTTGGTGAAAATTTTAGACAGCGCTGAGCGCCTGCCTGTGCAAGCACATCCCGACAAGGCGTTTGCTAAAAAGCATTTTAACAGTGAATTCGGCAAAACAGAGATGTGGCTGGTGCTTGCCACCCGCCCCGATGCAAATGTTTATATCGGTTTTGAGCGCGGTATTGGCAAATCAGAATTTTTGGCGGCGGTTGATGCCAGCCAAACCGACAAGACCGCAATGGAAAAACTGCTGCATCGCCAAAGCGTGCAGGCAGGCGACGTCTATCTCATTCCCGCCGGAATGCCTCACGCCATAGGTGCGGGCTGTCTTATTCTTGAGGTGCAGGAGCCCACAGATTTTACCGTTCAACCCGAGGCATGGTGCGGCAGTCACCGTCTGTCTGAATACCAAAAATATCTCGGTTTGCACCCGGATACCGCAGTTGACTGCTTTGACTTCAGTATGACATATGACAAAGCTCTCACTATCTCAAAGCGTACACCTAAGTCAATTTGTTCGGAAAATAATTGCAATGTTGAGAGCTTGATTTCATACGGTGATACGCCCTGTTTTGCAGTCAACCGCTTAACCCTCTCCGATTGTCCTGGCTTTACTTTGCCCCGCAAACCCGCCGTATTTATCGTCACCGAGGGAAGAGGCGCAGTAACAACAACGGATAAAGTTGTGCCGCTCAGTACCGGAGATTATTTTTTTCTGCCGCACGGCGCCTCTGACTGCACAATTTTCGGTTCACTTACCCTCATCGAATGCCTGCCGCCGCGGCTTTAAACAACTTTGTCTGCGCTCACAATGGGGATTATATTGAAAAAAGCGGCTTTGCATTCAAAGAATAAAAATGGCCCTTGCAATTAAGTATTTTTGCTTCTGGAATAAACTTAAAGCTTTTGTTTTTTCTGCATTTAACTTTCCGATAGTCAAGGCCTTTTCCGTGATATTTTAACGCTGTAGCATCTCCAAAATTTATTTGACAAATTTTGCATTTAAATTACGTCAAACGGTTTTTTAAAATTTGGTTTAGTGCTATAATATGGAAGAGGGGCGGACGCTTTCGGGTTGTCCGCTTTAGTCTGTCATGCCGACATTTGGCAGGGCGGCGTTTGCACGACATTTGCACGGCGTTTGCATAGTTTGCAAGCCTGTCCTCGAGTGTCCGTCAGGATAGCGGAGAGCGGGGTTATCCCGCTTGTCTAAATAAAAAAAACGGAGGCAATATGAAAAGAATGCGGCTTTTGCTGCTGCTTACTGTCGTCATAATGACGGCTTTTTTTGCGGCGGCATGTGAAAACGACGGACAAATCGAAAGCATCACGGTCAAAGACGGCTATGACATCCAGTACGCCGTGGGCCAAGAGCTTAAGCTGGACGGCGACCTTGTTATTATCGTCAAATACAAGGACGGCACCACCGAGGAAGTGACAGTAAAAGAAAGCATGGTTTCCGGCTTCAGTTCGGACGCTAAGGGGCAAACCGAGGTCAGGATACGCTATAACGGCGGCTCGGTAAAGCTTACCCTGACAATACTTGAGGGCTACAAGGTAACGCTGCCCAATATCACGGGTGTTACATATGAAATACCGTCCGGCACTACGGTAGTGTCCGAGGGGCAAAGCTTTTCCTTTAAAATTATACTGCATGAAGCCTATGACCAGTCGCAGCCCGTGATTACTGCGGGCGGAAATAAGCTTGCTGCCGACGGCTCCGGGCTATATACGCTGAGCGACGTCCGCGAACACACGCAGGTGTACGTTGACGGAATCAGAAAAAACGGCTTGGCTTTCGGTGTCAGCGTGCAGGACGAGGCAATCGCGCTAACGCACGAAACCTGGTCGGATACAGGCGTACACAGATTTAAAGCGTCGTTGAAATACGGCTATGAGGGCACGTTTAGCCTGTATGCAAACGGCATCCTGATCACCCCTGCAAGCGACGGGTATTATACGGTTTCTGTAGTAAGCAAAGATATTGAAATCACCGCAACGGGCTACACCAAAAAAACCTTTGAGGTGAGTTTTCCCGCGCTTACGGGTGCATCGGTGCAGATTCTTTCGGGCGAAACCCTTGACGGAAACAAGGTAACGGTGCCTTACCGGGATTACCTGCGCTTCCGCGTAAACCTTGAAGCCGGATACAGCCTGTCTACAATAACTGTAAAGATAAACGGCATTGAGGCATTGCCGCAGAGCGGCATTTATGGCATAAGCGTAACCAAGGATTCTTTGGTGGAGATTGCCGACATAATGCCCAACCCGCCGAGGGACAGCTTTGATATCTCGCTGCCCAAGCTTGTGGGCGCAAGCTTTGAATATACGGGCGGCCTGAACGTACCTGCGGGCGGCAGCTTTTCATTCAAGGTTTTGCTTGACCCGGACTATGACCACTCAAACATAACCGTAAAGATAAACGACTCGTTGATTTCCCCTGACGCTTCAGGCAATTACGTGATAAACAACATACTTGCGGACATCAGCGTTGCCGTGTACGGAATCGCCCCCAATGTAGAGGGCACATTCGCCGTAGTGCTGCCAGACGTGCAGGGTGCAGTGCTTAAGCCCGTCATGCCCGGCCCGGTGCAGAGCGGCGGAAGCTTTTCCTTTTCAATCGTGCTTGACGACCCGAAAAACACCGAAGCTTTTGTGTGGGCGGACAACAAAAACATACCTGAGGTTGACGGCACATACACCCTGACCAATATAACCTCGGACATATATGTAGAAGCATTTGTACTTGTCAGCATTGACGGGGGCGAAGCGCCCGAAAGAGATCTGCTGTTCAGATGGTATGCCGATGGTAATGTGCTGACGGTAGACTGGCGTGAGCAGCCTTATTACTTTGGCGACAGCGCAGTGTTTGAGGTTTTTGCGAACAATTCCGGAGAATACGGCTATTATGTAATAGTAGACCAATCATACGAGCTAAAGCCCAACGAGTACGGAACATACGAGATACACGATATCCAACACGATATATCTGTAGAAATCATTGCATATAAATTGCTTGAGTTCTCCCCCGCAAGCGGCATTTCATACGGCCAAACGGAATATGTTATGGAGAACCTGAAGGTGTTCGCGCTGTTTAACGTGGATATCGACAGCGAGATATATGACACCGGCCGCGCAAGGGTGGGGCTTGGATACATCGATAAAAAAGACGGCGGGGATCAGCCGTATGTGTTCTTTTTTAGGTACGCTCTGCCCACTGGTACGCCCGGGCAATACAAGATTATGCCGCTGGATTATAGCGGCCCTGACTGGGAACAATTAGCAATAATCACCGAGGCGCCCTTGGCTCCAAACACTGCGGAGGTGACTGCTTGGGTATATGACTTTACGGCAAACGGCATACCCCAGCACATAAAGGTGGGCGGCTCATTTGAGTTCACCGTGTCGGGAAGCGGCGCTCACTTTGTAGATATAGACGGCGGATTGCTGCAATTTTCCAAGCAGGATTCAGGCTTGTATACATACCGCGCAACAGTTTTTGAAAACATTGTCCGCATTAATATCAACAGCAGCGGTATTGGGTTCCGCCGTGTATTTCTTGACAGCATTGAACTAAATGCTCCCTCCGGCATTTCCTATGGATTTACGCGCATGACCAACGGACGCGCGTACAGAGAAGACGGCATTTCGATTGCGGTATTTTCGTCCCAAGGCTTAATGTATGACTTATATTCGGTATACGCGGAATGTGAACACCCGGATTATGATACTCAGCATACCGTCTTGAAACAACAAGACGGCATTGTAGGCAAATATTACGAGGTTAATTTGTGGCTTTTGCCCAGCGGGCAGCCGCAGAGCATAAGCATAACCTTAAACGTAATAAAGAAACAGGAATGGTTCACCGCCACGTACGATGCCGGCGAAGGCAGGTTTGAAGACGGCTCATGCTCCAAGCAATTGGCTATGCGGATGCACGACGACTATCAAATTTACTTTCCTGCTCCGCTGCGCAGCGGCTATCTGTTCGGCGGATGGGCCTACCCCAACGATATACATGAAATAACAAATTTCGGCTTTGACTTTACTGCCACCGCAATTTGGCATGAGTTCAATAAAGAGATTGTGGGCGGCTGGTATTACGACGACGGAGAAAACTTTTTTGCGGCTATAATAGACGAGTACGGCATAGCCTCGCTCGCCTCAAACGAGATGAGGTGGAATGAGTCAGACTATCTCCAGATTGGGGAGAACGGCTCTTACAGGCTTTGGAATTATTCGGTTGTGTTTAGCGGAGGCACGCTAAACCTCATACAGGGTTACTATGAACCCGAAGAGCCTGAGCAAGCAACGCTTATTCCGCTTACAAAGGCAGAGCTTGTCATCTATAATTACAGGTTAACCACACTCTATGCCCAAGAGGATGAACACGCCTGCGGCTACTTTGTCAAAGGGCAAGAGCTTTCGCAGGCAGCGCAGGATATAAACCAACGTTTTGTGTTTACCATAAGCGAGATACACACATTACATGGCAGTTATTACAGAGGCGACAAAGAGCATTATTACGACGCGGACAGCGCTTCGCTTACGGAGGTTTTAAACCGTGCGGAAAATGTGCTGCCGGGGTACGCCGAGCTGTGGCTTGAGGCATACCTGATAAGCGAGTGCGTAGAGGTAACCTTGATTTATCCGGACGGCCACACCGAAATTGTTTTTGCGCCGTGGGCGGTAAGCAACAACCTTCCTGCTGAAGAGAATCTTGTGTGGTCAGACGCAGCAGGCGGCTTCGGCAGCAGATATACATACATATACGGAAGAGATTTTGAAAATGTAGCCAAGCTTACGCTGTACGGCACTTACATAGCTCCGATAAACTACGGCTCTCAGCCAATACTTGGAGTATGGAAGTCGGGAGTGGTTTCTACCGGCGAAATGGAGACGGAGCTTACCCTGATGTTCTCTGAGGGCGGAGAGGTTTACATCATGAATTTCTCTCCCCTGCCCATGATGTTCGGGGGATATTCCATAGAGACAGACGCATACGGCAATATAACCGCATTGCTGTTTAAAACCGAGATGGATGCAGAATTTCAGACAGTGGATATCAGCTTGCTTTCCCAAGGCACAATAACCATAGATATTATGGGCATATCTGTGCAGCTGCAAAGATATGCTTTCCCCGCGGCTTCGGGTGTGTATCAGGGAGAGATAGAAGGCTATACTTTCAGCTTGTTTGTTGACGTATACGGCAACTGCTGGATAATAGCCAGCTACGGCCAAATGGCAATGAAACTCTTTGCGTATTACATGGAGTATGAAGACTTTGAGACGGGAGAAGTATATGACGCTCTGTTCTCTGAAATGGGCTTACTCGCCGTGGAATTTTATGAGGACGGCACATTGGGCCTTGACTTTTTCGGCGGTGGAATCTTAATACTGTATCCTGTAAATACCGCCGCATAAAGTTAATGAAATGTATTTTTAACATACTGTATCAGATACGCTTGCTTACTTGCTTAGGACAACGGCAAAGCTGCTTTACAGAAAACAAAACTACCGGCTTTTTTGCCGGTAGTTTTGTTATATAGTCAATTAACTTGAAAACTGCACCGGCAGTTTTCAAGCAGCAAGCAAGCTTGCTGTGCGGCGCAAAGCCGCGTTAATCGA
>CAZPMG010000018.1:0-3076 GCA_964587785.1 uncultured Clostridia bacterium
TTCATCATCTGCTTTAAGGTAATGTCGGGGTTTTCAATGAACGCCACCGTGCCGTCTATTACCTCGGACAGGTTGTGCGGCGGTATGTTGGTGGCAAGGCCTACCGCAATGCCGTAAGCGCCGTTTACAAGCAGGTTGGGGAAACGGCCGGGGAGCATATCCGGCTCTTTGGTGGTGTCGTCAAAGTTGAGGGAAAACTTTACGGTGTCCTTGTCGATGTCGCGCAAAAGCTCAAGCGCAAGCGGGGCAAGCTTAACCTCGGTGTAACGCATAGCCGCGGGGCTGTCGCCGTCCACCGAGCCTATGTTGCCGTGGCCGTCCACAAGCGTCATGCGCATATTGAAGTTCTGCGCCATGCGGATCATTGCGTCATACACCGACCTGTCGCCGTGCGGATGATACTTGCCGAGGCACTCGCCCACAATCCTTGCGGACTTGCGGTAGGGCTTGTCGGGCGTAAGCCCTAAGTCATACATAGCATAGAGTATGCGCCGCTGCACGGGCTTGAGCCCGTCCTCAACGCGCGGGAGCGCGCGGTCTAAGATAACGTACTCGGCGTACGGTATCATGGAATTGTGCAGCACTTCCTCTACCGTTCTTTGCACTAAGTTTGTGTGCTTGATGTGATGTACCTTTTCCTCTGCCATAAAAATTTAAACCCGTAAATAAATATTTGGAACAGACATATGATGCCTGAAAAATTGTTCAGCCTTGCATAGAGGTTTTTGTTTTGGTAAGTTAAGCTATGCTTTTATAACTTTGCTTGGCTAAGCCTTATTTGATCTGAAATCCGTTTGCGCAAAGCAAGTTTTCTGCTGTTGCCGCGGCAGCCGCAGTTAGCCGGTTACGTTTGCGTAATTTGCAAAGCTGTCCTGCTTGTCAAAGTTTGCCCATTCGGATATATACGCCTTGCGCGCCTCTACGCTGTCGCCCATGAGTGTGGATATCAAACGCTCGGCCTCAGCGGCGTCCTCTACGGTCACCTGAAGCAGCGTGCGCTGCTTGGGGTCCATGGTGGTGTCCCAAAGCTGCTCGGGGTTCATCTCGCCCAGACCCTTAAACCGCTGAATCTGGCAGCCGCGCCCCAGCTTTGCCTTGCTCTCTTCGAGTGCCTCGTCGTCATACGCATAGGCTATTGCGTCTTTTTTGTATACCTTGTAGAGCGGCGGAAGCCCGATGTAGACGTGCCCCTCGGCGATAAGTTCTTTCATGTAACGGTAGAAGAACGTCAACAGTATGGCGCGTATGTGCGCGCCGTCTTGGTCGGCGTCGGACAGTATGATTACCTTGTGGTATTTCAGGCTCTCCAGCGTGAAATCCTCGCCTATGCCCGTGCCCAGCGCGCTGATTATTGTGCGTATCTCCTCGTTGGCAAGCACCTGGTCAATGCGCTTTTTTTCGGCGTTGAGCGGCTTGCCCTTGAGCGGAAGTATCGCCTGAAAGCTGCGTTCGCGCGCCTGCTTGGCGCTGCCGCCAGCCGAGTCGCCCTCGACTATGAACAGCTCGTTTATCTCCGCACGGCGGCTGGAACAGCTTGCAAGTTTGCCCACGAGAGTGGCGTTTTCTATGCTGTTTTTTTGGCGGGTTATCTCCTTTGCCTTGCGCGCAGCCTCGCGCACACGCGCCGCGGCCGTGGCTTTTTTCATGATTGTGTCCATGACCGACTTGTTTTTGGAGTCGGAAAAGAACTTTTCCAGCTGCTCTATGACAATGTTCTCTACCGCCTGCTTTGCCTCGGGGTTTCCCAGCTTGGTCTTGGTCTGCCCCTCAAACTGTATGGTCTTCATCTTTACGGATATTACCGCCGTCATTCCCTCGCGGAAATCCTCGCCCATAAAGTTGGGGTCCTTGTCTTTGAGCGTGCCCGAGCTTCTGGCATAGTCGTTGAGCGCCTTGGTTACGCCGCTTTTAAAGCCGGTCTCGTGAGTGCCGCCCTCTGAGGTGTTGATGTTGTTTACGTATGAAAAAATGCTCTCTGTATAGGAATCGCTGTAGAGCACGGCAATAAATGCCTGTATGCCGCTTTGACTGCCGGAAAAATATATAGGCTCTTTAAACAGCGTGCTCTTGTTCTCATTGAGGTACAGCGCAAAATCCTTGAGTCCGCCGTCATACTTGTAGGTGCGCGACTGCGGCTCGCCCTCGCGCGCGTCCACAAGCTCAATCTCTATGCCGCGGTTTAAAAACGCAAGCTCCTTGAGCCGCTTGCCTATGGTCTCTAAGGAAAACGCCACCGTCTCGAACACGCGCTTGTCGGGCATAAAGGTTATTTTTGTGCCCTGCGCCTTTGCCGCCGTGCCGGCGTCGTAGAGCGGCTTCATTATCACGCCGGACTTGATCTTGCCGTTAGTGTCAAGATAGGACGCGAACTCCGCACGGTAAACCTTGTTTTTTTTGTATACCTCGACGTGCAGCCACTCGGACAGCGCGTTGGTAACAGATGCGCCCACCCCGTGCAGCCCGCCGGAAAAATTATAGTTGCCGTCGTCAAACTTGCCGCCAGCGTGCAGCTGCGTAAACACCACCTCCACGCCGGAGATTTTGAGCGTGGGATGCTTGTCCACCGGTATGCCGCGGCCGTCGTCCTCCACTGTCACGCTCTGGTCGCCGTTTAATGTGACGGTGATTTTTGAGGCAAAGCCGTTTGCCGCCTCGTCCATGCTGTTGTCAACGATCTCCCAGAGTATGTGGTGTAGTCCCTTGGGGCCGGTGGTGCCGATATACATACCCGGGCGCAGCCTTACCGCGTCCAGCCCTTCCAGTACCTTAATGTCCTTTGCGTCATAAGTTTTTGCCATGTACAGTTTCTCCCGGTGCAAGGCAAAACTTGCCCCGCACCGCATATCATTTTCTTTGATTATAGCATAAATATATGTTAAATGCAAAACTATTTTTGCCAGATTATACAGAATAAAATCATTTAAACACATTGCAAGCCGTTATGGCTGAATAATTATACATTAACTTGTATAATTATACAAACACAATGTATATTTATACATATAGCATAAGCTGTAAGCGTTATTTTGGAACAGAGCGGCGGCCTGCCGCGGGTTTTGCGCAATAATCAAAGCGG
>CAZPMG010000018.1:3176-11773 GCA_964587785.1 uncultured Clostridia bacterium
GCGGGTTTTGCGCAATAATCAAAGCGGTTTTTATTAGATAAAAAGCACGCTCCCTCTGCTTGGCAAGCAGAGGGAGCGTGCGGGCATTTAAATTATGTTTGTTGTTTTGGGTTGAATCAGTTAGCTGTTAAAATTTTTAATTACTAACCGTTATTATAGTTGCTGTTGAAATTTTAATCTGAGACCGTCGCTGCGGCAAGGGCTATGTCAGCGCTTGGCTGCGTCGTATCCCTCTTTTTGAGATTTTCCCTGCTGCCGTTCAAAGTTTTCGCGGTTTTTGGCGAGATAAATCTCAAGCACCTCGTCAGAGGTAAGCCCGGCGGTAAGGCACATACTCACATAAAAATGGAGTATGTCTATAAGCTCCTCTTTGATTGCGGCGTTGTCTATGGGCTTTGGGTTTTTCCACCACTTAAAGTTTACCTCGTCCAGCAGCTCGGAAAGCTCGGACAGCATGGCAAGCGTCTGCTTTTGCAGCCACTCCTCGCGGGTAAACCCCTCAAGATTGCGCCTGACGGTTATATCTGCGTTCAACTTTTGCTGCATATCAAATATTATGTCAAGCTTGTCCATACCCGCAAACTCCGCGGTTTTTCCTGTGTTTTTTTCCATGTATGTTACCCCTGTAAAATTTGCAGAATATTATCCTGCACACCGTCAGGCCCGACGTAAGCCGCGCCCGCCTGGCCGGGAGATATCATGCGCGCGGCAACGGAGTTTACATAGTCATACTTTAGGTTTTGGATGTCCTCTACCTTCTTTTCCAGCGACAGCACCTTGCCGGTCATGAGCATATATTTTCCGAACGCGTTCATAATGGTAGACGTGCTCTCCTGCCCGAACACCAGCGAGCTTTTGAGCTGCTCTTTTCCGCGCTCAAACTCCTTGTGCGTGACGCCGCCTGTGGATATCTCCTTTATGAGCGCGCTGACGGACTGCAAAAACTCCTCGCCCTTTTTGGGGTTTACACCTGCGTAGATCCCCACAGAGCCCATGCCGCGGAAATGGTTGGTGTATGAGTAAACGGAATACGCAAGCCCTTGGCGTTCGCGTATCTGCTGGAACAGCCGCGAGCTCATGCCGCCGCCGAATATGCTGCTCACCAGCGCGTACGCGTTTACGTCCTCATGCTCAAAGGGTATGCCGGGAAACGCCAGGCTTATGTTGGCCTGCTCGATATCCTTTACCCTGTGGCATACACGCCCCGGCAGGCTTTCGGCATTGGGGCGTACGGGCAGCGGCGCGCCTTGGACGCACCTTGACGCCACCAGCTCGCCCACAATGTCCTCTACTTGGTCAAAGTCAAAATAACCCGCGACGGACACCACCATATTGGCGGGCGTGTACATACGCCCGGTGTAATCTAAAATATCCGCGCGCGTAAAATTCTTTACGTTGGCGGCGCTGCCGAGTATGGGGCGGGAGTACGGCGTTCCGCCGTAAAACGCCTCGGCCAAAAGCTCGTTGCAAAGCTCGTCGGGCGCGTCCTCTACCATGGATATCTCCTCGAGGATTACGCCCTTTTCACGCTCGGTCTCCGTCTCGTCAAACACAGAATTAAACACGATGTCGGACAGCACTTCCAGTGTGCCGCGGAAGTGGTCTGCTGTGGATTTGGTATAATAGCAGGTCATCTCCTTGGTGGTAAAGGCGTTAATCTGCGCGCCCATGCTGTCGATTTGGTCGGCAATCTCAAACGCGGAGCGCTGCTTAGTGCCCTTGAACATCATGTGCTCGATAAAGTGAGATATCCCGCTTATGTCTTGGGTTTCGTCACTGCTGCCCGCGCCCACGTATATGCCGGTGGAAACAGAGTAAACTCCGTCCAGCCGCTTCATTACAAGGCGCAGACCGCCGGGGTATGTCTTTACTTTCTCCATTTGTTCTCCTTAATAACAGTCAATTAAGTGATTTGACGCACAAAGCCCTGAACGGGCGTTTGAAGATAGCAGCGGCAGCTTAGTTGACTATAATATCCGGCAGAGCTTTTTACGTCTCGGAAGGAGCAATGTTTTTGCTCACCGTGACGGCCAAAAAACCGTTCTGCCTGTAATAATCCAGCACGTCCGGCAGCGCCGCCAATGTGTGCGCCGTGGGGTGCATGAGTATGAGCTCGCCGCCCTTTATGTCCTTGGTGCAGCGCTTGTATACATCTGATCTTTGCTTATCGCGCCAGTCCACGGTGTCGCGGCTCCACATGATAACCTTGTAGCCGAGGTTGTCGGCCGCGCGCAGCGTCTCCTTGGAGTACGCGCCCGACGGCGGCGCAAACAGCGTGGTCTTGTGGTCGGTAAACGATGCTATCATGCGCTCGGCAACAAAGATTTCCTCATAATTTTTGGCGTAAGTTGCCTTTTTGTGGTCGATGTGAAAATAGCCGTGGTTGCCAAGCTCGTGACCTGCATCATATATTGAGCGCAGCATATCGCCGTTGTTCTCCGCCCAGGTGCCGCCTATGAAAAACGTGGTGGACACGCCGTAATCCTTGAAAACCTCAAGCATCCCGGGTATGAACTCCGTTCCCCAGTATACGTTGACCATGAGCGAAACTTGCTTTTTGTCGGGGTTGCCCCGGACTATGGGCGTTATGCCCGGCGGAGACAGCACCTGCATTACGCTGCCCCCGAAAGCCAGCGTAAACACTGCCATTATTATCACAAGCAGCACGGCGTTTGTGCTCAGGCTGCGGATTGCCTTGCCTTTCATACACTACCCCCTTAGCGCGCGCGTGCGCATGGAATAGTTTATGCCGCGGGCAATGCGGTTATGACTTGGGCAATGGCCCGGCTTGGCAGGCATCTGCGCTTTTACCTGCATTAACCCCGGAGGTTTGCCGGGCAGAGCCTTGCGGTGCAAGCAATAGGTTAAATCGCCACAAAAGTATATTTACAACAATCCGTTACGCTATAGTGTGACAACGGGCGGCGGCTTAGCTGCCGCCGCCCGTTATATAGTCAATTTGACTATAATATAGTTTTTGTCATTTTTGCGTTAATTAGCCGCGTTTTGTCAAAGTAAATGTTAAAACATTTTCCGCTTTGAAATGCCGCGGCTGTTATACAGCGCACGCCTGCCGATTTTTGCAAATCCCGGCGCACCTGTAAGACTTCCGCAAAACAGTTTAAAGTCAGTCGCCTATTCTTTCAATCAGGCGCAGGTCTATGCCCTTTTCGCTGAGCTTTATTACCTCTACCTTTACGGTGTCGCCTATGTTTATGACGTCCTCAACCCTCTCAACGCGCTTGTTGCTGAGCTTGCTGATGTGAATCATGCCGTCTTTGCCGGGAGCAAGCTCTACAAACGCGCCGATTGCGATTATGCGCGCCACGTTGCCGATATACAGGTCGCCTATCTCGGGGTCTCTGGCTATGCCCATGACAATGCCCTTGGCACGGTCGGCAGCCGCGGCGTCCGCGGACGCAATGAACACCGAGCCGTCGTCGTTTATGTCTATCTTTACGCCGGTTTCCTCGATTATCTTGTTGATGACCTTGCCGCCCGAGCCTATGACCTCGCGGATTTTGTCGGGGTGTATGCTGAACGTTATTATCTTAGGCGCAAAGGGCGAAAGCTCCTTGCGGCTCTCGGGCAGCGCCTCAAGCATTTTTCCGAGAATATGCAGCCTGCCCACGCGCGCCTGTTCAATTGCGCGGCGCAGCACCGCCTCGTCAATACCCTTTATCTTGATGTCCATCTGTATGGCGGTAATGCCGTCCTTGGTGCCGGCAACCTTGAAGTCCATGTCGCCGAGGAAGTCCTCAAGACCCTGTATGTCGGTGAGCACGGCAACCTTGCCGTTTTTTGTGTCCTTGATAAGTCCCATGGCAATGCCTGCAACCGGTGCTTTCAGGGGCACGCCTGCGTCCATGAGCGAAAGCGTGGAGCCGCAGATCGATGCCTGCGAAGTGGAGCCGTTTGAGCTGAGCACCTCGGACACCGTGCGTATGGCGTAGGGGAATTCTGACTCAGGGGGCAGCACGGGCTCAAGCGCACGCTCTGCAAGCGCGCCGTGGCCTATCTCCCTGCGGCCGGGGCTGCGCATGGGCTTTGCCTCGCCCACGGAAAAGGGCGGGAAGTTGTAGTGGTGCATATAGCGCTTGGAGGTCTCCTCGTCAAGACCGTCCAGCCTCTGCGCCTCGCTTGTCATTCCAAGCGTTGTGGCGGTGAGAACCTGCGTCTGTCCGCGGGTAAACACTGCGCTGCCGTGCACGCGGGGCAACATCCCCGTCTCGCACCAGATGCGGCGCACTTCCTCGAGGCTGCGGCCGTCCGGGCGCACGCCCTCGTTTACAATGCGTGAGCGCACCTTTTCCTTGGTCAGCTCATAGAGCACGTCGTTTATCTGGCGGGCATCGTCGGGGAAAATCTCAGCAAAATGCTCGTGAGTCTTTGCCGCAGCTTCTTCCTCGGCAACCTTGCGCTTTTCGCGGTCAAAGTTTAAGAGCGCTGCATCAATCAGCGGGCCGGCAAATGCGCTTACCTTTTCCTCTATCTCGGATGAAACCTTGTAGTAATCGATTTCGCGCTTGGGCTTGCCTACCTCGGCTGCCATCTTCTCTTGGAACAGGCACAGCTTTTTAATTTCCTCGTGCCCGAACAGTATTGCCCCCACCATCTCGTCTTCGGTTATCTCGTTCGCGCCGGCTTCAACCATCATTATGGCGTCCTTGGTGCCGGAAAGCGACAGGTGCAGGCGGCTGTCTGCGCGCTGCTCTGCATTGGGGTTTATTATATATTCGCCCTCAACAAGCCCTACGACAACTGCGCCGGTGGGGCCGTAAAAGGGAATGTCGGATATGGTGAGCGCAACCGAGCTTCCCAGCATTCCGAGCACCTCGGGCGGAGCGTCCTGGTCAACGGACAGCACGGTCACAACCACGGAAACATCGTTGAAAAACCCGTCGGGAAACAGCGGGCGCAGCGGGCGGTCAATCAGCCTTGCGGTGAGTATTGCCTTGTCGCCGGGGCGGCCTTCGCGTTTTTTAAAGCCGCCGGGAATCCTGCCCACGGCATACATTTTTTCCTCATAGTCTACCCCGAGCGGAAAGTAATCAAGCCCGTCTCTGGGCTTGTCCGACATGGTGACGTTGGTCATCACCACAGTGTCGCCGCAGCGGATAATGCATGAGCCGTTGCTCTGCTCGCAGTATTTACCCACCTCTACGACGACCTTTTTTCCTCCGACTTCTGTCTCAAAAGTCCTGAATGTGTCTGTCATAATATCCTCCGATTAATTATATCCAATCTAAATAGCAGTCCTAACTGCCCTGCCGCAAAGCGCACAAGCCATGCCGCCGGGTTAAGGCGGTTGCTTGGGCTGCCTTTGTATAATATTGTTTTTATTTTATAATGTTTATATAGGGCGCTCGCCGCCTATATATTATAATCTTTTTTTCTGTATTTAATCCGAAAAAATCGCGGCGGTTTATTTATGGGGCTAAGATTACGCGCTTCCCGCAAATTTTTTACCTCAATTATCTGAGCGCACTTAAAAGCTTACCCAAACCATCCGGGCAAATTCTGCGAACTCAAAATTTACACGCCCGCGCACGCCAAAAAAAAGGGCGGAAAAATACTCCCATATTTTCCGCCTTGAGTCCCGTTACTTACGGAGTTCTAATTTTACCAAAATCTCTCTGTACTTTTCGATGTCCTTGCTCTTGAGATAGTTCAAAAGGCCTCTGCGGGCACCTACCATCTTGAGCAGTCCGCGGCGAGAGTGCGCGTCCTTTTTGTTTGTGTCAAGATGCTTGTTGAGGTGGTTGATGCGTGCGGTGAGCAGCGCTATCTGCACCTCGGGCGAACCGGTGTCGCCCTCGTGACGGGCATAGGCATCGATGATGCCCTTCTTGTCGTGTTCCATAATTTATACCTCCTGCGCGGGCGGCTCTTTGCCCCCGCATACCTGCGGACTTGCTCCGCATAATTTTCCGCAGACAAAGCAAGGGACAGGAGACTCCCCAAACCTCGGGTGCGGTACAAAATAATTTTAGCATAAGCGCCGGGGTTTGTAAAGTGAATTGGGGCGGCGCGCGCTAATTAAATAAACCGCAGTAAGCCGCGGGGACGCTTGATGTTTGCGCATTTAATGCCGCGCCCGTGTTTGCTGTTTGCGCATATAGTATTGCTCAAATTGATGCGGATTAACCGCCGTACGCGGCAAATCGACTTTACAAACTCTTACTTGCAAAAATGTTAATTAACCGCCGGGCACGGCCAATCCGTATGCTCAATCGCCCTGTTCAAACAGCGCGCGCTTTTTTTCCATGCAGGCGTCCAGTTTTTCAATGTAAGTGGGTATGTCCTTGGGGTTTGCGCTGCGGGTGATAAGCTCGCCGCCGCGGCTGACGCGCTTGGTAATTGCGTTTGCGCCGCAGGCTATTACCGAACAAAGCTCCTCCATGTTGTCCATGTTATATAAGCACGCGTTGCCCGGCGTACAGTAGCCTGTGTTTTCCAAATTTCCGGCGGAATATTTTTGACGGTAGGTATAATACGGGCTGTAGCCCGCGGCTGTGAGCGTGCGGTAAGCGTGGCCGGACATATGCTCGGCCTGCGGCGCGTCAGGACGGCGGACGCTTTGTTCCTTTAGCCTTGAACCGCTCTTGAGGGCAAGCGCGTGTACGGTTACATTGTCCGGGCCCAGCGCGATTACGCCGCCCAGCGACTGCGCGAACATTTCCGCGTCCTCGCCCTCAAGCCCCATTATAAGGTCTGTGTTTATCAAAAAACCGTATTTTTTTGAAAGCTCATATGCGCGGATAAAATCCTCAGGAGTGTGCGCCCTGCCTATTGCCTTGAGCGTGTCGGCGTGCATTGTCTGCGGGTTTACGCTTATGCGCGATACGCCGCCGCTTTTCAGCAGCTCAAGCAGCTGCGGGGTTATGCTGTCCGGACGGCCTGCCTCAAATGTGTATTCTGCGCCGCCCGGGCTGCCTATTGCCTCAAGCAGCGTCTGTATTTGACAAAGCTCCAGCGACGAGGGCGTGCCCCCGCCCACATATATGCTGCCTACGCTGAGACCCTCGCGGGCTATGAGCGCCCTTGCATGGGCTATCTCGCTCACAAGCGCGCGGACATAGTCCCCGGCAAGCTGACCGCCCGCCTTGGTTATGTCGCAGGAAACAAAAGAGCAGTAGCTGCACCTGCCGCGGCAAAACGGCACGTTTACATACAGCGCGCAACGGCCTTCTCCCTGCGCAATATACGGCGACTGCTCGCGCTCAATGTCGCCGAGCAGCCGCAGTTTTTCCGGCGATACGCAGAGATAATCGGTCATATACTCGTCTGCATTCGAGCGCTCTGCCCTGATTTGGCGCAGCAGCTTTGACGGGCGTATGCCGGTGAGCGCGCCGTACGGCAAACTCACCGGGAAGCCGCGGCTGAGCAGTTGATACAGCGCGGCCTTTGCCGCACGCTTTTCCAATCGGCGGGGAATGAATCCGCCTTGGCTTAAAAGCTTGTCCTTTTCGCTATATGCACAGCTGAGCACCTTGCCCCCGGCGCGCACGGTTATCTCGCCGGACAGGCGTTCGCCGTCCGTTTGAGTGCGCGCAAAAATCTGCACGTCATCGTCACGCGCAAAAAAAAGGCGGGCTATGTCACCCAGCTCGTTTTCAAGATAAGGCTTGTCAGACTTTATCAAAAACATCTCCAAAAATTGTTCTGTTTAAAGCTGTAAATTGTAAAATTATTGAAGGCATTGCGTATAAACCGCTGTAATTGCCGCACAAACGCTTGAACAGTGCCGGCTAAGCATTGCTCTGCGGTCATATCCGGCGCGCATTAGACGGCATTATAGTAATTACTATTGCACAGCTCAAGCGAAACAACCGCTGTAACCGTACGCTCAAAATACCCGCAAATCGGCAGCGGCTGCAAAAGCTTATATGCTGCTGCCGCTTGAATACGGGTTGTTTTTTCTTTCATAATCAAGCGTGGTAAATGCGTCGTGCCCGGGGTAAACCTCGCAGTCGCCGTCAAGCGCAAACAACTTTGCCAGCGAGGCGCGCAAATCCTCGGTGTTGCCGCCGGGGAAGTCCGTCCTTCCCACGGACAGTAAAAACAGCGTGTCGCCGGAAAACAGCTTGCCGCCGGCCAACAGGCATATACAGCCGGGCGTGTGTCCGGGGGTATGAATCAGCTGCAAGGCTATGCCTGCGACCACGATTGTGCAGTCGCCGTGCAGCAGTACGTCCGCATGAAAGGGCGGATTTTTGCCGCCGAAAGTGCTGCCGAGGTTGCTGCCGTCGTGCAGCATATCCGCATCCGCAGAGTGGATGTATACCTTTGCGCCGGCATCCTGAAATTCCTTTGCCGCGCCGGTGTGGTCAAAGTGCCCGTGCGTGAGCAGCACTGCCTCTACGGTAATATTTTTGGCGGACAAATCCTCTGATAAGCGCTTATAGCTGCCGCCGGGATCGATTATGAAACCGCGGCCGGTGCTTTCGTCATACACAACATAGGTGTTGACGGAGAGCGGGCCGGTGCGGTAATGGAGCATTTGCATTGTTTGCCTCCGTAAATGAGTTATTGCCCGCGGCTTTTATGTGCCGCAAAAGGCGGGATATATTGTAGCAGCCGCAGAGCGGACTATA
>CAZPMG010000018.1:11873-20219 GCA_964587785.1 uncultured Clostridia bacterium
TAAAATTATACTGCTTTTGGTTGTTATGTGGTTGCGCGGAACACGTTTTTGACGTGGCTGCTTTCCAGCAGGCGCTTTACTAAGGTATCCTTGTCGTTTATGTTGGATATCTGAACCACAATGTTTATCACCGCGTCGCCGCGCTTGTCAACGCGCGCGTTGAGCGAGGTCATGTTGAGTTTCATGTTGGCTATGATTGCCGTTATCTGCATCATCAGGTTGGGAGAGTCCTCTGCCACAATCTGCAGGCTGACGGTAAACACCGAGCTGGGCACGCCCGCCCAGGACGCCTCGACCAGCCTTTCCTTTTCCGCCGACTTGAGGTTGGGGCAACCCTTGCGGTGCACGGAAACGCCGCGGCCGCGGGATATAAACCCGAGTATTGTGTCGCCTGGCACGGGGTTGCAGCAGCCGGCAAAGCGCACAAGCAAATCGTCATAACCCTTTATTATTACGCTGCCCGCCGGGCTTTGGCTGCGGCTGACTATGCTGGATGCGGTCTTTTCCTGCTTTTGCGTAAGGCGCTTGCGGTAGTCTACCAGGCGGAACATCACCTGATTTACGGAAAATGCGCCGTAGCCTATCGCCGCGCAGAGTTCGTCAAAGCCTTGGAAAGAATAGCGCTCGTAAATCGCGCGCAACGCGGGCTCGGCAAGCAAATCGGACAGCACATATCCCTTCTTCTTTGCGTCAAGCTCCAGCATATCGCGGCCGCGGCGGATGTTTTCCTCCTTCATCTCGCGCTTGAAGAACTGGCGGATTTTGCCCTTTGCGCCCGAACTCTTTGCAATCTTAAGCCAGTCCCATGAAGGGCCTTTGGCGCTCTGGCTGGTGATTATCTCTACCACGTCGCCCGTCTGCAGCGTGGAATCCAGCTTGACCATCTTGCCGTTTACCTTGGCGCCCACGCACTTGTTGCCCACGCCGCTGTGTATTTGATAGGCAAAGTCAATGGGAGTTGCGCCCGCCGGCAGCGAGATTACGTCACTCTTGGGCGTAAACACAAGCACCTCGCCCTGCACGAGGTCGCCCTTTAAGTTGTTGTAAAAATCGCGCGAGTCCTTGAGCTCGCCCTCATATTCCATTATCTCGCGTATCCAGTCAAGCTTTTTCTCAAACTCCGACTGCGACACCGCAAGGCTGCGCGACTCCTTGTATTTCCAATGCGCGGCAATACCGAACTCGGCAATGCGGTGCATATCGTATGTGCGTATCTGTATTTCAAATATCTGGCCGTAGTTGGTGACAACCGTGGTATGCAGCGACTGATACATATTGGGCTTTGGTGTGGCGATATAATCCTTTATCCGGCCGGGTATGGGCTTCCACTTGGTGTGGATTGTGCCCAGCACGTTGTAGCAGTCGCGTATGTCCTGTACGAGTATGCGCACGGCAACCAAGTCATAAATTTCATCAAGCGACTTGTTTTGGTTCTTCATCTTTTTATAGATGCTGTAAAAATGCTTGGGACGGCCGAAAACCTCGCCGGTGATTTCCAGCTCCTTTAACATGACGGCGATGTCGTTTATTATTACATTTACAAATTCCTGGCGCTCGGAGCGCTTTTGCGCGATTGCCGAAATCAGATAGTCGTATGCCTCGGGTTCGAGGTATTTCAGGCTTAAATCCTCAAGCTCGCTCTTTATGTTGGAGATACCCAGCCTGCCGGCAAGCGGCGCATAGATGTCAAGCGTCTCGCGCGCCATGGCATACCTGCGCTCGGGAGTGAGATATGACAGCGAACGCATATTGTGCAGCCTGTCCGCAAGCTTGATGAGCACCACGCGCACGTCTTTTGCCATAGCCAAAAACATCTTGCGCAGGTTCTCTGCCTGCTCCTCTTCCTTGGAGTCAAAGGATATGCGGTCAAGCTTGGTCACGCCGTCCACCAGCGCGCAAATTTCGTCGCCGAACTCCTTTTTAAGCTGCTCGCGCGTCACCGGCGTGTCCTCTACCACGTCGTGGAGAAGTGCCGCGGCTATGGTCTCTTTGTCAAGCCCCAAATCAACGAGAATCTCTGCGACGGAATAGGGATGCGTAAAATACTCCTCGCCGGATGCGCGCTTTTGCGTGCTGTGCGCCGCCTTGGAAAAATTGTAGGCGCGCTCAAGCACGCCGTGATAGGCGTCCGGATAATAGTATTTCATTTTTGAGAGCAAATTGTCCATAGTTGTAATTTTTTTCAGGCGGGTATCCCCGCGTATTTTCCCCTTATTAGTAAAAGGTGCTTAGGTTGCTTTGCCTTAACCGATGAGTAAGCTTATATATACATATATTGTCTGCGTAATATACAGCCTTATTTGCTGTTTAAACTGCCGCCTGCTTTATTAAACAGAGCAATGTGTAATTGCCGTTATGACTCCAAAAGCCGGCACAGCCTGCGGTAAAACGCGCTGGATTCAAGCTCGGACTTATTTTGAGTAAGCGTAAGCCTGCCCTCCTCGGGCATCTCCACAAGGCCAAGCTCGGTAAACACGCTGAGCGCAGCATAAAACTGCAAAAAGCTTATGCCGCTGTCATATTCACTTACCGGCTTATACGCATCATAAACCAGCTGCGGACAGGTTATCTTGTGCGCGCACCTTTGCAGCGCCCGGTAGACCCTGCCCATGTCCTCGCGCGATGCGGAGATTGAATGCCGCTCCCAAAAGCGTGGGGGCGGCGCGGCGGGTATGTATATATTTGCGCGCGTGCGCGAGTTTATGTGGGCGATATATTCGCCGGACAGCGGCCTGTCTAAAAAAACTATGTTGTCGTATTTGGAAAAGTCAAAGCCGTCAGACGGCGACAGCACTATGCGGCTTAGGTTGTTTCCGTCGCTGGTGCCAAGCAGCACTCGGTTATAGCCGGACAGCCCGCCCTCGCTGTAGCGCTCGAACGTGGAGGCAAGATTGCACACGGCAAGCGTGCCCAGTCCGTCTGCTGCGTCTACGGCATCCGGAAGCGCACCGCTGTATACACTGTAGCGCGGCATGTCTTTGCAGCGCACTTCAAGCTGGGCAAGGTAGCGCTGCGCAAACAGCTCGTCCTGTCCTCCGCCGCTCTCATACACAGGCTCGCACTCGCGCAGTATGCACTTTAGATAGCGGCCGCCGCGGTACTCGTTTAGGCATATGTCAAGTATCAGGTGCTTTTTGAAGTCGCCCGAGAAGTGGTCGCGGTATGCGGCATAGTTAAATGCCGTAACGTCAAAACCCTTGAGCCGCAGCACCAGGTGCGCGGCGTGCTTTTTCATGGACTGGCAGCCGATATTGCGCGCGGTAACCAGAAACTGCGGGCGCCTGTTGCCTACTCCGCAGGGCTCTAAGAGCTGTAAATCGCGCGCAAGCGTCAAGTCCACCGCGTCCTCGCCAAGCTCCATGTCGTAGGAGCCGGAAACCTTGGTATACTGCGAAAACTTGCCGTGCAGATATTCGTTTGCGCGGCGCTTAAACTCGTCAAGCGAGGTTTTCTCTATGGTAACGCCCGCCGCCTGGCTGTGGCCGCCGAAGCGAACCAATATATCCTGCATGGATGAGAGCAGCTCAAACAGGTTTATGTCGGGAACGCTGCGTCCGGAGCCTTTGTATTGCCCGTCAGTTTCGCAAAGCAAAAATACCGGCCGCTTATAACGCTCGCTGAGCTTTGACGCCACAATGCCCACTATGCCCGACTGCCACTTAGAGTCTGCAAATACCATTATTGCAGAGCGCAGCTGCGTTTGAAACTCCTCCGAGCCCTCAAGCTCGGAAAGCATCTTCTCGCACACAACCTGACGTTCGGTGTTGGCGGCGTTCAGCTCGGCAACCACCTCGTCAATGCTTTGGGTGTCGCGCTCAAAAAACAGCGAAAGCGCGCGCTTTGCCTCGCCCACGCGCCCGGCTGCGTTTATCCTCGGCACAACGCTGAACGCAAGCGTCATTGCGGTGACAGGCTGCTGCGACGCGGATATGAGCGCGGCTATGCCCGGACGGGGATTTTTGTTTATCAGTAGCAGCCCCTCGGTCACGATGTCGCGGTTTTCCCCGCGAAGCTCCACGCTGTCGGCAACGGTGGCGATTGCGGCTATGTCAAGGTATTCGCGCGCACGGCTGTCGCCTATCAGCGCGTGTATCAGCTTGTAGGCAACGCCCGCGCCGCACAGGCCGGCAGTGTCCTCATGCCCGTCTATCTTGGGGTTTACCACCGTGCAGTCAGGCAGCAGCTCGGGAAGCTCGTGGTGGTCGGTCACTATCACGTCCACGCCCAGTTCCTTGATGAGCTCTACCTCGGCGTGCGCGGAAATCCCGCAGTCGCAGGTTATTATAAGGTCGGGAAAGTATTCGTTTACTATAAACTCTATGGCATCCTCGTTGATGCCGTAGCCCTCCTCACGCTCGGGAATGTACCAGTTTACGTTTGCGCCCTCGGCGGTGAGCGCAAGGTATAGTATTGTAACCGAACAGATGCCGTCCGCATCGTAATCGCCGTATATGACAATCTGCTCGCCGCCGTCTATTGCCGCGCGTATCCTGCCAACTGCCTCGCGCATACCCGACAGCAGAAACGGGTCAGAGAAATTGTGCGCGCCGGCATCCAAAAACCGGCTGAGCTTTTCCTCTGTATCGTATCCGCGGGATATCAGTATGTCCATGACCTCGCCGCGGATATTAAATTTTTGTGCTAAATCCTGCATTATAACTATCGCTTTGTATAAAAATTTATTGTAAGTTTAAGTTTCATAGACTATAGCCGCAGCCGCTGGAATAATAGGCTCGGGAATAATAAACTATAGCCGCAGCCGCTGGAATAGACGGCTGTCGCCGCCTAAAACTTTTGCCGCCCGTGTATGATTTCGGGCGGCAAATGGTTGCGCTTTAATGGTCAATTAACTTTAAATTTGCCACAGATTCGGATGTTCATGCCTGCTTTGCGGGCTTTTCCTGAATCTTTTTGTTTTTTCTGAGATATTCGCTGCTGCCCGTCTTCTTTATCTTCCATTCATTGTACAGCGCCCAGCCTGTGGGAGCGATGAACAGCGACGAGTACAGACCTGCCGCAAGTCCTACCATTATGGGAATGCTGAATTCCTGTATGGCGGGGCCGCCCAGTATGGTCAGCGGTATTACTGTAAACAGCGTGGTTATTACGGTGTTGAACGTACGAACCAGCGTTTCCCTGACCGCCAGGTTGATGATGAACGTCGGCGACTTGTTGCTGAGCGAAAGCTTTTGCAGGTTCTCACGCACGCGGTCGAACACTATAATCGTGTTGTTTATGGAAATACCGACTATGGTTATCGCCGCGGCAATGAAGTTTGAGTTTATCTGAACGCGCAGTATTGCCATTACGGCGGTCATTATGAGCACGTCGTGGAGAATTGCCACAACCGCGCTCACACCGCTGACAATCTCAAAGCGGAACCAGATATATATCAGCATAGCCAAGATAGACACCACGACGGTGAGCACCGTGCCCCACACCAGCGCGGCAGACTGCAGGCTGGATACGGTCTCGGGCAGCACGCGCACGCGCGTGGGGTCGCTGTAGTTATCGTCGCTTTCGGTGAGGCCCTCGTTTACTATCGCAAGCACGCGGTATTGAAGGCTTTCCTCATTTTCCTTGCCGGTGGCCTTGAGGTGGTCCTCTATCCTCTTTATTACGGTAAGTTCGTCAAGCGTCTCGCCGTTTTCAACTACCCTTGGAATCGCATAGCGCAGCGTGAATCCGCCGTTCATTTCGCCGACGTCGGTAAACTGCACGGGAGTGATGTCGGTAACCTCCATCTCGCCCAGCATCTCGAGCGCCACGTCAACCACGCGGTCCTTGTTTTCCTCGGTAAGGCCGGGGCCTATCTCAACGTTGAGAATGCTGCCGCCCAAAAAGTCAATGCCGAGATTGAGCGCGCCGTTGCCCATGAAAAGGTTTACAACCAAGAACACCAGTCCGAGTGCAAGAATCACGATTGACGGCACAAAAAAGGACCTGTGTTTTTCTACTACCTTTAAGTTTTTAAGCCAGTTATTCATAAACTTCCTCCCCCCGCTTTATGCCGTAAAAGCGGTCGCCGGATTCCTTGATGGCAAGGAACAGCCTTATGAAGGTGTTGGTGACGATAAGACAGGTGAAGAACGACACCAGCACGCCTATGAACACCGTTATGGCAAAGCCCTGAATTGCGCCCGAGCCCAGGAAGTAAAGCACCACGGCAGAGATAATCTGCGTCAGGTTGGAGTCGAATATCGCAGCCATTGCGCGCTTGAAACCCGTGTCTATGGACGCGCGGAGCGTCTTGCCCGAGCGGTACTCGTCGCGTATGCGCTCGAATATAATTACGTTTGCGTCAACCGCCATACCGATTGACAGCACCACGCCGGCTATGCCGGGCAGTGTCAGCTGAACCCAGGGCAGCTGCGACATCAAAAACAGAAGCAGCACTATGAACACTATCAGCGCAAGGTTTGCGCACAGGCCGAAGCCCTTATAGTATATGCCCATGAACAGAAACACCAGGCCGATGCCGATTGCGCCGGCGATAAGGCCCATGTCAATGGCGTCCTGCCCGAGCTGGGAGCTCAAGGTACGCGGCTCTATCTGTGCAAACTTTATGGGCAGCGAACCGCTCTTTATAAGCATTGCCGTATCGTTTGCATCTTCCCAACTGGCGCTGCCCGTGATAATAAAGCGCTTATCGGTAATTGTAGACTGAACGTTGGGGCTTGAAAGCAACTCGTCGTCGAGGTATATGCTTATGGCTTGTCCTACAAGCTGCTCTGTTGCCTCGGCAAACGCCTTCTGCGCGGCGCTCTTCAGCGTAACGCCGACGGCAGGCTGGTTATCTTGGTCTGAGGCAAGATATGCGTCCTCTATTCCGCTGCCGGTAAATATGATCGTGCCGTCAGGGCGGCGGAATTCCAGCACCGCAGAGCGCCCGATTATGTCAAACACGTCCTCGGGGTTGTCAACGTCGGGAATCTCCACGCGGATTTTGGGCACGCCGGAAAGATCGGTTTGGCGCACGACGGTGGCCTCGGTATATCCCTTGCCCGCAAGCCGCGAGCGTATGATATTTATTACGCCCTCTATTGTAGAGTCGCTCAGAGCGCTGATTTCTTCGTCGGTCATCTCCGCCGTATCGGGCTGCATGACAACGTACACGCCACCCTTGAGGTCAATACCCAGGCTTATTGCGCCTGCTACCGACTTATAACGGTAAATGCCGTCTTCGCCGTAATCAAACGGCAAAAATGTCAGTACGCTCGCCGCGGCGATTAATACGCACAGTATGACAAGCACGGTAATTGCCTTACCCTTGCTCATCCGCTTCCTACTTTCCTTCATGCCTTTCCTCCTCAGCCTCTTGCCTTGCGCCGGTTTAAGGTCAAAGATATGTGTTTCAGGTCAAAAAAAACCGCCGTAACGGTTCAAAGATATTCCCCGGCCAAAGCCCGCGCGCGCCCGATGACAATACCGGCGCCGGCAGGCGGTACATCCGCCCTCGCCTTGCCGCAAAAGCCGTTTACACGCGCGCGCACCCG
The DNA here is from genome assembly GCA_964587785.1 of uncultured Clostridia bacterium. GTDB lineage: Bacteria > Bacillota > Clostridia > Christensenellales > HGM11417 > CAZPMG01. Next base: position 19,370 of record CAZPMG010000018.1, read on the forward strand.
ATAGCGGGGAGCGCGGTGCGCCGGTCTGCAGGCAGTAGCCCGGGACGCGGCAAGTTTTACGCTTTTGCAAAAAAGTTGACGGTTTAATCAAAAACCTCAAGGTGCTTTGCCGCGCGCTTTCACGCGCAAAACAAACTCTGCCTTGCGCTTTCGGCATTGCTTTTTTGGCAATTCTACAACATTATAAAGGTTTTGCGCGCTATAGTCAATAGAATTTGGCGAGTAAACCCAAATTTAGCAAAAGAAATTGAGCTTTCAGCCGCCTGCAAACCTGCGTGACAGCATTACGTATTCCTCGGCGTTTTTGCGGTTTGCCGCTATGTCCGAATCTCTCAGCTCACGCAGTATGCGAAAGGGATTGCCCACGGCTATGCTGCCGTCCGGCACATGCTTTCCGGGCGCTATCACGCACCCCGCGCCGATTATGCAATTTTTGCCCACCACAGCGCCGTCAAGCACGATTGCTCCCATGCCTATTATAGTGTTGTCGCCCACGCGCGCGCTGTGCAAAACGGCGTTGTGCCCCACTGTCACATAGTCGCCCACCACAAGTTCAATGCCCTCTGTGGTGTGCAGCGTGGCATTGTCCTGCACGTTGGAGCACTTGCCCAAGGTTATGGCAGCCATGTCGCCGCGTACGCTTGCGCCGGGGAAAACGCTGCTGCCCTCGCCCAGCACCACGTTGCCGGATACATACGCAAGCGCGTGCACCGCCGCGCCCTCTTTTAAAACGGGCGCCTTGCCGTCAATTGTCTCTGTCATAACAACTCCTGTAACAGCGCAAGTTTTTGCGCATTGAAATTTGCGGAGAATTTTTGCTATATGTATTACATATTAAAATTTATGTATT
>CAZPMG010000018.1:20319-22381 GCA_964587785.1 uncultured Clostridia bacterium
GGTATGCGCGCGGTTTATGCCGCCGGCATAATGTATGCTGTTTGCCGCGCAGCCGCCGCTGCAGTGATACTTTGCAAAGCAGTTTTGGCAGTCGGGCTTGGTTAGCAGGCTGGACGCACAGAAAGTGCCGCGCACGCCCTCGTCAAGCGCGCCGTCATGTACATTGCCCGTCAAAAAGCCGCTGTCCTCGGCAAACTGGTGACAGGGATATATTCCGCCCGAGGGAGTGACCGCAAGGTACTCGCCGCCCGCGCCGCAGCCCGTCAGCCGCTTTTTAAGGCAGGGGCCGTTTTCTAAATCTATTACAAAGTGGAAAAAGCTAAACCACTTTTCTGTCTTGCGCCGCTCAAGGTATATGCGCGCAAGCTTTTCATACTCGCGCGCTATCTGCGGCAGATGATGCTCTTTTATGGCAAGCTCGTGGCCGTATGGCAGCACCACCGGCTCTACAGAAATTTGGTCAAAGCCCAAATCATTTAAAAACAGCACATCCTCGCAAAAATCAAGGTTCTGCGAAGTGAACGTGCCGCGCACATAATAGCTCTTGTCGCCGCGCGCCTGTTTAAACCTTAAAAACTTGTCGAGTATCAGGTCAAAGCTTCCTCCGCCGGCGCGCGTCCTGCGCACGCGGTCGTGCACCTCTTGCCGGCCGTCTATGCTGAGCACGACGTTTTCCATCTCGGCGCACAGATAATCTATTGTACTGTCACTCAGCAGCAGCCCGTTTGTGGTAAGCGTAAACTTAAACTGCTTGTCCTCTCGCAGGGCGCGCTCCTTTGCGTAATCTACCGTGCGCTTTACAGTTTCGAGGTTGAGCAGCGGCTCTCCGCCGAAAAAGTCAATCTCCAAATTTTTGCGGCCGCCGCTTCTTTGCATGAGCATATCCACGGCGCGCTTTGCCACGTCAAACGGCATATCCGCCGCGCAGCCGCGATAGCTGCCGCCGTCGGCAAAGCAGTAACCGCAGGTTAAATTGCAGTTGTGGCTTATGTGCAGGCACAGCGCCTTTAAATCGCCCGGCTTGCTGTCAAAATCCGCGCTTATCTCAGGCGAAAACAGCATCCCCTCTGCCGCAAGGCTTTCCACGTCCGTTTGAGCGCGTGCCAATGCTGCGGCAGTAACGCCTGCAGGCGGCAATACGTCCTTGCCGCCGCGTTTTTGCGCAACAAAAAAGGCAGCCTCATCACATACGTGGAGGCTCCCGCTGTTTACGTCATATAAAAAATTTCTTCCCTCAAAGCTAAACGCGTGTACCATGGCTGTTCAGCTTAAAAGGGCTGCTTTTTCTCCAAATTGCCCTCGCGGCCCGTCCTCTTCTCGCAATGCTGGTTGCCCACGGTGGCGCTGGTCTTGCAGGCGGACTGGCAGCTGGAACGGCACTCGCCGCAGCCGCGGTTCTCCTGGTCTTTGCTCAGGCAGTGGCGCGCCAATGTTCTGATACTGCTCATCGGTGTTCTCCTTACACTTGAAATGATGAATTAATTATACACCAAAGGCAGGATTTTTTCAAGTTATTTTGGCTGTGCGCGCTCCTTTTTTTGGCCGCCGGTTAAATTTAGCGGACAAAGCGCAGGGAGCTAACGCCTGAGGCTTGCCGTAAGCACGCCGCTTACCGCGCCAAGCGCGATGCCCATAAGGCTCTCTTGAAGCAGCTGCAGCGTAAATACTCCGCGGTCGGGCGACAGCAGCGCAAAGAATATGTAGGCGGCAGTCAGTGTCAAAAAGCCCACCGCCACGCACCGGAAGAGTATCCTTTCGCCGCGCACGGAGAGCAGGCAGGCAAAGAACACCGCTAAGGCCTTGATTATTTGGTTTATCAACAGCATCGCGTTGTCGGATAGCCCCAAAAGCCTGTCCGCGCCCGCGTGTATGAGCATACCCAAAAATATAAACAGCATTGCAAGCAGCAGGCTCTTTACCACCTGCATACCACCGCTTGAAGTCCCGGTCATAGTGATTACCTCCGCCGGCGCGGGTATATAGCTCTGCCCCGCCGCATGTTAATAATCTATGACCGCCCGCATTAAAATATGATGCCCGCAAAAAGCTGCGGGCATGGCGG
>CAZPMG010000019.1:0-9682 GCA_964587785.1 uncultured Clostridia bacterium
CCTGCGGTTTCAATATAAGCCGGGGAGATTTCATGCAAATTTACCGTTTATTTGTTGAAAAAAAGCCGGGCTTTGATGTGCGCGCCCAAAAAGTTCGCGAGGACGTTGCGGAAATTTTAGGCATAAAACTCAAAGAGTTGCGTGTGCTTTTGCGCTATGACGTGCAAAATATCACAGGGGAAGACTTTGAGCGCGCGGCAAACTCGGTTTTTTCTGAGCCGCCATGCGATAATGTTTATTATCAGCTGCCTACACCCGCCGGCGCTGATGTTTTTGCCGTGGAATATTTGCCCGGACAATATGACCAGCGCGCGGATTCCGCCGCACAGTGCGTTCAGCTTTTGACAAAAAAAGCGCGGCCGCTGGTAAGGTGTGCCACGGTATACATGGTAAAAGGTGCAAGCGCAGCAAAACTCGAGGAAATTAAAAACTACCTCATCAACCCTGTAGAGAGCCGCGAGGCTGCCATGGCACTGCCTGAAACTTTAGAGTTTTTGTCTGACGATCCCGGTGCCGTACCTGAGATCTCAGGCTTTACTGATATGGATGCACGCGCTTTGGAGCAGTTTCACGCACATTGGGGGCTTGCAATGAGCATGAGTGACCTTGAATTTGTGCAAGGTTACTTTATCTCTGAAAGCCGCCAGCCTACGGAAACCGAACTGAAGGTAATAGATACGTACTGGTCTGACCATTGCAGGCACACTACATTTTTTACCGAGCTTAAAGAAATAACCATACAGAGCAAAAACACCAAGCTGAAAAGCACTTACCATAAATATCGCGATTTGTTTGAGGAAATACACGCAGGCAAGGAAGGTAAATATCCCTGTCTTATGGACATGGCTACAATCGGGGCAAAAAAGTTAAAAAAAGACGGATTTGCACGTGATATAGACGAATCCGAAGAGATAAACGCCTGCTCCATAAATGTAAAAGTCGACGTAGACGGTGAAAAACGCGATTTCTTGGTAATGTTTAAAAACGAGACGCACAACCACCCCACGGAGATTGAGCCCTACGGCGGCGCCGGCACTTGCTTGGGCGGTGCAATCAGAGACCCGCTCTCGGGCAGGGCTTATGTTTATCAGGCAATGCGTGTAAGCGGTGCGGCAGACATAACCGAGGACGTTTCCAATACGATTCGGGGAAAGCTTCCGCAGGTTGTTATAAGCAAGGGCGCCGCTGCGGGGTATTCGGCATATGGCAACCAAATAGGCCTTGCAACCGGTCAGGTTACGGAAATATTCCACAGCGGCTATGCCGCCAAGCGTTTGGAGGCCGGTTTTGTGGTGGGCGCGGCTCCAAAAGAAAATGTTCGGCGGGAACGTCCCGCGTCCGGTGATGTAGTGGTGCTTGTAGGCGGCGAAACCGGGCGTGACGGCTGTGGCGGCGCCACGGGCTCAAGCAAGGCTCATGACGAGCAGTCGGTAAAGACCTGCGGTGCAGAGGTTCAAAAGGGCGACCCGATAACCGAGCGCAAAATTCAAAGATTGTTTTCGCGGCGTGAGGTTACCTGTCTTATAAAGCGCTGTAATGACTTCGGCGCCGGCGGCGTTTGCGTTGCCGTGGGCGAGCTTGCAGACGGGCTGGAGATTGATTTGGACGCAGTTCCAAAAAAATATGAGGGACTAAGCGGCACAGAGCTTGCCATCTCTGAATCGCAAGAAAGAATGGCGGTGGTGATAAGCGCGCAGGATGTTTCGCTTTTTACCCGGCTTTGCAGGTCGGAAAACTTGTCCGCAAGCGTCATTGCCAAGGTGACCGATAGCGGCAGAATGCAGATGAGATTCCGCGGTCAGCTCACGGTTGATCTCTCGCGTGAATTTTTAAATACAAACGGCGTAAGGCAGTATGCCGAGGCAGTTATTACCGAGGAAAAGCCCGCGCCCGTATCCGAATTGCCGTTGAAAGGCAGGACGCTTAAGCATAGGCTGTCAAGCGAGCTTTCCAAGCTAAACGTATGCAGCCAAAAGGGTTTAAGCGAACTCTTTGACAGCACAGTGGGCACCGGAACGGTGTATATGCCTTTCGGCGGTGAGTTTCAGCTTACGCCAAATATCGCCATGGCGGCGATGATTCCCGCCTCCGGCAAGACAGGCACGGCAACCGTGGCGGCTTTTGCCTGTTATCCGCATCTCATGGACAAATCGTGTTTTGCCGGCTCGGCAACCGCGGTTGTTTCATCGGTTTCTAAACTCGTAGCCTGTGGCGTTGACCCTGCCAAAATTTATCTTACCTTTCAGGAATATTTTATGCGCTTGAAAGACGATCCTCTGCGCTGGGGAAAGCCCGCGGCGGCACTTCTGGGTGCGCTGTACGCTCAGCTTGAACTTAGGTGCGCGGCAATAGGCGGAAAAGACAGCATGAGCGGCACGTTTGAAAATATTGACGTTCCGTCCACACTGATATCCTTTGCATTGGGAGCAGCGGATGCCGGCAGCCTTATTACAAATGTATTGGGCCCGGACCAAGGTATGCTGCACTTACTGCACATTCCGCGCGATGAATACGGCGTGCCTGACGCGGCATATGCGAGAAAGCTGTTTGATTGCCTGCACAAAAATATCAACGGTAAAAACATCGGTTTTGCAACAGTAACTGAGGAAGGCGGAGTGTTTGCCGCGGTGGTAAAGAGCGCACTTGGAAACCTTGCGGGTATAGAATTTCTTATACCGTTCGGAGAGCTTTTACAGGATTGCCACGGGGATATTATAGTATCCGCATCCGATATTTCCGCGCTGTCCGAGTTTGAACCCCGACCTGTTGCGCGCACGGTAAAGGCAAGCGCCTTTTTGGTCGACGGAGTGCGTTTGTCGCATACAGAGGCAATTGCGGCGTTTACAGGAACATTAGAGCGGGTGTACCGCACAGAAAAACAACCTTTATCTTCATCTAAAGTGTTGTTTGCGCCCTATGACTGCGCGCCTGAAAAGCGTGTATATAGCAGAATAAAAAGCGCACGGCCAAGAGTCTTTATGCCGGTTTTTCCGGGAACAAACTGCGAGTGGGATACCGCGCGCAAGTTTGAACAAGCGGGCGCAGAGGTAGAGGAGTTTTTGATAAAAAACCTTACTCCATCCGATATCGACGAAGCCGTAAGAGGTATTGCCGCAGGCATAGACAGAAGCCAAATAGTTATGCTGCCCGGCGGTTTTTCCGGCGGCGACGAACCGGACGGATCGGGCAAACTGATTGCCACAACCTTCCGCAACCCGCGCATTAAAGACAGTGTAACCGAGCTCTTAAAAAATCGTGACGGGCTTATGCTGGGGATTTGCAACGGATTTCAGGCGCTGATAAAGCTGGGGCTTGTGCCTTTTGGCGAAATAACCGAACTTGAGGAGGGTTCGCCCACAATTGCATTTAATACTATCGGCAGGCACGTATCTCAACTTGTACGTATCAGAGTGATGTCTACCAAGTCTCCCTGGCTATGGGATGTGCGCCCGGGCGAGATTTTTACAGCGCCCGTCTCTCACGGCGAGGGCAGGTTTGTCTGCACAGACAGACAGCTTGCCGATTTAATAAAACGCGGACAAATTGCCACGCAGTACGCCGACAGTCACGGCAAGAGCACCATGGTCTCCCCGTTTAATCCCAACGGCTCAAAGTTTGCGGCTGAGGGTATAACCTCGCCCTGCGGCCGTGTGTTTGGCAAGATGGGTCACAGCGAGAGATTCGGGAAAAACCTTTATAAAAACTGCACGGGTAATTTTGACATGAAAATTTTTGAGTGCGGAGTGCGTTATTTCAAATAAAACACATACGGTAATCTGCATTAAACAAAAAAGAAACAGGAGAATGTCACCATATACTGCGGTAAAAGCCTGGTTTCAGCCGCAGAATTACCGCAGAAGCAGTGCGGCAGCTGATTATTGTGTTGCTATAACATGCATAGTTATGTTATTATATCAACAGATTAGTAACGCTGCAAATATAGACAAAACCAGCAGTGCTGCAAGCCGAAACGTTGGCGGAAAGCCGCCTCTCGTTTATGCGTACAATAATTTAGTTTTGCGATAGCATTAGTCAATAAATATTTTAATTATCACATATACGGTGTCTATTTGGTCTAAAAGCTGCAAACTGTGAGCCTTTAGCGCACTCGCTTTGGTTGCGCATTTGTCTGTTTGATTCGAGAGATACCATACGAATCTGTGGCAAAGTCGGAGTTTAATGACTATAACAGCGATGAGGTAGGCTGATGATAAGAAGCCTGTATAACTTAATCGAAACTATGGACTTAAAGACGGTGCTTACGATTCTTGGCTATCTGCTCAACCTTGTCGCGCTGTTTTTGATAGTTTTCTTTGAGCGCAAAAACCATACCAACTCCATAGTTTGGGTTTTTACGTTGTTTTTGTTCCCCGCTCCCATAGGTTTTGTGCTCTATCTTCTGTTTGGCAGAGGGCCGGTGTTCGGGCGAAAGGCAAGATATTTCAACCGCTTTCACGAGGATGCGCGCTACAGCAGTGAGATTATGCGCCAGATTGAGCTGATAAACGCAAGCGATGCCCAATCTCAGGTTACCTCGCTGGTCAAATACAACCTTCGATATAACGAGAGCTTATTTTCACTGCGCAACAGCGTACAGGTTTTTACCGATAATATTGAGCAGTTTGAAGTGCTTATGCGTGACATAGACAGCGCGCAAAAGTTTATAAACCTGCTGTTTTTTGCAATACGTCCTGATAAATGCGGAGAGAGGCTGAGAGAGCTTCTGATCAAAAAAGCCAAGCAGGGCATAGAGATAAATCTGGTTTATGACGATTTTGGAAGTGTGCTGCTGTATAATGAGTTTTTTGATGAGCTGCGTGAAGCAGGCGGCAGGGTGGTTAAATTTTTTCCATCCCGCTTTAAATTTTTGAACATCAATCTCAACTACCGTAATCACCGCAAAATTGTTGTAATCGACAACAAAATCGGGCATATAGGCAGCGCCAACATAGGAGAGCAATATCTGGGGCTGTCCAAGATCAAGTATTGGCGCGACACTACGCTGCGCATAAGCGGTGAGGCGGTGTTTTTGCTCAACCTTCGTATAGTTGAGGATTTCAACTTTGCCTCTAAAAAGCAAGCAATTCAGCCGCAGCCGTATGCCGAAACAACCGAGGCGCACCCGTTGCTTCCCATTCAAATTGTATCAGACGGCCCGGACAGTCCCGACCCCATAATACAATCGTGTTATATAAAGGCGATATATTCCGCATCCAAAAGGGTCTATATCCAAACGCCTTACCTCATACCCGACGAGGTATTTATGGAGGCGATAAAAGCGGCTATACGCTCAAATGTGGACGTACGCATAATTATTCCCGGCGTGCCTGACAAACGCATCGTCTATAACTGCACAATGAGCTATGCCAATGAGCTTGCTGCCGCCGGCTGTAAAATTTATCTCTGGAAAGGCTTCATGCACAGCAAAGTGCTGCTGATAGACGATGAGATTTCCAGCGTGGGCAGTTTTAATATTGATATACGCAGCTTTAGGCTGAACTTTGAGGTTACGGCATTTGTCTATGACCGCGAGGTAAACCGCAAATTAACACAGGGTTTTGACCGCGACATTGAGGAAAGCAAGCTATATGATATGGAAGCCATACGCAAAAGGCCGATTCACCGCAAAATTTTGCAGAGGGTGTTCCGTTTATTGTCGCCGCTGTTTTGATAAATCAGCAATGGGTAGAATGTTAATTTCTGCTATCTTATCATAAAAATAAAGCAATTAGGGGAAACAATATGAAATGCATGTTTTGCGGCTGCACAGAAAGCAAGGTGCTTGATTCAAGGTCAGCAGAGGATTCTACAATCATACGCCGCCGTCGTGAATGTACCGCCTGTGCAAAGCGTTTTACTACTTATGAAACAGTGGAGAACACGCCTGTTTTGGTGGTAAAAAACAGCGGTAACCGCCAGACATTTGACGAGAACAAGCTGAAGAACGGCATCATAAAGGCCTGTGAAAAGCGGCCGGTACCAATACACAAAATAGATGAACTTGTGGCGTCCATAAAAAAACAAATCTATAATTCGCTCGATCAGGAAGTTACAAGCAAGGCAATCGGCGAGATGGTCATGAGCGGTCTCAAGGAAATAGATGAGGTCGCCTACATACGCTTTGCGTCTGTATACCGTCAGTTTAAGGATACAACCAGTTTTTTGCAAGAGTTGCAGTCACTGGTATCCTCAACGGCCGCATTGTCCGGTGAAAAATCAAAAAAAGATAAACCGGAAAAACAATAATTGTTTCAAAAATTAAGCATATTTTCGGCTGGTACCCACCGTTAGCCGATAGAATATGGAAGCTATTTGCATGGTATAATCGCATTCGATATTTTTTTAAATCTTAGTCTTATATGTTCCCTGCGCATAGTACTGCAGCAATCGCCCCTTTTGCATAGTACTATGCGCTCTTTTCAACCTCTTTTTATTGCGGAACTTGATATGCGAATTTGGCGTACATACTGTTTGAGGTCAAACTTGGATGAAGCCGGTTATATCTGCATATTTTCACTTGCAACACATAAACTGTTCAAAAAAATTCCACAAGTTTGTTACAATAAGCGTAGCAGGATGTGGTATAATGTCTTTAAGTAAGTTTTTAAAAAAAATATGACGGCAATGCAAAAAACATTGTGCAACTTTTAAAAGTATAGTATAATAACAGGAAAGAGGGTTTTTCGCATAACTGTCAGGAGGATATGACAAGTGGAATACGCAGTAAAAAAAACGGACAACAAGGTTTACATTGAGCTCAAAGGTGATATAGACATAGTCAATGCCAGCAACTTCAAAAACACCTGCATGGAGATTATCGCAGAGGAAAAGAAAGACGTTGTCTTTGACTGCTCACACCTGGACTTTATTGATTCCACCGCGCTTGGCTCAATGGTTATCGTAAATAAGTATGCGGACAGCCTTGGGCTGAATGTAAAGCTTGTCAATGCAAAGGAACGCATTAAAAAGCTTTTTTCCATAACCGCATTGGATACGGTAATCACCATTGAATAAGGAGGCAGGAATGAAAAAACGCATCAAATTATCCTTGCCGCTTATCAGTGAATGCGTGGTATCCGCGCGCTTAACCGCCGGAGTGGTATGCAGCATTTTAAAGCTGGACATTGACCAGACAGAGGACGTAAAGTTGTGCGTTTCCGAGGCGTGCAATATACTGCTGGGGCAAAATTTTTGCGTGGCGGAGATATCCTTTGACTTTGAGGATAAACTTGCCATGGAGGTTTCCGGCATAAGCTGCGGAGACGAACATATGGCAGAAGGCGAGACCTTTGATCTGAGCGTAATGCTGCTCAATGCGCTGAGTGACAGCACTGAGTTTGTTTCTCACGAGGGCTTAATACAAAAAATCAGTTTTATTAAGGAAATATAAAAGGCGGCGGAATGTACAGTCAGGCTGGAAAAGCTGAAAATCTTGAAGACATGTTTCGCTCCTACGCGCAGACGCGCGATGAGCGTTCAAGAAACGAGATTGTAAGCAAAAATTTATATATCGCGGAAATTCTGGCAAAGAAGATGAGCGGCAGAGGTGTGGAATACGATGATTTGCTGCAAGTGGCTTCGCTTGCTCTCATCCGCGCGGTGGAGAGATTTGACCCGGAAAAGGGGCTTAAGTTCTCCACTTTTGCCACGCCGTCCATACTCGGCGAGCTTAAAAACTATTTCCGCGACAAGAGCAGGCTTATCCGCATGGGTCGTAAAAACAGCGTAATCCTGATGAATGTCCGCAAGGCGATAACAAATCTTACAAACAAGCTGGGGCGGGTGCCCACTACGGAGGAAATCGCACAGAGCGCGGGTTACAGCTTGGAAGAGGTGCTGGAGGCAATGGAATTGACCTCTTACACCGTGTCGCTTGACTCTACGATTGTAGATTCAGACACCTCACTCTATGAGGTGATACCCGACCCTGTGAATCCGTTTGATACGCTTGAAGACAAGGAAGCGCTGTATTCCGCGCTCAAAAAGCTTTCTCCCGAAGAGCAAAAACTTATCCGCGCAAGGTTTTACGACAACATGAGCCAGACAGAGCTTGCGGGAACTATGGGAGTATCGCAGATGTACATATCGCGCATGGAGCGTAAAATTATCCAAAAACTGAAAAACATGTTTGAACGCGCGTAAAAAGGGTATATTATAATTAACGGACCTACTCTATGGCGGCCGTTGTTACAATACCTTGATTTGCGGGGAAAGCGTGTGTATAGGCACTGCATAAAAAAACTTAATGATCTTTCCACTTTGTCCGCGGAACTTTCCGAATACCTCAGGGTAAAAGGTGAAACGGATAAGGAAATATTTTACGATATAAAGTTAGCGATTTTTGAGCTTGCTGGCAATATTTTACAGCATTCAAAGTCGGCTGCGGAAGTAAGCGTTGAGCTTGATTGTGACCGTGTGTATATCAACGTAGTGGGCGGCAATTGCTTTGACTGCAAAACTGTATACAACCAGCCCGACATAAGGGCAGACCACGGCCGCGGAATCTTTATTGTAAAGAGTATTGCAGAGAGTCTTAACTATTACCAGAACGGCAAGACGGTGCTGGCGGTAATATCCAGGAAACGACAGCTATAAACCTAAGGGCGGTGCTTGAATGCTCCAAACTGTGGAAGAGATAAAAAACAATATAATAAGGGCGTGTGCCGTTAGCGGTGCCCACCCGCGCGAAGTTACCATTGTAGCCGCATCTAAAGCCGTTCCGCCAAACAGGCTGTCGGGATTGCAGGAGAGCGGTATTTTTATTTGCGGCGAAAACCGTGTGCAGGAGCTGCTGCAAAAACATGGTCGGGTGGATACAACTTGGCACTTTATCGGAAATTTGCAGACAAACAAGGTCAAATATATAGTTGATAAGGTTGATCTTGTCCAAAGTCTTGACCGCATACCGCTTGCAGCGGAGCTGGAAAAACGTTGCGTTGTCATAGGCCGCACAATGGAATGCCTTGTGGAAATCAATATAGCGTCCGAACCTACAAAAAGCGGCATCAGTCCTGATGGCGCAGAGAGCTTTTTACGAGAGCTGCAAAAGTTTCCGCATGTCAAGGCTGTAGGGCTAATGACGGTGGCGCCCGTGCAGCAGGATTTTTCCTTAAATAGGCGTTACTATTTGCAAATGAAACATATATATGATAAACTAAAAGAAAATCCTGAGTTTAGCGACTTGCGCATATTGTCAATGGGTATGTCAGACGATTATGCGCTTGCCGTGGAATGCGGATCAAATATGGTAAGGCTGGGCCGTGCGCTTTTTGGCGAAAGGGTTTGATGCCTTGGGTAGGGAGGCCTTATGGGGCTGTTTGACAACTTTTTTAGGGGAATCGAGTATAAAAAAAGTGAAGATAATTCCTCACGCGGCGTTTTTTCGGGAAAGCAAGGCAGCGGCGCAAAGTTCAGCGGTCTTTCGGACGGCCGCTCTATGTCTAATCTGCTGGTGTTTTCGCCTAATTCATATGAAGACGTGCAGACGATAATCGATCATTTAAAACGCAACGAATCGGTTATCCTCAATCTAAAGGGCATAAAGGCGGGCACGGGTCAGCGCATTATCGACTTTGTAAGCGGCGCAATATACGCGCTGTCCGGCTGTATATTTCCCATTGAAAGTGGACTCTATTTGCTCGCTCCCGACGGCGTAAACATAATGACACAAAAGTAATGGTAA
>CAZPMG010000019.1:9782-22076 GCA_964587785.1 uncultured Clostridia bacterium
AACATCACGCTTATATTTAATGTCAAAACTATTTTTGTGCGCTTATTAATTTACAATAAAATGTAAATCATGTATAATTATAATGTGTTTATAAAGACAAAAAGCCACGCTTTTAAACAGTTTACGAAAAGCGCGCGGTCACGCCGGCAAGACAACAATTAATTCATGCCGGCATACTATAAAAATAACTTAAACGAAAATAGTTATATTAGGCAAGGGAATTCAAAATAATCTTGGCGGCTCCTTGGTTGCGCAGTGCTTGCCGGATCTTAGTACAGGTTGGTTTAAAAATGTCTTATATTATTGCTGTATCGGTAATTGCGTCAATCCTAATAATTGACCTGCTTTCAAAAACATGGGCGGCTGCGGACCTTGCGGCTTTGACTCAACCCATGCAAATCATACCGGGCATAGTGGATTTTAGGTACGTCAAGAACACCGGTGCGGCTTTCGGTTTTTTAGGTGATTGGGAATATTCCATACAATTTTTTATTGTTGTAACGTCAGTTTCTCTGCTGGTCTTTTTATTTGTGCTCTGGCGCTACGGCAGAAATCATGCGCTGCTCAATCTTTCCTTTGCCTTGATAATCGGGGGCGCGCTGGGCAATTTTATTGACAGGATTTATTTGGGGTATGTGCGTGACTTTATTTGCTTTTCTTTTTTAGACGGCTTTTCCTTTAACGCGGTATTCAATGTAGCAGATGCATCGCTTACAATAGGCGTGGTGCTATTCGCCGTATACTTTCTGTTTTTTTTCAAGGACGCGCACTTTAATTATAAATCAGTGAATGCACAAACTGTAGATATTGAATCATATGGCGGAGAATCCGACGCAGAAGAGGGAAACAACGACCAAACAACAACTGAACAAGAAACCCGAATTGCAGACGGAAGCGCAGTCGCTGACAGCGCGTCCGGCGATTACGATGCGGAGGAGGATAGCGGCATTAAATGAACAGACAGCCGCAAACGCTCAACATAACCCTCTCCGGCCAAAGATTGGATGTATTTTTATCCGAGCAAACCGGCCTGTCGCGCTCGCATATTAAGAACATGATAGGCGATGGCAACGTGACAGTCAACGGCGAGACTGCTACTAAGAGCGGCAGAGCCCTAAAGGTTGGGGATACGGTGCAATATGTGATTCCGCAGCCAAAGACACTTGAAGCGCAGCCTCAGAATATTCCCATAGAGATTATATATCAGGACAGCGACCTTGCTGTCGTAAACAAACCGCAGGGAATGACTGTGCACCCCGCCGCGGGGAACCCCGACAAAACACTTGTAAACGCGCTGCTTTTTCATCTCGACAGCCTGAGCGCAATAAACGGGGCTATCCGGCCGGGAATCGTTCACCGGCTCGATAAAGACACGTCGGGGCTTTTGGTTGTTGCAAAAAACGACGCCGCGCATCGCAGCCTTGCCGCGCAGATTGAAAAGAAAACCTGCAAACGCATTTATATTGCCGTAGTGGACGGCATTGTAAAACAGGATGCCGGAAAATATGAGGGAGCTATAGCCAGAAGCCCGTCCGACCGAAAGCTTATGGCTTTGGTGAGTTCGGGCAGACCTGCGCTCACATATTACAAGGTACTTGAGCGTTATAATTCAAACACCCTCCTTGAGCTTGAGCTTGCTACCGGACGCACCCACCAGATAAGGGTGCATTGCAAATATGCCGGCCATCCGATAACTGCCGACCCTGCATACAACGCGCGTAAACCGCGCTATGCCTTAAACGGTCAACTTCTGCACGCGGCAAAGCTTGGATTTGTACACCCCCGAACCGGTGAAAATATGAATTTTTCCGCGCCGCCGCCTTCATATTTTCAGGAAGCTTTAGACAGATTGCGCACAGGCGAATCCATTTAAGCGAGGGATATATACGGTCTTGCTATTGCAACGACTGTGCCGTTGTTTCTGCGAATGCAGCAGGCAGCTTTGCATAAAACTGATATAACGTATCTCAGATTGACAAATTTGCAGCAAATTGATATACTATAAAAAAAATTATGTACTATAGAAAAATAAACAGGAGTTAGTATGAAGAGAGATTTCAGCGTATTTGCGCGGCTTTGTGCGTTTATTGCGGTGTTGTTAGCCGCGCTGGTGGCAATATTATACAAAATTTTGCCAGGTAATGTTATTGGCACAATCAGCTTGATAAAGGATATCATGTTGTTGGTTGCCGTACTGCTCAGCGGCTGGATGTTTGCCTCAAAACTAAAGCCTGCAAAAGCATGGCGAATCATATATCTTGTTTCCGGAGTGCTTTGCGTTTTGGGCGTGCTGTTCGGTCATCAAGTTCTGTAATTTTTCAGCCTCGCATGGTTGCGGGGCTTTTTAATACCTGCATAGTACTATGTTAAAGCTGGTTTTTGCATAGTACTATGCGCCGAGGTGCACGTTATGCGGCGGTATGATGCGGGATTTTTGTTTCTGGTCTTTGCGGGTGTGATAATGACAATATGTCCGCTGCTGCTTCGCGCGCCGTTAAATGCGCCTGAACAAGCTCCGCGAAGCTTGGAAACGATAGAATTTTCATCTGCCAAAGATTTTGAGGTTGAAATCTTTGTGGGCGGTGCCGTGCAGCGCGAAGGATATTATACAATTTCAGCCTTTACAGATTACGGGCAACTTTTGAGTTATGCGGGCTTGCATGATCAAGCGGCACACGATTTAACGGATGGGCTTGCAGTGGATTTATTGAGGCCGTACATAATAATCGGCTATACAGAGCACGGCAAATATTTTGACAGTATAAACATAAATTATTGCTCGCTTGAATCTTTGCTTGCCGCGGATATTGCGGAAGACATTGCCGCGCGCATAATTTCTATGAGGCCGCAAAACGGATATGTTTCAAAACACGCACTGCTTGCTGACGAAATACTCAGCGATGAGGAATACGCGGCAATATATCATAAGCTCCATGCGCTAAGCTAAGCTTTATGGCAAGAGTTCGCAGCCCAAAAAATACTGCGGCTGATAGCGTTAAAATTTGTGCTTCTGCTTAAAAGACGCAAAGTATAGCTTAACCGCAGCTTAGTATATAAACTAAAGCCCATTTGTAGAATTTCCTATACAGAATTAAGTGCCGCTGCTTGCAGTTTAATGTTAATTCTGTTGGGGCAGCTTTGTGGATGCAAATGAGCCTTAGCAATACTGTGCTATATGCTATTGCAATATATATTTTTTTTATCATACATAATTTGCTTTTTAAATGTTTTTCTTGGAGGTTGACATCTTTGAACACCAAAAAGCTTGTACTCACGGCGCTTTTTACCGCCCTTACAGCGGTGCTTACATATTTTCCAAAAGTTCCGCTTATGCACGGGTATGTGCATCTCGGAGATGCTGTAATTATTATTTCTGCATTGGTGCTGGGGTGGCCTGCAGTAATCTCCGCATCGCTGGGGTCGGCGCTTGCGGATCTGCCCGGCTATGCCATTTACGCGCCTGCCACGTTTGTAATTAAAGCGCTTATGGCGGCCGCGCTTTGTTTGCTTCTAAAAAATCCGGGTGTATTAAAGCTTGTGGTGGCCGCCGTAATTGCAGAGATAGTAATGGTCTGCGGCTATTTTCTTTATGAGTGGGCGCTTCTTGACATTGCAATAGCGCTCGGCGATGCGCCGGGAAACCTGCTGCAGGCGCTTGCATCTGCTTCAATTGCTCTTTTTCTTTATCCAATAGTGAAGAGAATAAAGTTTTTATGGGCAGACAAGACCTGATTTGGTTGCATTTTATTTGCTCATTACATTATAGCATTAAAACCTAAGATAAAAATGCAGAGGGAAGTATGCTGAAATTTACCGTAATAGGCAGACACGGGCCGTATCCGGCCCCCGGCGGAGGTACAAGCTGCTACCTTATAAGCTCGGGAAGTACCCGGATTGTGGTTGATATGGGTTGCTGCGCGCTTAGCAGGCTGCAACAGGTGACGGAGCTGTGGAGCGTAGATGCAATCATTATCTCTCATCTCCATGCCGATCACGTGTGCGATTTGCTGCCCGCGCGCTATTACTTTATGTTTGACAAGCGTGCTGCGGCAAGGCCGATCAAACTAAAAGTCTTTTTGCCTATGCAAAGTTCTGCCGAACTTGATATGCTGCGCACATGCCCCAAGTTTGACCTGCGTGACATTGCGCTGTTACGCGATACGTCCATAGGCGACATAAGCTGTACATCGTTTGCAATGACGCACTCAGTGCCAAGCTATGCGCTGCGCTTTGACTGCGCGGGCCGGAGGCTGACATATTCAGGCGATACGACTTTTAATGACAACATAGCATCCTCGCTGTCAGGAGCTCACGCATATCTGTGTGACTTTGCAAACGTCGGAAACATAAAAGATTCCCCGCATATTCCCGCAGCCCTTGCCGCAAAGCTGGCAAAACAGGCAGGTGCAAGGCTGTTTATGACCCATTTTACCGGAACCGACACGGTGCGCGCACATGAAATCGCACGCGAGGCAGGGCACAGTGATGCCGTTGCCGTGGAAGAACTTCAAACCTACAGCGTATGAAAAAGGCGGTCAACAACCGAGTTGCGGTTTTTTTGGCCGCGGCGTTATGCTTGGGGATTGCAGCCGGTGCGTACGGCCGCCTTCACCTTAGCGCGGTACTTTGGATTGCCGTTGCATTAGGCGCGTCGGTTGCTCTGGCAGGGCTTGCTCTCATGGCAATGCCGCAGCAAAACAAACGGTTACCGTGTAAAAAGCACACCGTTAAAAAGCCGTTATTAATCCGCCGCGCTTTTAACACATCTATAAGTTTTTTGCAGCCTCACAGGGTTCAGCTGTTTGCCACAGCGGTATTTTTTTTGCTGGGCTGCATGGGCTTTACGCTGGCGTTGGGAGCAAGGCAGGCTGCCGAGGTTCCTGAGGGCAGTTATGCCTTTGAGGGACGGGTAACCGAAGTTTTCGTGCGCGATTACGGCGTTTCGTACTCACTGGATAAGGTGGTGCTGTTTGACGGAGAGACACAGCTGAATTTAAAAGGCGGATTGATGCTTACGCTGAGCGGCGACGGGCAGGAAATAATTTTTGGCGATGTGCTGTCAGGTGTTTGCAGCATAAAAAACCGTCCGGTCGTTTACGAGGGCGCGGTAAATACTTATTCCGTGCGACACCGCACCCCATATTCAGGAGCGGCATCCTTTGAATACATTGAAATAGAAAAAGAAGCGGGATTAAGCCCGCTGCTTGCGGTTAAAAAACATATATTTTTCCTGCTCCAATCAAAAATCACACCGGGCATATTTCCCATTGCATATGCGCTGGTGCTGGGAAATACCAGCTTTATATCTGAAGAGGTGATGGGCGGCTACCGCAGCACCGGGATTGCCCATATCTTTTCTGTGTCCGGACTGCACATTTCGTTTTTGGCTGTGGCGCTGTCTGCTCTGCTTAAAGCCATGGGATTGCGCCCCAGACTGCGTCTTGCGGCGGTGAGTGCGGTGCTGCTGCTATACAGCGCGCTGTGCGGCTTTGCGCCGTCAGTGCTTAGGGCGGCCATAATGGGCGTTACGTTGATGTCTGCTCACTCATTCCATAAAAAATATGACGGCTTGACGGCGCTTGCGCTCAGTGCCGTTGTGGTGCTGGCAATCGAGCCGCTTTTTTTGTTTGACGCCGGGTTTTTGATGTCATATGCTTCTGTGGCGGGTATAATATTGCTGACGCCGCAGTTGATGAAGTTATTGAATTTTCTGCCTTCGCGGTTCAGTCTTCCGATTTGCGCTACTCTCGGCGCGCAGCTTGGGCTGTTTCCCGTGCTTATTTTCTTTTATTCAAACGTGCCCGCGCTGGCATTAATTGCAAACCTCGTGGTGGTACCCGTGGTGACGGCGGCTTTTTTGGTGCTGATGGCGCTTGTCGTCGTGTGCGCCCTGCTACCATTTTTGTCTTTTTTGCTGAGTGCCGCGCAGTTTTTACTGGAAGTCGCCGACGCGCTGACAATAATAATAGACAGAGCGGCAACTGCCAACCTGCAAATTTACTATGTGAGCGGGTTTGCTCTGCTGTTTTATATATTTGTTGCCGTCTGGTCAGGCAAAATAATGCTGGGTTCAAAGACTAAAATTTGTGTGTCTGCGGTAAGCCTTGCGCTGTCGGTGTGCATACTTTTGATTCAGCTCGTGCCCTTCTCACGACCGGAAAGCGTAATAGCTCTAAAGGGAGAAGGAGATTTTTTTGTGCTGTCTGCGGGCGCGGAGATTGTGCTCGTTGACAGTTCGTATCAGGAAACTGACTTTTCTTTTTTACCCGAACTGCTGAGAAAGGGCAGGATAAAAACAGTCGATAAAGTCATACTCTGTCACGGGCATACGGGTTCCTCGGCGGCGCTGGAACAAGCCGGTCTTTCAGCGCCGGGCAGAACGGAGGTTATATTGCCCGAGCGTCAATACCATGAGGGCGGCGGGCGGCTGCTTGAGCTGCGCGGGTACACTGTTATCCCCGCGCCTGAAGGCCATATCATACACAGCGGGGAAGCGGATTATTATTTTGCAGGGAATGCCGGCATAGGCTACGGTCTTTATGTAAGACTTGCGGGACGCGGACTGCTGTTCGTCGCAGGTATGAATAGCGCAGGAATTGACAGTCTTGCCTCAAGTTTTATCTATCCTGTGGACGTTCTGTTTGGCGGCGGCAATCTGCAAGCTCTCTGCCGGGGCAGAGATTCCGGGCTTTGGATTGGCAAAGGTCTTGTTAATGAGCAGTATGAGGGCAATGTCATCAAAAAAGACCTGAGGCTTACGGGAAGTTTGATTTTCTACTTTGAGGATGATATAATAAGGACAGAAGCTTTTTGAAGCATATGCTTTATGCAGGGATATTATTATTAATCGGGGTTGACTCTTGAAATTTTTACAGCTTAAAAGCAGGTTGGCGGACGGGCACTCCGCGCCTATATATATAGTAGAAGGTGAGGATAGTTTCTTTCGCAGCAAGGCGGAGGAAATGTTGCTTGCCGAGCCTAAGAGCGCAGGGGATATGGACCTCAGCTGTTTTTATGAGGGGTACAAAATCGCTGATGTTTTGGCGGCCTGCCAGCAACTGCCCTTTTTCAGTTCTTTACGAGGCGTATTGGTTAAGGAGTTTTATCCTAAATCTTCAGACTTTGACAAGGGCGGTCTGGAAGCATACGCAAAAAATCCTGTGACTACAACAAGGCTGGTGTTTGTAAATCAGGGAAAGTCGGATTTAGCTAAAAAACTGGGCGGACTTGCCGAGGTTGTAGACTGCTCGCATGAACTGCCCGAGACCGTAGTAAAATGGATAACAAGCCTGTTCAAGCAGCGAGGCTTGGGATGCACGCAGCGCGCCGCAAGACTGCTCTGCGAGTTTTGTCGTGCGGATATGGGACGTATTGACGGCGAAATACAAAAACTTTCAGCCTATTGTGCAGACGGGCAGATCGGGGAAGAAGACGTTCAGGAACTGGTATTTAAAGATGAGGAGTATCAGATCTTTGAGTTGACCAATGCCATTGCCTCAAAAAATCCCGGCAGAGCTTACGGTGTGCTCAAAACTATTACCGCAGGCGGCGGCAGCGGAGCGGGCGCAATTTTGCTTTCCACACTGCATAACAGCTTTAAACGTATGCATATTGTCAAAAACTCTAAAGACAGCGACAAAGTGCTCTCGGGATATATGGGAGTAAAGGAATATGCGGTAAAGATGGCACGCAGGCAGGCTTCTCTGCTAAGTGCGCAGGCAATTGATGCCGTTGCTGAATTATGCCGGCGTGCGGACCGGGAATATAAGTCGGGCAAGATAAACGTGGAGGCGGCACTCACTCACGCCGTTCTTAGAGCGGTTGCCGCGGCACAGCAGAGCTGATTTATGTTAAATTGGCCGGGTAACAAGGGATTTAAATAATAAGTATAAGCTGCGGATATTGTTTTTGCGTACAAACGCTTTATTTTTCCCATAAAATAGTGTAAAATAAATTAATCGGCTTATAAGGCTGTTACGGAATATTTGGCGGTCTTATGGTCAAACATAACTAAACTATCCCGGGCGAAAATTGTCTGTAAAGATGCGGACGATTTTTCTTTAATCATAGATTGAGCCCGGTTCCGGCGGATAAAACTTATGGATGCATTCAGGCAGGCGACAGAAAAACTAAAGGGAATTTTCCTTGACTTCGGTGCAGCGGATGTCATTGACATTGTGCTGATTGCCGTTGTCTTTTATTTTATGTTCAAGCTTTTGGCGGATAATAACTCTAAAAAAATGGTGCGGTGGATAATTATCTATCTGCTTTTCGGCGTATTAGCTGTTTTATTTGAATTCCCGATTTCTTCCGGCATAATCGGCCTGTCGCTTGTGCTTGTTATATTGATGATTTTCATTATTTATTCGTCGGAGATAAAGCGAATAATCTGGCGGCGCAACAACCGTCGGCCGGGCGAGGTAGGCGCAATGTCCGATAAATACGACTGCTCGGACGAAGAGCTTGCCGCAAGCATGGAGGAGATAATCAAGTCCGTGCAGAACATGGCTAAAAAAGATATAGGCGCGCTTATTGTAATGGTTACGGGCGATGCGCCTGCGGGCATTCTTGAGAGCGGTACCGAACTTCAGGCTTTGGTAACGGCGCCGCTGCTTGAAAGCATATTTTTTCCTAAGACGCCGCTCCACGACGGAGCCGTGCTCATAAAAGGCAACCGCGTGCTTGCTGCGGGCTGCTTTTTGCCGCTGTCACAAGAGCTTAATCTGCCAAAAGAAATAGGCACACGTCACCGCGCAGGCATAGGTATATCCGAAGCGCACAACCTTATTGCCATAGTTGTGTCGGAGGAGACGGGAATAATTTCAATATGCGAGGGCGGTAAGCTTTTGCGTTATGTTGATTCCGGTATGCTTCAAGAAAAGCTGGAGCAGGTGTACGGGCTTTCTCTGCACCAAAAGCACACCTATAAGAGAGGAGATCGCAAAAAATGATTCAAGTAGGTAAGCCCGCTCCCCGTGAAGCGGATAAAAGACAAAAACGCAATATAAGCGCATATATTCTCAGCAATGGCACGCTAAAGCTTGCTGCAGTTTTTGCCGGTATACTCGTGTGGCTTATTTTTAAATTGGGGTAAGGAGGGGCATAGTTTGAGCAGTTGTATAAACGTACCCCGCATAATGTTGCCGTCAGGCGGGTTTTCGCTTGAAAAATGGGCGGTTATAGCATGTGACCAATACACCTCGCAGCCTGATTACTGGCGCGATGTTAAAGAATATGTCGGGGGAGAACCTTCGGCATATAATTGTATATTGCCTGAAGTCTATCTTGATGACGATGCTGACCGGCGCATTGCAAAGATTAACGCCGATATGTGCAGTTATTCAAGCGACGGTGTGTTGCATGAATTTGAGCCGGGGTTTGTGCTGATTGAAAGGCAGACACCGTTTACAAAAAAACGGTTGGGCCTTGTAGCCGCCGTGGACTTGGAGTGTTACAGCTACTCAAGCAAAGAGCGTCCGCCGATAAGGGCGACAGAGGGCACGATTATCGACCGTCTGCCGCCGCGCATGCAGATAAGGGCCAACGCGCCCCTTGAGCTCTCACATATAATGCTGTTATTTGACGACCGGAAGCATGATATAATGCCATGGCTGTACGCACAGCGCGACAGCCTTAAAAAGCTGTATGACTTTGAGCTTATGATGGGCGGCGGACGCGTGCGCGGCTGGCATGTGAGGCAGACAGCAGAGGTCTTGAAGTTGTTTTCAAAGCTGTTGGAACCAAATTTACTGTATGAAAAATATAATACAACGGAGGAGTTGCTTTTTGTGGCAGGGGACGGCAACCATAGCTTGGCCGCGGCTAAGGCGTGGTGGGAGCTGATAAAACCCGGATTGTCTGAGGAAGAGCTGCAAAATCATCCCGCACGTTACGCACTCTGCGAGCTGATAAACATTCACGACGAGGGACTGCTGTTTCATCCCATACACCGCGCAATATTCAATGTAGAAGCCGATGCTTTTTTGGACGAACTGAGCCGCAATTTGCCAGAGGGGCCCGTTTCAAAACATACCGTTTTAATTGGCGAAAAACGCATTAAAGTTGACTTGCCGGCCAACACCGCACAATGCTATGCACACGTACAGGGTGTTATTGATGCCTTCGTTGCACAAAAACGTTGTGAGGCCGATTATATACACGGCGACTCAGACCTTGCACAGGTGTGCTCCAAAGCACCGGGCAGTCTTGGGATTCTTATGCCGGCGCTTGATAAAAGCCAGCTGTTTGAGCATGTAATAAAATACGGCGCGCTTCCGCGCAAGACCTTCAGCATGGGCGAGGCGCAAGAAAAACGCTATTACATTGAGGCAAGGCGCATTGTTAAGCGCTGAAACAGGAGGACTTTTTTATGGGCGTAAAGGTATGTAAATTCGGGGGCTCCTCCATGGCGGATGCTTCCTCGCTGCGCCGTGTTGCAGAGATTGTACGCTCGGACAGCAGCCGTAAATATGTTGTGGTGTCCGCTGCGGGAAAAAGATATTCGGGCGATGAAAAAATCACCGACCTTTTATATTCCTGCGCGGAGGAAATCAAGCGCACAGGTACGTGTGAGCAGAGCTTTTCCAAGGTGGCAAGACGCTATCGAAAGATGGTTGCAGAGCTTGGCCTAAGCTTTGATATTGATAGTTTGCTTGCAGATACGGAAAAGCGTATGGTTGCAGAAAACAGCACGGATTTCATTGCTTCCCGCGGTGAATATCTTTCTGCGGCGGTTATGGCCGAGTTTTTAGGCTATGAGTTTCTGGATGCCGAGGATATAATTCGTTTCAGCGAAAACGGCCAGTTTTTAGCAGATTACACAAATGATATATGCAGCAAGGCTCTTGCGACAAGAAAAAATGCAGTAATCCCCGGATTTTACGGCAGGCTTCCCAGCGGCAAAATTAAAACGTTTTCACGAGGAGGGTCGGATATATCCGGCTCGATAATAGCGCGCGCAGCAAATGCGGAGGTCTATGAAAACTGGACGGATGTAAACGGCTTTATGACCGCAGATCCCAGAATAGTTGATAATCCCAAGATGATAGAGGTGTTGACCTATCAGGAGCTGCGTGAGCTTTCGTATATGGGTGCATCTGTTTTGCACGCAGAATCTATATTTCCTGTTAAGCAGGGCGGCATTCCGGTTAATATTCGCAATACCTTTGAGCCGGAAAACCCCGGCACACTCATTGTGCCCGAGGGAAAATATATCGATACGGGCAGCATTGTTACCGGTATTGCCGGACGCAAGGACTTTACAATAATACTTATTGAAAAAGCAATGATGAATTCGGAAATAGGCTTTGCGCGCAAGGTGCTTTCCGTGCTGGAATATTTTGAAATTCCCTTTGAGCATATGCCGTCCGGGATAGACACTCTTTCCGTAGTGATACCCGGCAGTGAGCTTAACGCAGATTTGGGTCGAATCACGGAAAAAATCAAACAATCCGTTACTCCCGACCGCATTACCGTAACCGACAAGATTTCGCTGATAGTTCTTGTGGGACACGGTATGGCTAAACGCCCCGGCACCGCAAGCCGCATGTTCAGTGCCATAGCAGAGGCAGACATTAATATCAGAATGATTGACCAGGGCAGCAGCGAGCTCAGCATAATAGTTGGCGTAGAAAATCATGATTATGAGGCATGCATAAAGGCAATATACAACGGTTTTTTGGGCACCGGCAAAATTTCTTAAAGTTACTGCATTGCAACATTCGCAACTACTATCTTGTTTATAACAAAAAAGTTTTAGCACTATACTGTAAAACTATCACATTAAATTATGTAAAGACTCGCATTATTTTAAAGCTTTTGGTAATTGGAGCGCTTGACAGAATGGTTTTAAAAGTGATAGGATTTCCGTTGGGAGGGTATTTCCCAACGGAAATTTTGCGTTATAGGCGCAAATATGGATATTATTCTGAATTTGCAACTACAGCTTTAAAAGTTTTAAAGCTGTAAAGCATTTTCTGTTTGAGCCACCTTTACTGTTTGCTAAATATGGATAGGCAGAAAAATGGAAACTCAATCGCTTATTTTAATTTTAAAAGCATGAAAACCTGCAGAAAACCGCCAAATATTCCTTAACAGTCTTATAAAAAGTGTTGCGAAAAACAATAGCAGGGCTACACATATGAAAGCGGTAGGGGGTAAAGTATACCAAGCGACAACACGTCGTAAAACGCAGCTTTTACGTCATGTTGACCTTGAGTTTAGTCTTTCCTGCCTAATGTTGTTTTTCATATGGTTTTTAGCCCTTAATGACTGTTTTGTGCTGTTTTTCAATCA
>CAZPMG010000020.1:0-1256 GCA_964587785.1 uncultured Clostridia bacterium
TCTTGCTCTGATTACACAAATTTGCTTTGAACTGATTACACGCAAAAACCCCGGGCAAAAAATTAACCGGGGGTTTTATTATTATTCTGCCCTAATAATTATATATTATAAGCATTAAATAGTCAATTGTTTGCGTACGCTTGCGCATTTTTTGTCAATGCAGGCCGCGCCGGCAGCCGGGCGAAAATACGTGAAACTGCGCCGCGCAAGCAGCGGTTGCGCCCCGCGCAGTGCAGCTATCTTTTTCTTGTTGCGTTTAAAAATATTACCGCCTCTGTGGTTACTGCTGCAGTATACGCTCAATCTCGGCAAGCTCGGCGGCGGAAAACTCAAGATTTTTGACGGCGGCGGCGTTTTCAAGCAACTGCTCTGTGCGGCTTACGCCTATCAGCACGCTTGTAACCCGCTGCAGCAGGTAGGCAATTGCCAGCTGCGAGAGCTTTTGTCCGCGCTGCCTTGCAAGGTCTGCCAGCTGATTGAGCTGCTTGACTCTCTGCGGCGTCAATTCGCCCTTGAGGTCCTCTGACCTGCCTACGCGCGAGTCTGCGGGTATGCCGCCTAAAAACTTGTCTGTCAGTATGCCCTGCGCCAGCGGACAGTAGGCAATCGATCCCATGCCCATCTCCGCAAGATTGGGCAGCAGCCCCTGCTCTGCGCCTCTGTCCAGCATGTTGTAATATGGCTGATGTATTATCAGCGGTATGTTTACGCTCTTAAGCATGGCATGCAGCTGTTCTGTCTGCTGCGCGCTGTAATTTGACACTCCCGCATACAGCGCCTTGCCCTGCCTTACCACCGTTTCCAGCGTGTGCGCCACCTCGGATACGTCTGTGTCCGGGTCGTATATGTGGTGATAGAAAATGTCTACATACTCAAGGCCCAAACGCTTTAGGCTCTGGTCAAGGCTTGCAACCAGATACTTTTTGCTGCCGCCGTTTCCGTACGGGCCGGGCCACATATCGAACCCCGCCTTTGTGGATACGATGATTTGGTCGCGGTGCGCGCTCAGCTCGGACCTTAGCACAGCGCCCAAATTGCTCTCGGCGCTGCCGGGCTCCGGGCCGTAGTTGTTTGCCGCGTCAAAGTGCGTGATGCCTATGTCATACGCCTTTAGTATAATCTCTCTGCAGGTGTCAAAGGGAACATTGCTCCCGAAGTTTTGCCAAAGCCCCAGCGAAACAGCGGGAAGATACAGCCCGCTCGCGCCGCATTTTCTGAAAACCATGTCTTTAAATTTCATAATTATTCCCCCTAAA
>CAZPMG010000020.1:1356-8818 GCA_964587785.1 uncultured Clostridia bacterium
GTGCAGCTCTCCTCTGCGTCGCCGAGGTTGAACAGCCTCAGCACAATGGCGCTGCCGTCAAAGCTCTTTTTAAGCGCGGACACAGCGATATTGGGATTGTCAACGGTTACATACGATGTATTGTCAGCCAAAGTTACGGCCGCATAGGGGTCGGCTTTGTAATAAAACTTGGCAAGCTTTGCATCTTGAACGGCAAACCTTCCGCCGGAATATTTGCGCACATCCATGGACGACGCATACGCAATCAGCGGGTTTCTGAACGCGCGGGCGCGCTTGAAAATTCCTGCGCCGAGGTGTCCGCCGCTGTAGCTGTGCAGCCCCACCCTGCCGCTAAATGTGCGCAGGCACTGATTTCCCGGCGCTTCCCAATATCTGCCGCCCCCGGGCTTAAAACCGTCCGTGCGGGTTATCATGCCTGTGGAACGCACCACTGTAAGCGCGAGGTAATCGTCCGTTTGCTCAACCTCATGCAGACCCTCGGTAAATACAGCAAAACCCTTGCCGCCTTGCTCCACAGCGGCGAATGTGGCGTTGCAAAACCCTCTGTAGTCCGTGAGGGGAAACAGTTCGTCATCGTGTTTTACGGATACCTCAAATGAACTGTCGGTGATAAGCGTGCCGCCGCCCAGCCCGTTTTTGACAAGCAGGCGCAGTCTGTGGTCCTTGGCGGTATTTTTTACGCTGTAGCCAAGCTCAATGGTGTCGCTGTGACTGTCCAGCCTGAGCGTAAACTCCACGTCGCAGGTAACGGCGGCTGAGCTGCGCGCCAATTTGTCAAAATCATATTCCGCAGGCAGAGTAAGCGTGTTTTTGACGCGTATAACCGAGTGGCCGGGATAACTTTCCGTCACCTCTGCACTGCCCGATGCGCCGTCACTGAATATGGGGGCTTCCTCCGCGGGGCGGAACACGTAAGAGTCGCCCCTGTCGCCGCAATCCTTCCACTTTACCGCATCCTCAAGCGTAACGCCTGTTGACTTTATCGTGATGTCCGCGCGCGCGCCGCGGCACTCTATGCGGTAAAATTCGTTTTCTATGACCGGATTATTAACCGTACTATTTGCTGCGGTATTTTTCTGTACTTTAAGTTCAAAGTCCGAGGGTATCAGCGCAAACGTCTTTACGGCAAACGGCTTTATGCTCCGTGCGTAAAACTCTATGTCAAAGAACTCGCAGTCCAGCACTCCCGGCAAATTCAACGGGCTGAACACGTCATACATCCCCGTGCGCCTTGACAGCAGTGTAAACGGCAGCTCACTGCCGGAGTTGTCCTTCAGCTGAAAGCCCGCAATGCCCTCGCTTACGGGAACGGCAACGGTTGCGCGCACCACGCCAGACAGCTCGGTGTCCAGTGTGTTTGCAACCAAAATCATATAGTTTTTGCCGTCGGTATGCACGCTGCCGTGGTGGTGAGCCGCAACCTCCAAGCCGCGCCTGAGCGTTTCCTCCGATATCTCGGCCAGGCGGGCATAGTTATCCTCCATATGGTCTATCACCTCGTCACGGCTGCAGCAGCAAATGCTGTCGTGCGGATGGTTTTTCATCAGCTCTTTCCACATATGGCGGAACCTGCCGTTGTCGTACGCGCCGTGCATACCCGAAAGCTCAAGCAGGGAGTGCAGCGGCTCGTTGCGCGCCTCCAGCCCGTCCTGCGCTATCACGTTGAGCCGCTTTATATAGCTGCGCGTGGACCAGCAGCCGCGCAGCAGCTCATAGTCGCCGCCGTATGCCAGATGTCCGCTGTGTACATAGGGCGAAAGCTTGTTTTCTTCAATATAGTCCTTGACCATATTTGTGTATGTCTCAAGGTCTGTCTGCACGACGTGAGTATCCGGCAGCGACTCGTTGAGCTTTCCGATTATCTCAAGCACGTCGTCCTGCGCCTCAAGGTGGTCCACGCCGTTCATGAGAAGCGTGTATGGGGTTATGTTGTGCTTGCTGAATATTTCATGGTTTATGTCAAGCAGCAGCTTTGCCTTGTCCTGCTCTTCGGGGATGTGCTGCGCGTTGTTATACCAGCAAAGCATATACATTGCAGTGACGCGGCTGCCGTCCACTCCCTCCCATATAAACTCGGAGGGCATATGCCTGCGCGAAACCTGCCCTGTCTGCGCGTCCGTTTGATACAGAGAAAAGCCGCGGCCGCTGATAAACGTGTCTATGCCGAATCCGCGCAGTATCTGCGGAAGCTGCCCGACGTTTCCGAACTGGTCGGGCGCATAGCCGACGTTGCAGCACTTTCCAAACTCCTCTGCACCCGCCCTGCCCTCAAGCAGGTTGCGAATGACAGACTCGCCGCTGGTCAAAAAGAAATCGCTTTGTAGGTACCACGGCCCGACTATAAGGTTGCCGGAGGTGATTAGTTTTTTGAGCAGAGCGCGGCGTTCGGGGCGCACAACAAGATAGTCGTCAAGCACCACCGTCTGGCAGTCGAGATGGAAAATATATTCCGGCTGCCTGTCTATTATTTCGATTACCGCGTCGATAAGGTCGATTAGCTTGAGCCTGAACAGCTCAAAGGGCATATACCACTCCCTGTCCCAGTGTGTATGTGAAATGACAATAAACTTTTTCATAAACCTGTAGCTCCTGTAGGTCACTTAATCCAATGTAAACCGCCGCGGCGGCAACCGCAAAAAATGCAAAAAAAGCACGCTCGCAGCCGGTCTTTTTACTTCATAAGCAGTATAAACTAAATATATTTTCTATGCAAGCGATATGATACATTACCTGTTAAGATTTGCCGCTGTTTAAAAAAAAGTTGTCTTGTCTAAAAGATACAAGTGCTTTTTTTGCCTTGGGGCAACTCAAAAATATGAACAGCGAGCCGCAAAGTTAGGCTCAAAACCGACCGAATACGGCATTGGGTATAAAGGATATTTAACGGCAAAAGCGCGCCCGTATACGGGCGCGCTTTTGTGTATGTCATTGATATCAATAAATTCTAATTTACGTTACATTTAATTTACTTAGATACTGCGTGCAAAGATTACTCTACAAGGAACTCTTTGTAGCGGCTTTCAAAGTACTCAATGCTCTTTACGCGGTCTTCGCCGCCGTCTTCCTTCTCAAACTCCGCAAACGCCTTGCCTATGGTGTTATTGTAGATGTCGGAGATTTCGCTGTTCAAAAGCTCGGTGTAAAGCTTGTATATATCGGACGTCTTTTCAATATCGGTAAGCTCTTCGCCGTCAAGCAGCTTGTTTACTATGGAGTGGAAGTAAGCCGGAAGCTCGTCATCTTGGGACACGGGGTCTTGAGGCTCTACCACGTCAGTGCAAACGATTATATGATAGCCGTAGTCGGTGAGAATCATGGTATAGCTGCCTACGCCCTGCTCATACACCGCGCGCGCGCCGTCGGCAAACTCTTTCATATACGTTTCCTGCGAGCCGAGGTCGCCCTTGGGGGTAATCAGGTAGCCCGCCGCGTTGTTGAATATGCCGGGGTCTTGGTTATAGCGGAAAATCCACTCTGCAAGCAAATCCTCAAGCTCATTGCGCTCTGCAAGGTTGGCGGCATTGAAATCCGTTTTGAAAATATCCGCATTTGTGGTGGCATTTTCGCCGAACGCATTTTTAAACGCCGTGAAAATCTGCTCGGCTGTCTGCTCTATATCAAATTCAGAACCGCCGCCCAGGCCGTAGTACAGATAGTACCTTGCGTTGTCAGCCGGCAGGTCGGAGTCGGGGTCGGCGGGATTGAAGTCCTCGCGCAGCGCGTCGCCCGTCTGCTTGAAGAACACCTTCTCTATTGCGGTATAAATGTTGCCGCTTACGTCAACGGTGTAATCCTGCTCTTCGTCCTCGGAGTCATTGTACTTGAACTCTAACTTGGTAATGGTTTTTTCATTGTGAATTTCAACAAGCTTGTGCAGCGTCTCGGATATTACGTCGTACTTTTTGTAAGCCAGCGTGTCCGAAACTTCCTCGCCGCCGTCATCGTAATAGTATGTGATTTCGCCCTTCTTTTGGTACTCGCGCAAGTCCTTTGTGACTATGCGCTCGGCAATCTGGTTGCGCAGCTCGGTGAGCGCCTCGGAGGGTATGCCTGAGTTCTGGTGTCCTGCAAACAGCGCGGCAGAAACGTCGTCAAACTGTATGAGTATATGCTTTACGTAGCCGTAGCCCTCTGCGGGGTTATAGAGGATATATGAGGTGTCGGTTACGCTGTTTCTTGCGGTCACATATGCCGCCATATCCAGCGAGTAGGTCTGCTTTTGGTTGAGCCACTGCTCATAGTGCGCTTGAAGCACCCTTGCGTATGTCAGG
Source organism: uncultured Clostridia bacterium (assembly GCA_964587785.1). Classification (GTDB taxonomy): domain Bacteria; phylum Bacillota; class Clostridia; order Christensenellales; family HGM11417; genus CAZPMG01. Next base: position 5,628 of record CAZPMG010000020.1, read on the forward strand.
CTTGCTTCGTCGTCCAAAAACTCCTGATACTTTGAAACCAGATAGCTTTCAAGGTAAGCAATCAGCTGCTCCTCATAGAAGCTCTCGTACGTATACTTTTGCTTGCTTAATAAGTTGTCCAGGCGGCTGAGAGCCTCCCTGCGCGCCAAGTGATAGGAGGGAGGATTTTCGCCCTTGCCCACTTTCTCGTCGCGGGATTTGTGCTCGTAATAGCGCGGAATCAGCCAAGGCTTTTCCAGCAGCTCTTCTACGATTTCGATTTCCTCGCCGTCGTTGTCAAGGGGCATGGTTATCTTGACAGGCTCTACCTCGGCGGCCGTCTTGGTGCGGGTGGTGCGGGGAGTTTTATCTGTGACGTCCTCCTCCTCTTCCTCCTCGTCTTCCTCAACCTCAATGCGCAGCGAGGTTATATATTCGTTCTCCAAAATCTCCACCTGCTGAATCAGCGAGGTGTTGATTGCGTTTACAGACTCGTTAAAAAATGCAAACTGTGCCTTGACGTCCTCTTGCTCGTGGTGCTGTGTGAGCAGCTTGAGCGCGCTTATTACGCGGCTTTCGGCTATGTCAACCTCACTGTCATCGGCGGCATCGTCGCGGCCGAGTATCACGTGCAATATATCGTCATCAGCATATTCGGCGGGCACGGAAACGTTCTTATCCTCATAATACTGCCCGAACAATTCGCGCAGTCCGGCCGCCGCAGAGGCATACGGATTGACGCCGCTTACCTCATATGAGACGTTGGCAGAACGCTTTAAAACTTCCCTTGTGACAAATATCGCGGCTTCCTGCACGGCGATGCGGTTGCGGGTAAGCTGCTGGAGCACCTGCTCCGTGAGATCCTTTAAGGAGGTGCTTTGCATGTAGCCGGCCTGGCTGTTTATGGCGTTTAGCAGCTGCCTCTTTGTGATATTGTCGGAATAGCTGCCATGGCGTACAGTTGCCACAACGCGCGCTAAATCCTTTTCTGTGTTGGTCTCGAACAGGTTGCACGAAACCAGCCCGAACGCGAGAATCACAATCAGCAGTATTGCTAAAACTCTCTTTTTCATAGCTTCCTCCACTTATGTCCGTAAAAAGCATAACAATCCCGGAATCATAGCACGGTATGCGCCGCGTCCCCGGGAACGGAGAGCAAAGACTTTTTAGTGCTTGCTCCGCCTGACTTTTATACGTCATACCCATGCGCAGACAGGCAGAGTAATGCTCTAACCTGCTTGATCGCACAAATATCCATATTAATTACGCTTAGATAATTATACACAATAAAACCTGCGTTTGCAATTGTTTCAGGCGCTTTTTTGCAAGTTTGTCAAAAAATTATACATGTTGCCCAGCACCTGACCGCCGGGCAGGCCCTTGCTGCGGAATATAAGCACCGGCCTGTCGGAAAAACTCATCACGCACATATCGCTTGCGTCGGCCACGGCGTTCATAACCGCGGCATTTTGAAGCACGCCCGCATCGCGGAAGGTTATGCCCGCGCCGCCGCTCTTGAGCGCCACCGAATGCGCACCCGCGGAAGAGGCAAACAGCCTGAGCAGCGCAATGGTGATAAGGTTGCGCGCAACGTCGGGCACAGGGCCGTATATGTCGCGCAGGTCGGCAAGCAGGCGCGCACCGTCCTCCTCGCCTCCAAGCTCTGCCATCGCCTGATACACCCTGATGCGCGCCGAGCTGTCCGGTATATACGCGTCGGGTATATAAGCGTCTATGTCTACGTCCATCTCCGCGCGCGCGATTGCCGCCTTGCCGGCGAGCTCGTCCACGGACGCCTTGAGCAGCTTTACATACATATCATAGCCCACTTTTTCCATATGTCCGTGCTGCTCGCGCCCCAGCACGCTGCCCGCGCCCCTTATCTCAAGGTCGCGCATGGCAATTTTAAAGCCGCTGCCGAACTCGGTAAACTCCATAATCGAGCTCAGCCGCTTGTAGGCGTTCTCTGTCAGCACCTTGTCCTCGGCATAGGTAAAGTAAACGTGGGCGAGGCGGTTGCTGCGCCCCACGCGGCCGCGCAATTGATAGAGCTGCGCAAGCCCCAGCCTGTCCGATTCCGTGACTATGAGCGTGTTTGCGCTCGGTATGTCTATGCCGTTTTCAATTATCGTAGTGCACACAAGCACGTTGCTCTCGCCGCGGTAGAACTTTTCTATGGCGCTTTCAAGCGCGTCCTCCTTCATTTGCCCGTGCGCCACAACCACCTTGGCCTCGGGCAGCAGGCGCGCAAGCCTTGCCGCAAATGAATTTATGCTCTCTACCCTGTTGTGCAGCACAAACACCTGGCCGCCGCGCCCCAGCTCGCGCAGTACGGCGTCGCGCAGCAGCGTCTCGGTGTATTCGGCGACATAGGTCTGCACGGGCAGCCGCTCCTTTGGCGGGGTCTCCAACGTGCTTATGTCCCTGATTCCCGACAGCGACAGATGCAGCGTGCGCGGGATGGGGGTTGCCGTGAGCGTAAGCACGTCCACGTCGCTGCGCAGCAGCTTTATCTTTTCCTTGTCCTCAACGCCGAAGCGCTGCTCCTCGTCCACGATGAGAAGCCCGAGGTCAAAAAACCTTATATCAGAAGACAGCAACCTGTGCGTGCCGGACACTATATCAAGCTTTCCCTCGGCAAGCTGCTTTGCCGTGGCGCGCTGCTCGGCAGGCGTGGAAAAGCGGTTCAGGCAGCCTATGCGCAGCCCGAAGCCCTCAAACCGTTTTAAACATAGGTTGTAGTGCTGCTGGCTGAGTATTGTGGTTGGCGACAGCAGCGCAACCTGCTTGCCGCTCTCCACCGCTTTGAACGCGGCGCGCAGCGCAACCTCGGTCTTGCCGTAGCCCACGTCGCCGCACAGCAGCCTGTCCATCACCTTGGAGCTCTGCATATCCTTTTTTATCTCGGCTATGGCGCGTATCTGGTCGGGGGTCTCCTCGAACTCAAACGCCTCCTCAAACTCACGCTGCAGCTGCCCGTCCGCAGAAAAGGCGTAACCGCTGCTCTTTTCACGCTCAAGGTACAGTGCGCGCAAATCCACCGCCATCTCGCGCACGGATTTTTTGACGCGCTCCTTTAGCGCGGCAAACTCCTTGCCGCCTATCTTGCTTAGCTTGGGAGTGCCCTCCGCGCCGGAATACTTTGCAAGCACGTCCAGCTGGTCGCAGGGCACATACAGCATATCTCCGTCTTTAAACTCTACGGAAAGATA
>CAZPMG010000020.1:8918-10202 GCA_964587785.1 uncultured Clostridia bacterium
CGCGCATTCAGGCGGGAAAGCTCTGCCGCCACCGCAGACGCGGTGCTGTCGTCGCGCGCGTGTATCAGCACGAGGTAACCGTTCTTTGACCAGTTTGCAAGGTCGGAGGCAAACTCCTCATAATTGCCGCTGTAGCGCGGCGTCTTTGTGCCCTTTAAGTTGTAAGCTGCCGTGACACCGGTCAAATTTACCGATGTGTTTATTGCGGAAAACACCGTGCGCGGAAAACCTGTGAACTGCTCAAACAGCGTAAGCCTGTTGCAGAGCTGTCCGTAATGCGAGGGCAGCACCTCGCCGCTCTCAAGCAGGCTTTCATAGCGGCTGTCATGCTCGCCGTAGAGCAGCTTGAGCCTGTCGGCAAGCTGTTTGGGTTCGTCGGCGGCAACCACAGCGCCCTCCGGCAGATAGTCGGCAAGCTTACCCGCCGCGCCGGAATATGGCAGGCAATAGCTGAGCGCACCGTCACGCGAGCCGTTCTCAAGCGCGGTAAGGCAGTCCTCAATTATACCCTTTAGCCTTGCCTTATAGTGCGGCGCAAGCGCAAGCTCGGCGGACTCAAGCTCCATGGCCTGCCTTATGCCGGGCAGCTCGCCGCTGCGTATAAATACATCTGTGGCAGGCGCAATGAGCACGCTCTCCTGCCTGTCAAATGACTTTTGGGTGGCGGGGTCAAACGTCCTGATCCCCTCCAGCGTGTCGCCGAAAAACTCCAGCCGCACCGGCCAGTCTGACTGTATGGGGAATATGTCCATTATGTCGCCGCGCATACAGAACTGCCCGCGCGCGTCAACCTGCTCGGTGCGCAGGTATCCCGCCCCGACAAGCTTTCGGGCGAGGTCGTGCAGCTGGTAGTCGCTGCCGCAGTCAAGGCGCAGGATTGCGCTTTCAAACCTTGACCTTTGGGGCAGCAGCCTTGTGAGCGCCTCTATCGTGACCACAGCGCCCGCGCTCTGTCCGGTTATCATTCGCATCAGCGCGGCATTCTGCGCAAACAGCGCGTCCTTTGACACAGCTTTTTTATAGAGCAGCACCTCTTCCCTGCCGGTGATAATGTCCACCCGGCCGCCGGAAAGGGCGGACAGCATGGACGCCGCGCGCTCGGCGGTCAGCATATCTGAAACCACATAGAGCACAAACCCGCCCATGCGCGTGAGCGCGTAGCACCTGCCGCAAAAGGGCAGCCCAAAAGCCGCGGTAGAGATTTTACCGCGGGTGTCCTCGATATATTTTTTCAGTGCTCCGGCAAGTCTTATGCCGGAATATATGCCTCTGTATCGCATTGCC
>CAZPMG010000020.1:10302-14500 GCA_964587785.1 uncultured Clostridia bacterium
GGCCTCGGGAACGCTTGAAAGCACATATCCGGCAAGGTCCATGTGCTCGTTTGGCGGACGGCCTATGCCCACCCTCAGCCGCTTGAACTGCGTGCTGCCAATGCTTGCTATTATGCTGCGCATTCCGTTGTGAGTGCCGCCGCTGCCCGACAGCCTCAGCCTGAGCGCGCCTTTTTCTATGTCTATGTCGTCGTATATTACAAGTATATCGGATATATCCGCCCTATACTTTGCAATCAGCTGCTTTACGCTCTCGCCGCTGAGGTTCATATACGTCTGCGGACAGGCAATCAGTGACTTTTCCCCGCGTGAAAACACCGCGGCGGTGTGGGCAAGGCACTCCTTCCCGCGGAACTTTACGCCCAGCTTCTGCGCCGCCGCGTCCGCCACCATAAACCCCATGTTGTGGTACGTAAGCCGGTATTTGTCGCCCGGGTTTCCAAGGCCTATGGCTATCCTCATGTGTAATGTGTCCTCCCGTGCCCGCGGCATACTGCCGCCTGACTTAGGTAATGCCGCTTACTTACGATTAATGCAGCCTGCCTGCGGTATAATCCGCCGCAACTTAAGCTGCGCTCTCAAAATTGATAGCGGTGTTTTTGCAACTGATGGGGCGCTTACTATGTTTCAATGTCTATATCCCAAGGATCGCCGTCCACAATTACTATTGTTATGCCGTGAGGCAGACATATAATCGTCTGGTTTTTTAAACCGATTGCGCCGTAATGTACGCAGATTTGGTCGTCACAGTTTGCCTCGGACACGGACAGCCGCCCGTCCTTTACAGAAATTACATTGCTGCCGCTGCCGTCCGCCGAATATACGGTGTATTCCCCGTCAGTCTGCAGGCTGATTTCGCGCAGCAGCTTGCCGTCACGGTATACGTGCGCGACCGCGCCCTGTCCGCCTATGGACAACGCCCACAGCAGCGCGCTTGCCAGCACAAGCGCGGCAATCAGCACGATATCCCATGCCTTAAACGGTTTGCGCGCCTTTATTGCGCGTATACGCTCAGCTCTGCTGTTCATATGGCGTGTATGTCTCAAAAACATTTTCCAATTCTATGCCGGGCGAGTTGTAATACTGCATATTTTCGTCCACCAGCACAACGGCTATGCTGTTTTCCGCGGCAAAGTCAATGGCACGCTCCATACCCATTACAAACAGCGCGGTGGACAGAGCGTCGGCAAGCGCGGAGTTTTCGGATATAACGGTGACCGAGATAAGCCCGCTCGCGGACGGCGCGCCCGTGGCGCTGTCAAGTATATGGTGATACCTCTTGCCGCCGGCAATGAAAAAACGCTCGTAGTCGCCCGATGTGACCACCGACGTGTCGTGCAGGTTTATACGGGCAAAGTAGGAATAATTGCCGTTTTCGCCGCCGCGGGGGTCGGTTATGCCCACGCGGTAGGGGCGCGCTCCGGAGGAGTCCTGAACCATGCCCAGCATCCAGATATTGCCGCTTATGTTTATGGTGCCGTTTACGCCGTGTTCCCTCGCGATTTCCGCGCATAAATCCGCCGCATAGCCCTTTGCAATTGCGCCAAAGTCAAGCATTGCGCCCGCGCGCGACTTGGTTACAGCCCCGCCGCTCTCGGTAAAAAAGCTTATGTCGCAATCGACAAGCAGTTGAGCCAGCCGCTCGCTGCCGGGCACCGGGCTTCCTGACTTGAAATAGTTCCATTCCCGGGATACGCTCTCAAGCGCGGGGTTAAACGCGTTTCCGGTAAGCTGCGCATAGTGCTTGCTCAGCCTGAGAAGCTCTAAGGTATGCGCGCCCGCGGCAATGCCCTCGCCCGCTCCCGCTTCATTGATTTTATATACGTCGCTGCCCGGAAGGCGCGCGCTCACCTGCTCTTCAATCTCGCCGAGCAGCGCAAACATCTCTGCCTGTGCCGCACCTGCGTTTTCGCCGGTAAGGCTAAAGCGCGTGATGCCCTGCAGGAAATTGGGAGACCCTTCCGGCGCTTCGGGAGCGCAGGACAGACAAAGTACGACTGCCGCGCAAAGCCAAAACACGGCTGTGAGCGCGGTAAATATTTTTTTTATGCTGGATGCTTTCATATGTATTAATTATGTTCAAGCCGCGGCGTTTGTATCACGCAATTGCGGATTAAGGGATTTACCTTTTACCTAAACGTTTCAGGTAAAGACCTCCGCTGTTTTATGCGTATGTATTTGCCTGCGTTTGCCTTTCAAAACCTCGGCGCTCTTTGCCCCGCTTAAAAACCCGGCGCAGAGCTGCTGCCTTTATATATAGTCAATTAACTTGAAATTTAGTGCAGCAGATTCGAGTGGGTATTTGAGGATAGAACGGCATAAAGGCGCAGCCTTTAGTGGGGCTAAAGGCGAGCATTTTATTAGCCGACGAAAGAGAGCGGTACAAGTGTTTACACTTGTATAGCCGAGTGAGGAAGGCTAACAACTCGTTATACCGTTATAGACCAAATAGACGCCGAAGATGCAAGGTAAATCAAGGTAATTGACTATAACACTTAAAGTAAATTATATAGCATAACCCGGCGTTTTGGCAACCCTTTTGCGGCAGTGCGCCAAAAAAGGCGGGAAGGCCGGCTTGCCGCCCAAGCTGTTTTGGCCTTGAAATTATCTTTCCGGCAGCCCGCCCATTGGCTTTACTGCCGCCGCCTTTGCGAGCACCTTGAGTATCACCGCCGAACGCCCGTCATTTTCTACCTCCAGGCGTATGTCCTCGGCGTTGATTTCAAAGTAGTTGCGCAGCAGCACATAGAGGTCGCTTTTAAGCACATCGCCGAACTTTTCCGGCGCGCTGGTCTTGTCTGAGTGCAGTATGCTCTTCAGCCGCGCGTATTCCGTGCGTGGATTCATACGGTTACCTCCTCATAAAATAATGTTGCCCGTACTTAATAAGATGCGGCGGCTCACACTTTGCAAGGTATAACCAGCCCTACACCCTGCGCTTTAACGTGCGGCGCAGCCCTCCCAAAAAACCGCGGTAATTTTCCGTGCAGTCATATATATCGCCGCCGCCGTCAATGAGGTTGTCAGCAAGCATATTCAGCGATATGTCGGGCGGAGTGCCGTACTTTACCATTACGCCCTCGGCCGCGGACAGCGGAACCTCGTCGTGCTCGGGAACCACGCCCAGCAGCGGAAGTTTTAAAAGATTGGTTATCTCGTGCGCGCTTATCATTTCGCCGCTCAGCATGAGGTCGCCGCGCGCACGGTTTATCACCAGCGCAATGCCTGCAAGGCTGTAGCTTTTGAGCAGCTGTATAACCCTGTCGGCATCCCTCACGCTGGATATATGCGGCGTGGTCACAACAATTGCCTCGCCCGCAGCCGAGACCGTGCGGTGAAAGCCCGCCTCTATCCCCGCCGGGCAGTCCATGAGTATGTAGTCGCTGATTGCGGAAAGCTTGTCCACGACAACCTTTATGTTTTGGCCGCTTATGGTGCTCTTGTCAGCCATGTGTGCGGACGGCATTACGTGGAGGTTGGGGTAACGCTCCACCTCCACAAGTGCCTGTACGCTGCGGCACCTGCCCTCGATTACGTCGATTATGTCGTAGACCACCCTTTGCTCTATGCCGCAGACCACATCAAGGTTGTTCAGCCCTATGTCAAGGTCCATGAGTATAACGCGGTTGCCCGCACGCGAAAGCTTGGCGCCCAGATTTGCAACCAAGGTAGTCTTGCCAACGCCGCCTTTTCCGCTTGTCACAACAATTTTACGTGCCATGTTCCCCCCTTACAATTACGCGGCGCGCAAGGTAATATACCGGAGATATACCAAATAATTGCGCCGCCCGGCAAAATGCCGCCTATTATCAGCACTATTGACGGTAATATTTATTTTATCACGGCGCGCAAGCTTTTAAAAGCAGGCCCTGCAAGTTTTGCCCTAAAAGACAATATAAGCGGTTTTGCGTGCGCGTTCGCCAAATTTTGCGCAAAGGCTCTGCGGCGCGCTGTAACCGCTTAAAATAAATTGCAATCGCACAACCAGTCGCCGCCCATGCACAACCAGTCGCTGTCTAATCCCTGAAATGAGTATAACCGCGCAAGCGGCGCTCCCGTGTGGGAGCGCCGCTTGTGATTTGTTGTAATATCGTTGCGGTAAAGTTTTGCGCAATTTGCCGCAAGCACCGCACTGCAAACATAAAACTGCGTTGCAGCCAAGCAGGCTGCCGTCAGTGTTTTTTGAGTATTCCCAGTA
>CAZPMG010000020.1:14600-21959 GCA_964587785.1 uncultured Clostridia bacterium
AAACTGCGTTGCAGCCAAGCAGGCTGCCGTCAGTGTTTTTTGAGTATTCCCAGTATGCGCTCAAGGTTTTTGGAGGCGGCGAGGTAAATTGCCGCGATAAACACAATCAGCAAATCGGGCACGAGGTACACCAGATTGTATATCAGCGAGTACAGCGCGGGCGCACTGTTTTCGCCGTAGCCGACCAGCGGCAGATTCGCCCAGACCTGACCGTGCGTTACAAATATGAACCCGGCGGCAAAGTGGAACAGAAACCGCACCGCGCCCGCAAGCGCTATGCCGGCAAACAGCGCGGAGCCGTCCTTTTTAAACGCCGGGCGCAGCACGCCGGCGAGAGCTATCGCGCCGAACGCCAGCAGGTAATCGAGCACAAACTGGATGGGCGTCAAAAAATATGGGCTCTGCAAAAACTGCAGTAATCCGTAAATCAGCCCGGCAAGAAGTCCCTTTACCGGCCCGTACACAAAGGAAAACAGCAGCAGCGGCAGCAGGCTTGCGGCCGTCACAGACCCGCCGTAGGGCACGGGCGTAAACTTGATGAACGACAGCGCAAACGACAGCGCAATGCTCACCGCGGCAAACGCCGTGACGCGCGTGCCCTCGCGGTTTTTGTCGCGGAAAAACCCCGACAGTATCCCGCCCGCAATCACCAGCAGCGCCAAAGTCGCCATAGTGATTATCTGCGCGGCGTCGGTCTGCTTTTCAATTTGCTCCTCCGTCAGCGAAAGCAAAAAAAGTTTCAGCATTAAGCAGCTCCTTTCGGGCACTTGCCCGATACCGCTGAAAAAGAAAAAACCGCCCCCTGAAAATCCGGGAGCGGACAAATAATCCTTATCTTTGCATTCCCCCACAGGCATTACCCTGCACAGGTTCAAAGGGTTTAATCTCAGCCGCACTCGCGCGCGGCACCCCCAGCGGTATATATTAAATTATTACTTAGAGTATATTACACTATTGAGTTTGTGTCAAACGTTTTTTTGGTGTATAATTATCTTTCCCCTATTTTGACGGGAGAGTTTTTGACTGGAGCTTCGCAATGTATAAATTTTTTGCATTTTTAAGCCGCATGAAATACATAGAGCGCTGGAACCTGATGCACAGCAACGTGCGTGAAAATATTGCCGAGCACACTCAGAGCGTGTGCGTGATTGCGCACGCGCTTGCGCTGATTACCAACCGCTGCCTAAGCGGCAATGTGAACGAGGACAAGGTATTAAAGCTTGCGCTGTACCACGAATGCACGGAGGTTATCACCGGCGATTTGCCCACACCCATCAAATATTTTAACGCGCAGATAAAGACGGCATACGGCGAGCTTGAGAGCTATGCCGCGCAAAAGCTGCTGTCCGCACTGCCGCCCGAGCTGCAGCCCGACTATCAGAGCAATCTGCTGCCCGACCGCGACTCCGAGGAATTCAAACACGTGAAGGCGGCGGACAAGCTGTGCGCATATATCAAGTGCAAGGAAGAGCTGTCCATGGGCAACCGCGAGTTTAAAAAGGCGGCCGCGGCACTGGAGCGCGAGATAAAAAACATACCGCTGCCGGCACTGGAGTATTTTTGCAAACATTTTTTGCCGGCGTTTAGCCTGACATTGGACGAGCTTGAATAAGGTTGAAAGCAATAATCCTTGTTTTCAATAAAGACCGCTTTTGCATTCAAGCAATAACTCCAATATCCACTCTAATCCTCTAATTAAGTATATATATACTCTCCATTGTGGAGAAAAAAGTCTTTTATATACCCTCCCTTGTCAAAGGGAGGGGGACCGCTTTAGCGGTGGAGGGATTCGGATAAGCACAAAGCTGTGCCAAACAGTAATTCCCCCGACGCTTGCGCCACCCCCCCCAATGTAAAGGGGGGCTTATTTGTTTATAGGTATAATTGGGCCGCCCGGCGGGTATTGCACCTGCCGGGCGGGTTTATGTTGCGGCAATTGTTTCCGCGCCGCGTTTAATACTGTGACAGTTCATTTAATTGACTATAAAAAATGCAACATATTATATAGCAAGCCGTGCTTGCATAGCGCAATAGTTCTTTGCCTTAAGCCGTATACGCTGCCTATGAATTATATTTATATGCGTCCTCTATGAGCGAACTTTGCGCCTCACGGGGCTGGCTGCCGTCGTAGTATTTGTCCGTGCCGTCAAGCGTTATCTTGGATATGGAAATTTCGTATGCGGTTTTGTCCACCACGTTGTCGTCATTTATGCGTTTTTGGTATACCCTGCTCTGTATCCTGCCGCTCACCGTTATCTTTTCGCCCACCTTGAGCGTCTTTAAAAATCTTGCGTTTCTTCCCCAGGCTATGCAGGGTATGTAGTCGGACTTGTTGTAGGCGCGGTTTATGGCAAGCAGCACGTCGCAGATTTCCCGCGCGAAGGGCGTGGTGCGGTACACCGTGGGCTTGCATATATAGCCGGTCAGCTCAATGCAGTTGGGGTTGGCGTCGCGGCTCTCGGGCAGTATCTCGCGCACAAACACGGTGAGCATCAGCCTTGACTTGCCGTCCTCAAGCTTGTTGTAGCTGCGGAATTGACCGCTCACGCCTATGCGGCTGCCTACGGTTAGATCATGCTCGGCAATCAACCGTTCGGAAACGGTTATGGGCAGCACGTCCTTTTGCTCGGACAGCCGCGGCACCTCCAAAAACATCTCGTAAAAGCCCTCGCCGTATATCTCGTGCGAAAACACCGGCCGGGATACTATGATGCCCGTAAGGCTGAGTTTGTTGTTGCTCATCTGCTCGTAATTCATTGCCTTCCTCCCCTTTATTTCAAGCCGCCGCGCGCGGCGCCTTATGTATACTTTCCCTTTTTATAGTCAATTAAATTGAAATTATGCGCCCTGGCTCTGCACCAGCCGCTGTTCGCCCTTGCTGTCTACGTACGCATTTTCGCGGTATATTAGGTCGCTTACCTTTACAAAGCTGTAGCCTTTTTCCTTGAGCGTCATCAGCACCGCCGGCAGCACCGTGAGTATGTGGTCGGAATTGTTGTGGAAAAGCACTATTGAGCCGGGCTTGGTGCGGCTGATTACGCGCTTTATAATGTCCTGTGCAGGCAGGCTCTTCCAGTCGAGCGAATCCACGTCCCACTGTATGGTGGTGAGGTTTAACCCCTCTGCCGTAGTCAGCACGCGGTCATTGTATTCGCCGAACGGAGCGCGGAACAGCGTGGGCACGACTCCCGTCAGGCTCTCTATCTTTGCGGAAGAGACGCTGAGTTCGGTCTTTATATCCTCGGCGGATTGCCTGGACATATGCGCATGCGTGTTGCTGTGCGTGCCTATCTCCTTGCCGGACTGGGCAATCTTTTTTGTCACATCGGGATAGCTTTCCATCCAAAATCCAACGAGAAAGAACGTCGCGTCCGCGCCGTTTTGCTCAAGAATCTCCAATATTTTTTCTGTCTTATCCGCACCCCAGGCGGCGTCAAACGTAAGCGCAACCTTTTTTTCCTGGGTGTCTACGCGGTAAATGGGAATCTTTCTGAGCGAATCACCGAAATAAAATGAAGCGCGGCCGCTCCCTGAAAAAAATAATGCAAGTGCAGTTACAGCAAGCAGCAGCGCTGCAAACAGCGCGATACTGCGTTTTTTAAGCACTAAAAACCGCATAAAAAACCCTACCTCCTCCATATTATCCGCATATATGCGGCGCAATTTGCCTTTGTTTGTCAGATTGCGGCTGTTTTTGTTTTTTCTGCGTTTATGCGCAAAAAAACTTGTCGTTTGCGGGGCAATTGCCGGGCTTAAAAGCGCGGCTGTTAATAGTCAATTATATGACTCAAACCGTTCGATTATGCAGAGCAAATGCCTCCATACATATAATTGCCTTGACAACAATATAATTTATAATGTATAATTAAAAAAAATTAATATATTCTTGGGGACAGGTGAAATTCCTTACCGGCGGTATAGCCCGCGAGCCTTTTTGGTTGACTCGGTTTGATTCCGAGGCCGACAGTTACAGTCTGGATGGAAAAGAATGCCGTTTTACTGTTTTTAACCGGTCCCCCTTTCGGCCGGTTTTTTTACGTCTTGCGGCGCTCCCTGAAACGGAGGTATCATGAACAAAAATCTTTCCGCACTCGTCAAGGCCGCCATGCTTGCCGCAATGTCGGCGGTGCTCATGCTGTTTGAGTTTCCCATATTTCCCACGGCGGGCTTTCTTAAGCTTAGCCTGTCGGACTTTCCCGCACTCATTGCCGGGTTTGTGCTCGGCCCGCTGTACGGCGGCTTGGTGGTCATAATCAAGGTTGCTGTGTTTTTGGTGGCAAAGGGCTCGGACAGCGGATATGTGGGAGAGCTGAGCAAGGCAATAATAGGGCTTTCGTTTGTGCTCACTTCCTCGCTCATATTCCTTGCGGGCAAGAGCAACCGCAGCGCGCTAATCGGCCTGATTGCCGGGATGCTGCTGATGACTGCCGTTGGCGCGCTCAGCAATTATTACGTAATATTCCCGCTCTATTCAGGACTGTACGGCATGGATTTGCAGGTGCTCAGGGCGTCTATGCCGTTTGTACTGCTTTTTAACATAATTTCCGGCACGGTAAACGCGCTGCCCACGTTTTTTGTGTACAGGCGCACCGAAAGGTTGCTTAAACGGTTTTGATATTCGTTTAAGAATGATTGGTTATTAATATAGCTTCACATTGTGAGTAAAGTCTTTTTATATAGCCTCCCTTGTTAAAGGGAGGGGGACCGCGTTAGCGGTGGAGGGATTCAGAGAAACCGGAGCTTTGTGCCAAACAGGAATCCCCCCGGCGCGGGGCGCCACCCCCCTTTGACAAGGGGGGCTTTTTGTATGTGCGCAGAACAGATTTATATAATACGCGGCATCGTTTTCTGCATTACGCGGCATTAAAAAACACAGAGCAACCGCTAAAAATTAGCGGTTGCTCTGTGTTTTTTGGAGTAAGCAAACATGCCCCTTATTAGACAAGCGAATTTTCATATAATGGTTTATTTCAATGACATTTATATCGCCACAAAAAGCAAATATCCCCCGCAGCTGCGGGGGATATTTGCTTTTCTTATGATACTGTAAAAGTACTTTATTTGTAGTTAATTTAAAGCGTGGACTCACACACTGCCCGCACTGCTTACTTGCCGCGTGACACGTACTTTGTGTGCAGTATGTGGTGCGCCTTACCGCTGCCCGGCTTTTCAAAGTAGTCCTTGTAAAGCTCGATTATTGCGGGGTTGGCGTGCGACTTGCGGTAAGGCATATTTTTGTCAAGCGTGTAAAGCGCCTTTGCCCTAAGCTCGCGGTAATTTACGTTATTGAGCGTCTCCGCAGGCAGTATGGGCTGGCCGCCGCCGTTTATACAGCCGCCCGGACAGCACATTACCTCGATAAAGTGGTAGTTCTTTTCGCCGCGCTTTATGCTGTCAAGCAGTTTTTTGGCGTTGGAAAGGCCGCTTACTACAGCCACGTTTACATCCATGCCGCCCACGGTGTAGGTGGCTTCCTTTATGCTCTCCATGCCGCGCACCTCGTGGAAGTCAAGGCTGGCCGGCTCCTTGCCGTCAACCACCTCGACAACCGTGCGAAGCGCCGCCTCCATCACGCCGCCCGATGCGCCGAAAATCACGCCCGCGCCCGTGGATATCCCCAGCGGCTTGTCGAACTCGCCGTCAGGCAGCTTGTCGAACATCACGCCGCGCTTGCGCAGCATACGCGCAAACTCACGCGTGGTTATAACCGCGTCGATGTCGGGATAACCGGATGCCGCCTGGTTTTCGCGGTCCTTTTCAAACTTCTTTGCCGTGCAGGGCATTATTCCCACGACAACAAGGTCCTTGGGGTCTATGCCGAACTTGTCGGCATAATAGGTCTTTACCGTTGCGCCGAACATCTGCATGGGCGATTTGCATGAGGAAAGGTTGTCTATAAAGTCGGGGTAATAGTGCTCGCAGTATTTTATCCAGCCGGGTGAGCAGCTGGTAATCATGGGCAGCTTTCCGCCGGTCTTCAGCCTGTCTATAAACTCGTGGCCTTCCTCCATTATGGTGAGGTCGGCGGCAAAGTCTATGTCAAACACCATGTCAAAGCCCAGCATTCTTGCCGCGGTGACAAGCTTGCCCTCGACGTTGGTGCCTATGGGCATACCAAATTCCTCGCCCAAGGCTGCGCGCACCGCCGGAGCGGGTGCTACAACCACGTGCTTGGTGGGGTCGGCAAGCATACGCGCAACATAATCGGTCTCGTCGGCCTCTGTAAGCGCGCCCGTGGGACAGGCGTTTATGCACTGGCCGCACGCCACGCAGGGAACCTCGCTGAGCGGCTGCTCGAACGCGCAGGCGATTTGCGTGTCAAATCCGCGCGCGTTGGCACCGATTACTGCAACTTCCTGACGCTTTGCGCACGCCGCGACGCAGCGGCGGCAGAGTATGCACTTGCTGTTGTCGCGCACAAGGTATTGTGTGGAGGTGTCTTTGGGATAGGAGTTTGTCACGCCCTGATAGCGCGTCTGCTCGCAGCCGTATTCCTGTGACAGCGTCTGCAGCTCGCAGCTGCCGCTGCGCACGCAGGACAGGCAGGACTTGTTATGGTCGGAGAGTATCAGTTCAAGCGTGGTGCGGCGCGCCTTGAGCACGCGCTCGGTGTCGGTGAATATCTCCATATTTTCAGATACCGGATATACGCACGCCGCAACAAGGCTGCGCGCGCCCTTTACCTCCACCACACATATGCGGCAGGCGCCTATCTCGTTTATTTCCCTCATATAGCACAGCGTGGGTATGTTTATGCCCGCCGAGCGCGCCGCCTGCAATATGGTCGTGCCCGGTTCCGCCTGCGCGGGAACATTGTTTATCTTAAAATTTATCATTTTATTTCAGCCTCCGTTACGACTTGACCACAGCGTTGAATCTGCACTTTTGCATACATATGCCGCATTTGATGCACTTTTCCTGGTCGATGGTATGCAACTTTTTCACCTCGCCGGCAATTGCGTTTGTCGGGCAGGCACGGGCGCACGCGGTGCAGCCTATGCACTTTTCGGGTATTATGTCATACTTAAGCAGCTTTTTGCATACGCCTGCCGGGCAGCGCTTTTCGTTTACGTGCGCCTCGTATTCGTCGCGGAAATACCTGAGCGTGGAGAGCACGGGGTTGGGCGCGGTCTGCCCCAGCCCGCACAGCGAGCTGTCCTTGATATAGTGGCAAAGCTCTTCCATCTTGTCAAGGTCCTGAAGGGTTGCCCTGCCTGAGGTAATCTTTTCCAGCATCTCAAGCAGGCGGCGGTTGCCTATGCGGCAGGGCGTGCACTTTCCGCAGGATTCTTCCACCGTAAAGTCAAGGAAGAACTTGGCGATGTCCACCATGCAGGTGTCCTCGTCCATGACTATAAG
>CAZPMG010000021.1:0-1961 GCA_964587785.1 uncultured Clostridia bacterium
CCCGCGCTTTCCGTATAATCTGACAGCGCATCGCGGTCTATATCGCCGCCGTACGCTTTTAAAACCGAACGGGCTATGGGGTGATTTGAAAGGCTCTCTGCGTGAGCGGCAATCTTGAGAAACTCGCCCTCATCCATGCCGTGGGGCATGATTTTGACCACCTCAAATATGCCCTTGGTCAGCGTGCCCGTCTTGTCAAAAGCCACTGTGCCGGTCTTGCTCAAGGCGTCAAGATAGCTGCCGCCCTTTATGAGTATGCCCTGGCGCGATGCGCCGCCTATGCCGCCGAAAAATGTCAGCGGCACGGAAATTACCAGCGCGCACGGGCAGGAGATGACCAAAAATATCAGCGCGCGCGACACCCATGTATTGAAATCGCCTGTAATTATCCCCGGTATAAGCGCGGTGAGCGCAGCGGCGGCAACTACCGCGGGCGTGTAATAACGCGCAAATTGTGTTATAAAATTCTCTGAACGCGCCTTTTTTGCGCCGGAACTCTGCACAAGCCGCAGAATTTTGGAAACCGTGGACTCCTCAAACGGACGGGATACGCGCACGGTCAGCACGCCTGTAAGGTTTACCGACCCGCTGAGCACCTCGCCGCCTAAGCTTACATCCACGGGCAGCGGCTCGCCGGTGAGAGCGGACACATTTAGCGCGGAGTTTCCGTCCTCTACAACGCCGTCAAGCGGAACCTTTTCGCCAGGGCGTACCTGTATCAGCTCGCCTGTACGCACCTCTTCCGGGCTTACTCTCTGTGCAATGCCTTCGCGAATTGCCACCGCATAGTCAGGACGTATGTCCATTAACTCTGTTATGGATTTTCGTGACCGCGCAACCGCAAGCTCCTGAAAGAGCTCGCCTATCTGGTAAAGCAGCATGACCGCCGCCGCGTCGTGGTATTCGCCTATGGCAAACGCGCCCAAGCTTGCCGCCGACATCAAAAAGTTTTCGTCAAACACCTTGCCGCGGATTATGTTTGCGCCTGCTCTCGTGAGCACCGGCCAACCGGCAGCAATATAGCTTGCCACAAACAGCGCGACATGAAGTGCACCCTGCGCAAAGAAACCCGCGATAAACATCGCCGCCGACGCAGCGATAAACCACAGCCTGAACTTTACGCCGTCCGCACCGTGACTGTGACTGTGGTCATGACTGTGACCGTAACTGTGGTCGTGGCCATGAGCGTAATCGTGACTGCGGTTGCCGCCGTCGCAATCGTGAGCGCAGCCGCGGCTGTCGTGGTCATGCTCATTGTCGCTGCCGTCGCTGCAGCAGCCTTTTTCCGCACACGCTGCGGCCTCATCAAGCGGCGTGCCGCAACAACCGCGTCCGTGCGCTGCGCTGCGATTATTATAAATTCCTCCGCCGCCTGTCTGCATTCCGCTTTCTTGTCCGTGTAATAAACGCCTGCCTTTACCCTTTAAAAACTTTGGCGATGTCACTTCCAGCCCGCCGGCTGTAAACAGTTTCAGCGCAGGGTTATCTCTCCGGGAAACTCTGCCCAGCAACTTTAGGGCAAAGTTCTCGTCCGTGCCGCTCAAAAACTCCGCATCCAGCCGCTTGGTAATAAAGTTTGCGGAGACACTTACTATCTCACGCTGTTTTGACAGCGCGCGCTCCAGTGCGGACGCGCAATTTGCGCAATCCATATTCTCTATATCAAGTTGAAGTTTCATGTAAATCCTCTTCCTGTATGTGCGTGTAAGTATTTTGCAGTATTGTGCTGATATGCTCGTCTGCAAGGCTGTAATATATATTTTTCCCCTCGCGGCGAGAGCTAACCAGCCTGCCTTTTTTAAGCAAATTTAAATGGTGGGAGGTGACCGATTGGCGGGCGTCCGTCTCCTGCTGAATTTGGCAGACACACTTTTCTCCGCCCAGCAGGCAAAATATTATCTTGAGCCGCGCGGAATCGCCCAGCAGCGAAAACGTTTGGCGCACCCTCTCGAGCTGTGAGC
>CAZPMG010000021.1:2061-11330 GCA_964587785.1 uncultured Clostridia bacterium
TCAAGCTTGGTGAGGTTGGCGCCGTATGCCGCGGCAATTGACATCAATCTGTATAGCGAGCCGGGCTTGTGCGGCATATGCACGAGCAGTGACACCTTTTGCGCACCCGCATCCGACACAGGCACTTTGGAAACCGCGACAAACCTTGTGTAGTTGTAATCCGCGTCCTGTATGCCGTGTTGCAGCACCTTTAGTTCGTAGAGCGCGGCCGCCTCCGCCGAGGCAATTGCCGCCGCAAACATATCATCGCCCTCGGCGACGGATTTTGCCGCCTCTGCGGTGTTGCGGGCGGCGACGGGCACAAGTCCGCTTTTCTCAATAAACCGCGCGCACTGCGATAGCGCCTGCGGATGCGAGGTCACACTCTTTAGCTGTTTGCGGTCTGCGCCCTGTTTGGCCAGCAGCGCGTGTTTTACCCTGCACTTTTTTGCACCGGCAACGTACAGCCCGCCGTCGCTGAGCAGGTCGTACACCTCGTTTACCGAGCCGGCTGTGGAGTTTTCCAGCGGCAATATCCCGGCGGCCGCCGCTCCGCTTTTAACCGCGTCCATTACGCTTGCAAACGTGGGATAAAAGGCAAGCTTAGGGCTTTTGAACAGCTGCTCTGCAGCCGACTGCGAATATGCGCCCGGTGCGCCCTGGCACGCAACAGCTGCTCCTTCGGGAAACTGCTCATTAAAGCTTGCGCCCTTTGGAATGTGGGCAGCTGCGCTTTCTGCTGCGGTTTGGCTCTGTATGAGCTTGGAATATGTCATTATTGAGTCATAGAGAAACTTGATTTTACTTTCATTTTCGTTTCCGAAGCGGTCGGTCAGGCGGGCAAGCAGTTGCTCCTCACGCCCGGATTGTTCTATTTGCAGATTGTTGTCGCGCTTAAAATCGCCCACCTGCTTTACAAGCCGGGTGCGCTCAAGATATGCGGCGGTTATTATGTCGTCAATATCGTCGATTTTTTGACGCAGAGATTTTAAATCCATAGTGTTCCCCGCACTCATATCTTTCCGGCGCAAAGCAGCGAATCAAGCGCAACAAACGCCGCCGCCGCCTGCACGCAGGGAACTGCGCGCACGGCCACGCAGGGGTCATGCCTGCCCTTTATGGCAAGCGTCTGCTCTTGCATGGTGCTCAAATTAACCGTGTTTTGGCTGCGGTGCACAGAGGGCGTAGGCTTGAACGCCGTGCGCAGTACTATCGGCATACCGTTGCTTATGCCGCCCTGTATTCCGCCGCTGTAGTTTGTGCGTGTGCGCACCTGCCCGTCCTGCAAAAAAAACTCGTCATTGACCTGCGAGGCGCGCATGGCTGAGCAGGCAAAGCCGCCGCCGAACTCTATGCCCTTTACCGCGGGGATGCCGAATATCACACGTGAAAAACGGTTTTCCAGACCGCCGTATATGGGGTCGCCCACGCCTGCGGGCATTCCAAAAATCATGCACTCCACCACTCCGCCCACGCTGTCAAGGCTCATGCGTGCGCTCTCTATCTCCGCGCGCAGACGCTCCTCGCCCTCCTCAGTAAGCGTGGGAAAGCTGCCCTGTTCTATGCGGGAAAACGCACTGTTAAATGCGTCGGCATCGGGCGGAAACGGCTCAAAGCTTAAATCTGTGTCTCGCGCGCTGCCTGCGGAAACCAGCCGCGCGCGCACGTATATGCCGCGCCGCTCAAGTATCTGCATTGCAAGCCCTCCGGCAAATACCAAAGGAGCGGTCAGCCTTGCGGAAAAATGCCCCCCGCCGCGCGGGTCACTGTGGCCGCCGTAGCGCACGCTCGCCGTATAGTCGGCATGCGACGGCCGCGCCAAATCCTGCGTGGCAAGATAGTCGTTTGAACGCTTGTCCGTGTTTTTAATCATGGCGCACAGCGGCGCGCCCGTGGCCTTGCCCTGATATACACCCGATAAAATCTCTGCAAGGTCGCTCTCATTGCGCGGACTTGTGGCTATGTCGCCGCCTGGTGCGCGCCTGCGCGCAAACCTGGCAAGCGCGGCTGTGTCTATATCCTCGCCCGCCGGCAGGCCGCAGAGAACGGTTCCCACGGCGGCGCCGTGCGATTCGCCAAAGAGAGTAAGCTGTAAACGTTCACCCGTGTGTGAGGACATCTGCCTTACCTCCAATCTGCCTTAAATGGTCAAAAAAGTCAGGGTAGCTCTTTGCCACCGCTCCGCTGTCCGATATGCGCACGGGTTCCTGCGCGCGGCAGGCGGCAATCGCCGCGCTCATCACCATGCGGTGATCGCCGTAACCGTTTGCAAAGCCGCCAGTAAGCGATTTTGAACCGCGTATTGTTATTGAGCCGTCGCCGAGTTCTGCCTGTGCGCCAAGCTCCGCAAGGTTGCGGTATATGCCCGTCAACCTGTCGCTTTCCTTATATTTGAGCCGCTCTGCGCCCGTGAGCGAACCAGTGCCCTCGGAATATGCAAGCAACACGCCGAGTATGGGCGCTAAATCGGGAATATCGCTGACGTCGATATCTATTGCCCTAAGCGCGCTGCGCCGCACGCGCACAGACCTGCCTTCAAGCGTAATGTCCGCGCCCATGCGCTTTAATATGTCCACCAGCGCCCTGTCGCCCTGCGCGCTGTCCGGACGCAGATTGTCTACGGTTACATCGCCGCACAGCGCGCCCGCCGCAAGAAAAAACGCCGCTCCCGAATAGTCGCTCTCTATTTGTACTTCCGCAGGCTTATAGCCGCCGCCATAGGTTTCAAACGTGCCGCCGCTGCGCTTTACACCCGCGCCGAATAGCTCAAGCGTCTCAAGCGTCATTTCCACATACGGCTGCGACTGCTGCCGTCCCTCTACAGTAACCGTGCTCTTGCCGTCAAGCAGCGGAAGCGCGAGCAGAAGTCCGGTAAGAAATTGTGAGGACAAACTGCCGGGCAACGCATAGCTTCCCGGAACAAGCTTGCCCGACACGGTCATCGGCAGGCCGCTCTGACGGCTGAACGTTATGCCGCGGCCGCTGAGCGCAGACACAAGGTCATTGTAAGGACGCTCGGGGAGCTTTCCCTCGCCGGTAAATGTTGCCTCAACTCCGAGTGCCGCCGCTACGGGCAGCAGAAACCTGAGCGTGGAACCGCTCTCTCTGCAGTTGAGCGTTGCGCTCTCGGGCGGTTTGCCCGCGCTTACCGCAAGCGAACCGTCCGGGCTTTGGGTTATGTTTGCGCCCAGTGCGCGCAGGCAGTCAAGCGTTGCGGTTATGTCCTGAGAACTGCCGGCATTATGGAGCCGGGACGTGCCCTTACATAGCGCGGCGCATATCGCGGCGCGGTGCGCGGCGGACTTTGACGAAGGCGGCGTAACCCTGCCTATCAGCTCGCTCGGTCTTACTATTATATCGCTCATGGCGTCTCTCCGGTCAGCTGTGAGAGCGCAAAACTCTCAAGACGGTACTTGCCCATCCGCTCAAGCAGCGCAAGCGTTATCATTGCACCCTTGCGCTTTTTGTCGTTTTTAGCTATCTTAAACAGTTCCTTGAGCGGCACGCTGTAGCTTGTAGGCAGCCCGAAGCGCATAAGCAGCGCCTTGAGCTGAGCCGCCGTGCCCGGCTGGGTGTAGCCGAGGGCCTCGGAAAACTCTGTAATCATTGCCATGCCCATGCCCACCGCCATGCCATGCGCCACTTCAAAGCCGCTGTGGAGCTCGATTGCGTGCCCCAGCGTATGCCCGAAGTTGAGAACCTGCCTTATGCCGGTGTCAAAGGTGTCAAGCTCTACAACTGATTTTTTTACCGACAGACTCTCTGTTATTACAGCTTCATAGTCAATGCCGCCGTCGCTTTCCAGCATCTCGCCCAGCTTTGATGACATTATCGCGGCATATTTAATTATTTCGCCCATGCCGCTCCTAAGCTCTTGCTCGGGCAGAGTGCTAAGCGTGTCGGGGTCGATTGCCACCGCAAGCGGCTGATGAAAACTGCCCACAAGATTTTTTCCGGCGGTGATATCCACGCCCGTCTTTCCGCCCACCGATGAGTCCACCATGGCAAGCAGGCTTGTGGGCACTTGAAAAAAGTCCATGCCCCTAAGGTACGTTGCCGAGGCAAACCCGGCGATGTCTCCCGCAACTCCGCCGCCCAGCGCGGCCACCGCGTCCGTGCGCGTAAACTCGTGCTCTGCCAAAAACGCATAGATTCTGGACACTGTTTCCAATGTCTTGGCGCTCTCTCCCGCGGGGAATGTGAACTCAAACACCTCGATGCCCGCGCTCTCAAGCGAGGCTTTCAGCGCCGCGCCGTACAGCATATGCACGTTGCGGTCGGATATAACCGCGGCCTTTGCGCACTTTGACACGCCGCGCAAGATTCCGCCCGCGCGCGCGAGCACGCCGCGCTCCACGGTTACGATGTAAGGCGTCTGGGTGTTTACTGTAAGCTCGGGCATATCGGTCTCCTCTGCTAACGCGGGAATAGCGGTGTAGGCGGTATAAATGTTAAGCGGTTATAAACTGTTATAAAAGGTTAAAGTGTTATTCTATTTGATATGCGGCAATGATTATACCGCACTTTTTAGCACACGTTTTTATGCGTACACGTTTTTATGCGTACGCACTCTTTGTTAGCTTATGCAATATTCAGCTTTCATATATACCGGGTATTATCTGCCTGAGCTTTGCCACGTTCTTCATAAAACGCTCGAACTGCTCAAAGCCCAGCGACTGCGCGCCGTCGCACAGCGCCTTACGCGGGTCGTTGTGCACCTCGACCATGATTCCGTCCGCGCCGGCGGCCACCGCGGCAAGCGACAGGCTCTCTACAAGCTCGGACATTCCGCTGGCGTGACTGGGGTCTACAATCACCGGCAGGTGCGAACGCCGCTTTAGTATCGGCACAGCGGATATATCCAGCGTATTGCGGGTTGCCGTTTCAAACGTGCGGATGCCGCGCTCGCAGAGTATGACGTTTTTGTTGCCGCCTGCCATTATATATTCCGCGCTCATCAAAAGCTCGTCAAGGGTGTTTGCCAAGCCGCGCTTGAGCAGCACGGGCTTGTTTAACTTTCCTAGCTCTTTCAGCATGGAAAAGTTCTGCATATTGCGCGCGCCCACCTGTATAACGTCAACATGCTCAAAGTGCTTGATGTCCTCCATGGACATAAGTTCGGTGACTATGGGCATGTCAGACTGTGCGCGCGCCTCAAGCAGGTACTTTATTCCCTCGCCCTCCAGCCCCTGAAAGGAATACGGCGAGGTGCGCGGCTTGAACGCCCCGCCGCGAAGCAGCCCCGCGCCCAGCTTTTTGACCGTGGAGGCCACAAGCGACATCTGCTCTTTGCTCTCTACCGAGCACGGCCCGGCTATTATCTGAAAATTCCCGCCGCCCAGCAGCACGCCGTTTATATCCACCACGGTATCGCCCGGGTGAAAGTTGCGGTTGGCAAGTTTGTAGGGCTCTTGAATACGCTTGACGCTGTCTACGATATCAAAGGATATTACGGCGTCAATGTCCATGTGTGAGGTGTCGCCGTTCAGCCCAAGCACGGTCTTGTGCACTCCGTCAAATATGTCTACTCTAACCGATTGCGCCTCTATCCATTTGATTAAATTCCGCACCTCGTTGTCGGTGCTCTTTTTCTTTACAACTACTATCATACAACCAAACCTTCTTTAAATTGCTGTGGTCGCGGACACGCCGCGGCGGTTTTGAAAACGGTTATCTTTAGTTTAATTTTTAAAAGCTGTCTTAAAATTATCGCTGACGGTCTTTAATGCTGCCGTAACCGGACACGGACAGCCGCACGGTAAGGCAATTTTCCTGTAGGGTTTAACTTCAAGCAAATATGAATATGGGACTTCTGCCTGTGCCTGCATTGCAAGCGCTATCCATGCGTCATTTTTTTGAGTACGGTCTTTGTGATTTCATGTGCGGGCAGGCTGCCGTCAAGCACAAAGTCCGCTCTTTCAATGTATATACCGCGGCGGTAATTGTAAAGTTCCAAAAGTTCTTCGCGCGTCTTTGCCGCTGCTATCGGACGGCGTGAATCAGACTTTATGCGGTTATAGCAAATGTCAAAAGGCGTGTCCAAAAAAAATACGGTTCCGTATCTTTTTAAAATTTCTGCGTTGTCCGGCCGAAGCAGCGCGCCGCCGCCTGTGGATAGTATACGCCCGCCCGCCAAGCTCTCTTCTAAGAGCACCCGGCTCTCAAGGCCGCGGAAATATTCCTCTCCGCTGCCGGCAAATATATCGGCAATGTTTTTGCCCTCGCGGCGTTGAATCTCCGCATCGGTGTCCACAACGGCTATGCCGGTTATTCCGCCGATTCGCCGCGCAAAATAGCTCTTGCCGCTGCCCATAAAACCCGTAAGCACTATATTTTTCATGTCTTTTTGCCGCCCTCAAGCTCTGCGCGGCAATCTCTTATAATACGTTCAAGGCCGCCTTGCGGAAACTTTGCGCCGTACCAAATGCGGTGAGCTTCCGCCGCCTGATATACCAGCATATCCATGCCCCCAAGCGCGCGTACGCCCGCGCGCGCCGCATATTTTAGCAGCAGCGTTTCTGCGGGGTTGTACACCGCGTCAAACACAGCGCCGCAGCTTGCAACGGTTTCATAGCTCACCGGGCATTGCTGCGTGACCGGGTGCATACCCACAGGCGTTGCATTTACCAAAAGTTCGTACGTTCCGCCGATATCTGAAAGAGAGGCAACCTTTATACGCGCACCGCCTGCCTTTGACCTTGCAAATTCGGCAAGCTCCCCTGCCTGCAAAGCGTCCTGTGGACGTACGGCTATGGTCAAATCCGCGCCTTTGAGCGCGGCCTCCACCGCCACCATGCGCGCAAGGCCGCCGCTGCCAAGCAGCAGCACGCTTCCGCCAAGGTCGGCTTTTAAAATTTCCACGCTGCGCAAAAAACCGTACACGTCGGTATTGTAACCAGTGCGCGCGGCGCAGTCCACCACGTTTACCGACATATAGCGGCTTGCGCTTTGGTCCAGCCGCTCAATGCGCGCGGCAACCTGCTGTTTGTATGGTATTGTCACGTTAAAGCCGGAGAGATGCATAAAGCTGTCAAAGCGGGCGTCAAGCTCGTGCGGAGCAACCTCCCGCGCGAAGTAGCTTGCCGCCGTGCCGCTCAAGCCAAACAGCCGGCTGTGTATAAAGGGCGACAGCGTGTGCCCCAGCGGATAACCCAGCAGTGCAAATTCTTTCATAGGCAAGCCGTCCTGTTTTTTATTTTTGCGTATGTATTTACGTGATTATTCATAGCCGCAAAATGTTTCTGTGTATGCAAAAAAACCGCCCCTGCCGCTGCGGAGCGGCCTGTGTGTGCGGAGTTAAACTATTTTAGCAGAGTTGCCCCGCTTAGTCAATATTTTTTGGGAATAATAGCCGATTTTCTGTAAAAAAAATCATATTTAACTGCTAAATCCGCGTTTACGGCAGGCAGACAGGTGTAAATGCATCAGGCAGACAGGCGTAAATACATCAGGCAGACAGGCGTAAATGCATTCGTGTAGATACAAACGGCCGCTAAACTATTTGGTTAAAATTTACTGTAAAATCTGGCGCGAAAAGAATTACATAAAAGAGTTGACTTTAATAATATTAAAGAATATAATAATATTGTTAAAAATTTTATTGCAGTTTTGATTTGTAATCGGAGAAAAATATGTCACCGAAAATTTTGCCTGAATGGCTGGAGCGGCTCAGTGACGAGGACATTGCGTTTGTAAGGCGGTTTGTGCTTGCATCGGGCAGCTTAAAGGAGCTTGCGGACGCGTACGGGGTCACCTATCCCACAGTGCGGCTAAGGCTTGACAGGCTCATACAAAAGATAAAGCTTTCCGAGGACAGCGCGGCAGATCCGTTTGTAGCCAAGATAAAAAAGCTGGCGCTTGAGGAAAAAATTTCGCTGGATGCCGCAAAGGTGCTTATAAGCGAATATAAAGCCCTAAATACAAAGTAGCTGTAGAGCGGTTTGCACCATGCGGCAGGCACATATTGTCTGTGATGTAGACGGATAATAACCGCATGGGTATGTGCAGATTATTATGAGTAACGGAGATTGTTTTTTATGATAGCACACATTAGGTTGGCGATACTGATTTGGTTTATACTTGTGCCGATGGTTGCGGCAATGGTCTTGTGCATACTCAAAGCCCGCGGCAACTGGCCGGTATATTTATTTTGGATTCCCTCGTTTATGGCGCTGTGCGTTGCCGTGCTTACGGAATTGGCCTTTCTTATCGTGGCGGCTCTGCTGTTGTGCGCATATGTTGTCCCACTTTTATTTAGGCTGGATGCGGAAAAAAAGCGGGAACTGCGCGAGGCGGACAAAAAGCGCGAGCTTGATAAAATTGCAATCAATGACCTGTAATTTTATGCAATCTGTAAACATATTTTGCGGACTTAAGGAGTTGTAAACTATGCAAAATCAAAAGAGTGTTTTAATGGCAATCGGCGGTGCAATATGCGGCCTGCTTGTACTCACAGTCGTGCTGCTCAGCGCTCGGCTGTCGGCAATCGGCAGCGGAATCGAGAGTTTAAACAATAGAATAGCTCAGCTTGAAAGCAGAGTTTCCTCGGCGAATTCGCAGATTGCGTATATACAAAGCCAGATTTCAAATATGGCCGCCGAGCAGCAAGAAAGCCTCAAAAACCATTACGGGTTTGAGCACTTGTTCAAAGGTTACGACAGCGAGACCGATACTGCCGCTGTGCAGATTTCTTTTGCATTAAAAGAGGTTGAAGCAAACGGCCAGGTCAGTGTTTCCGCGCGCAAACAGGGCGGGGATGATGCTCCCCTGCTTGCGGACGCTGTATACAGCAACGGTTTATATTCGGCGCAATTTGACGTTGAAATTGATGCGGCCTATTCATATGCCTGGATAATTGCCGCGCCGGACGGCGGCCAGACGTCCGCGCCCATGGAAACTTTAAACGTATACCAGCGGCTGAATAACAGGTTTGCCAAGTATAATGTTTTTGTAGAGTTTGCCATGGACAAACAGGATGCCACGCTGGATATCTTGCTGCAAAACAACTTTCAGACAAACCCCTTGCTCAAGCTAAAACGTGTTTCCGTAATAGTATTCAACATACAAAGCAACCAAGTTGTAAAAACCCAGGAATATACCACAGGCTTTGAGCTTGCAGACGGGTGGGAAACGCTTGATGTCAAGGGACTGACTGTACCCGGTTATGAACGGGAAAACTTGGTTAAAATAGAGATCGAGGACAATGCGGGGATTGTGTATACTATACAATACTTTTAACAGAGCGGTGTATATACAAAAATGCTTGCTGCGGCGGCAATATGAAACAGAGC
>CAZPMG010000021.1:11430-21251 GCA_964587785.1 uncultured Clostridia bacterium
TTTTTATTCAAATATCAGCAGCCTGCTCTTAAGCGGCATAAATTCCTTTTCGCCCGCCTGCTCGAGTGCCTTTCCGAACGGCATCTGCGCAGTGAGTTTCCAAGAAGCAGGAATGCCCAGCTCAGCTTTTACCTGATCGTCAATCAGCGGATTGTAATGCTGCAGGCTTGCGCCCATGCCCTCCGCCGCAAGCAGCGACCATACCGCATATTGCAGCATACCGGCCGCCTGGTCCTCCCAGATGGGAAAGTTGTCTTTGAACGCGGCAAAACGCTCCATGAGATTGCGCGTTACGTCGGTGTCACTGAAAAACAGGACCGTGCCGTAACCCGAAGCAAAACATGTGTCTATCTTCTGCTCCGTCTCGGCAAAGCGCTCTGCCGGAAGCATCTTAGCAAGTGTCTGCTTGACGATTTCCCACAGCCGGCGGTGCTTTTGTCCGAGCAGCAGCACCGCGCGCGTGAGCTGGCTGTTGAAAGCCGTAGGAACGTGCGTCACCGCGTGCTCCAAAATTTCCTTGAGCCTGTCGTCGCTGACCGTGCTCTTGCCGGACAGCGCATATACCGTCCGCCTGCTCTGCATTACGTTGTAAATATCTTTAGCCATAATAAAAAACCTCTATCTATGTTTTGGCGGCAGCGCAGCTGCGCCCCGTCCGGTTGCCTTTAATATAAACATATTCCCGGCAAATAAACATAAATAATCTAATCAAGGTAGCAAAACGATATAAACTTGCTGGTGGAAAGATTAGTCCCGGCATGGCTTTGTCGGTTGAGGTCTTAGAGCGACACGGCCTACCCCTCTGCCGCTTTTAAATCAAACGATATCAGCAGCTTAAGTTCTCCGCTTTCAGGTATCTCATATTTTTTATCCATTTCCGGGCCGCATGAACTGCTGCCTATTCCTCTCATGGCAGAGTCTACGCATACCCATATGCCGTTTGAAACGCCAAGCTGTAAGTTATGCGATGCTTGGGCAAGCTGCTTAGGCGCATAGGGCAGTACGCTGAACGAAAACGGCGCTAATCCTTGCGCTCTGAACTTGCTTCGTTCTCCCAACAGCTCAAACCATTCCGTGCCGTACCTGCTTCCGCATTCCTGCGGCTTTATGTAATTAGTAAACATATCCGTAAGCTTTGCTTTATACAGCCCTTTTGCGCAGCTAAGGCGCTTGTCAACATAACATTCATTTGGGCCATACCCTAAATAAGTTATATCTTGATAAAGATTTGGAAGACTAAACATTATACCTGCCCGGGGCAAGTTTTCCGTGCCTGCATGGATTTTGTACCGCAGTATAATTCCAAGTTTGCCACTTGAAAAAAATCTGTAGGAAAGTTCATAGTCAAGGCAGCTTTCGACAGACGGAGCAAACATACCGCCCTTTACCTTTACTTCTGATTTTGCCGTATATGCCTGAACAGCGGCGGCAACGGGAACGGCGTCGTATATACCTCTTGCCTTCCATTTCAAGGTGACGTTTCTATCGTTATCCGTGGGCGCTCTGAAAATATTCACTTCCATGGGCGAAGCAAGCAACTTTTCACCGCCGGCATTAACTGACACAAGCGAGCCGCTGAATTTGTCTATACTGTACGTTTTTCCACCACAGCTGACCGTAAGCGTTGACAGCGTTTCCTGCACCTCAATGTCCGCGAGAACAGGCAATGACGGCGGGCTGCAAGGCTTTATTTCAAAGAAAGCTTCCGCTGCCAAGTCTTGACCGAATTGTCTGATTGCATTGTTTTCTTTTGCCTCAAAATATATTGCGGTAAAACAGTCTTTATTTACGGGCAGAATTTCTATGTCTTGGCTCCGCCCCGGCTTGATGTCGATTTTAATTGATGTCTCTTTTGTTTCCTCGTCTTCGCTTTTTATCTTAACAATAATGCAGCCTGCAAAGTTTTTAAAGGCATAGAGATTTTCCACCCTGTACAGCACGTCACTGACCCTTGTAAACCTGAGCGGCTGATACGCCGCTTTAAGCTCCAGCGCACCCGGTTTAATCTCTCTCATAGGCCCTACAATGCCGTCTATACAGAAGTTGCCGTCGTGTAATGTTTCACCGAAATCACCGCCGTATTTATAGTCTCCGCCGCCGTAAAGCACTCCGTGATCCGCCCATTCCCACACAAAAGCTCCCATAAATCTATCACTGCTGTAAATTACATCCCAATATTGCTTTAAATCTCCGGGGCTGTTTCCCATTGCGTGGCTATATTCGCAGACGACGAGCGGACGACACTCTCTGTCGTCCTTTAAATAGTCCCCGGCCATCCAAGCGATTTCCGGATACATTCTGCTCGAAACATCAACAGGCGCGCTGTAATATAAATCCGATTGATTGCGGCGCGACCACAGCGCCTCATAGTGTACAAGGCGCGAGCTGTCTCTGTCCTTTATCCATCTTGCCGACTTATCAAAGTTTTTGCCGTAGCCGCTCTCGTTGCCAAGTGACCACATGATAACGCTGGGACGGTTTTTGTCACGCTCCACCATACATTTAATGCGCTCTAAAATGGCAGATTCAAAAAGCGGGTTTTCAGCTATATCATGCAGTAAATTTGCATCTCCTACGCCTCTTCTTACATCTACACCGTGGCATTCCACGTCAGCTTCGTCCATGACATAAATGCCCAAACGGTCACAGAGCTTATAAAATTCGGGCGCGTTGGGGTAATGGGCGGTCCTGACAGCATTTACATTGAGTTTTTTCATAAGCAGAATGTCATATTCTAAATCCTCAAGACTGACAGCTGCGCCCTTTTGGGGATGGAAATCATGCCTGTTGACGCCTTTAAGCTTTACATGACTGCCGTTTACTTTAAATACCTTGTCCTCAACCTCTATCGTGCGTATTCCCGCCTGTTCGCAAATAAACTCTCCGCAGCTTTCAATTACAAGATTGTACAGATTGGGTTCTTCCGCGCTCCATAGCTTGGCATTTGGCACTTCAAACAGCGCCGTTTGCCCGGATAAAAGCTTTTTTGTTTCCCCTGTTTCCATAAGCGTTACCATGCAGGAGCCGCCTGTCTCCAAAGAAAAGGCTATACTTGCACTGCCGTCACTATGCAGCTTTGTTTTGACAAAATAGTCGACAATATGTCCTTTTGGGCGGCGGAGTATGTATACATCACGGAATATGCCGGTAAAGCGCCATTTGTCCTGATCTTCGAGATAGCTTCCGGCGCACCATTTTAATACGAGCACATCAAGTATGTTTTTACCCTTTTTTAGAAGGCCGGTTATGTCAAATTCAGATGTTCTATGTGATATTTGCGAAAAACCGGCAAACTTACCGTTAACGTAGAGATAAAAGCAGCTGTCCACACCCTCAAAGTTCAGGTATGCCTGCGCCCCATCACTCCAGACAAACTTTTTTCTGTAATGAAAGGCGGGGTTTTTTGCAGGAATACGCGGAGGGTCATAGGGAAACGGATAGCGGAAATTGGTGTATTGAAAATAATCGTATCCAAAATATTGAACACAGGACGGAACGCTGATTTTATCAGGCGACTCACTTGTCAAAAAATTTTCTGCGTCATATACCGAGGCGTAGCACTGGAACTGCCATTCCCCGTTTAAAGATATAAAATTTGCGCTTAGTGCACGCCTGTCTTCCAGCGCTTTTTCTTGACTTTCAAACGGTATATAATAGCTCCGCTGCGCAAGCGTGTTTATGCCTTCGAATTGTTCAAAAGCTCTTTGCATAATAACATGGTTAAAATTTTCTTCCACGTTTTCCCTCCCCCGTTTGCGCATGTCAACGGTTTTTAGCTCAAAAACAATAATTTGCTGCGTTCACTTTGATTGCTGACTCTACCTTTTGCCTTTCATTCCTATGGATATTCTTTGCATTTCCACAAGCTGGTCCACCGTGACAAACTTTATGCAATTACGGCCTAAAGCATCGGCAGCAGCTTTAATATTGATAAATTTTTGCAAAATATCGTCCGCCCACGGAACGCCTACCAATCCCACAAAATACGCTTTTGATGGTTGTTCGCAGAAAGAATCATAGCTTTTGCTTATTATTTTGTCAAAACAATCCACCGGGTTGTCGTTATATGGATCGTCCCAGCCCCCAAACATCACGTCGCCTGCAGCTGTCGGGGGCGTCTGATTTTGGAACAGCATTCCGGTAATATGCGGCAGAGCCGGTGCGGAAAACTCCATAAAACCCTTCGGAATTTCCGGGTCATTTACCTTTTGATACCATGTGCTGATTACGTTTATGCCTGTTTTTTCACAATATCTGTCAGTTTGCTGAAAAAACTTAAACATATGCTTTTTATGGCCTTCTTCATACATGGTATACGGATAGAAATAACCGATTCCCGACGGGCCCGTCATAAAACTGTCGCGCGGAAATTTTTCTTTTTGGGAATTATAATAATAATCATTAAGTATGGGGAACACATCATATGCCGCGGGATTAATCGTCCACGTTATAGGGGGCAGTCCGGAGTCCTTATGTGTATCGAGCGTCCAAAGCGTGAACATCCGGTTTTGTACATATTGCAAATTATCACCGTCGCTCATAGCCAGGGCAACATACACGCCGGGAACAACTTTTCTGTCTTTGTCTAAGAACTGCTCAATGTCAGGCGGAGCAAGCTTAGGTGCAGCTTCCGTTCGGCCCGCCGCCAAAAAGCTGAGGCTTTTGCTGTGGTCGGCACCCCAAACATACATGCCGTTTCTTGATGCAGCTCCGACGCCGCCGTTTTCCTCTCCGTGCGGAAACCATCCCATTACCACAGAATTTCCTTTATCCGCACAGCTAAGGAATTTTTCAAACAGCGCAAGCTCGGGGCTGTCAGGACTGCATTCCAGCCAAACTATGGCGCTTTGAACTGCCATGGCATAATCACGCAAGGTCATAGTAGATTGAGGAGCTAAGGACACAACAATTTTGCGCGTACACCGTGAATAGTAATTGTCAAACATATAGCTGTATACCGCCAGACGCTCCTGAACTTTATCTTGGTTGATAAAGCGTCCCCTGTAGTCAGCAATGATTTCCATGCTTATGCCGTTGGCGGTTATTTTTTGATATTCTGAATGAGAACAGACAATAGCCTCTTCGATGCCGGCAAAAGTACACGCCAAATTAATGGTGTGCGGAGATTCGCTGTCAAAGATTACAGCTTTCTTCATATATGACTTGTATTTTGTCAACAAAGCGTAAACCGAGCTTATATGGTTTATGTTTAAACCTAATTCCGCATAATCCACCGAGCCGCCGCCTAAATTATCTCTATCATATTCGGCCGCCTTTTTTTCCATTACGGCTATGCGCGGCTGCTCGGCGTTGACTATTGCCATGAGCGACATTACGGTTATGTTTATCTCTGCATCTATATCAGAAATTTGCAACAAGTCCGTTTTCTCCGCGGCTTTAGGAAAAACCATACACGGCAAATCTTTGTTCCAACGCATATTACCTTTTACTTGGGGCTCTTTGAACTCAACTTTATCCATCGTTATCTCTGTCCTCTATTTTATTTGTTTGCATCATCTATTAACTGCAATACTTGCTCAAAGTTTTCGCAATAAGCCTGGCACATGGGCAGTGTTCCGCTTGCCTCGATGTTTCCACCTGCCATGCCCACTGTTGTAAACCCAGCCAGCCGTACGGAGCAAACACCGGCACCGCTGTCTTCTATGCCAAGCACATGATTGCGCTCCGCAAAAGGTATATTCAGTCCTACGGCAGCTGTTTCTGCATATAGCCAGGGATGCGGCTTGGGCGAAAGTTCGCCCAGCGTGCCGGGCTGTCCGTCTTTCAGAGGATAGCCGGCGGTAATGCATGAGTCATAAAATTCTTTTGGGTCGCCCATGCAAAGTGTGCGGAAAGCCGAAAGAATTTCCGGCCACGCTTTTTCAAACAAACCGCTGGTAACAAGTCCGATTTTTATCTTGCGCTCTTTTAGGGCGGTCAAAAATTCTTTTAGTCCCGGAGCCGGTCGGAATGCATCTACGCGGCCGCGGCCCTCCAAAATTTCTCTCATTTCGCGGTTTGTATGTTCAAAATACAGGGTGCGCGCTTCCGCTACGCTTTTGTCGGGTACATATTTATTTATACAGTAGCTAAGATGTTCGGATACACTGTGTCCTGATATAAATGGCAAATCCTCGTTGCTTAAGCGAAAATTGCCATCACCGAGCAAACTTGCCGTCGTACGCTCGATAATCCATATCCAAAACTCCTCGGAATGTACGCTTGTGCCATCCAAATCCATAAGCACGGCTTTGACCGGGCCGCTGAGTGAAACCGGCCGGACGGGATAAAACGCAGGATAGCCAAATGCCGAGTCGACATAGGCCAAAGTCCTGTCGGCATAACAGATAAACTCCACTTTGCCGTCGCCCGTTGCGACGATTGACACAACGCCATCCGCTCCTGCGGTAAACATTCCGCCGCCGCCCGCTGCTCTTTTTTTAAATCCGCAATCCGCAGGAAAAATTCCTAATCCGGGTATTATAAAGTCGTTCATCAATTAGCTCCTTAAAAAATGCCGCTTAAATTATGGCTGCGACTTTATGGCAATGCAGCTTTATGGCAAACTTGTCGTGATATTATTTTTTAAGCAAAAAGGTTTCCACTTTATGAGCGCCGAGTTTGTACTCAAACCCCTTGTCTTTCCAAACAAGATTTTCAATGAACGTTTCGTCCATTCTCAAGCGCGCCGCGCCCTTTACAGGCATAATCGTATCAAGCTTGAGATCCAGCTCTTTGTCTGTACAGTTCCAAACGCGGAGCACCACACCTTCGCCGTTTTCTGCAAGCTTTAATCCCGAAAGCATAACCTTTTCGGCTGGCGACACGGTAAAGTATGAACCGGTTGACGGCAGTTGTCCGCCGTTATAGGGAACACCTTGGATAGCTTTTATGGGAGAT
Organism: uncultured Clostridia bacterium; assembly: GCA_964587785.1. Taxonomy (GTDB): domain Bacteria; phylum Bacillota; class Clostridia; order Christensenellales; family HGM11417; genus CAZPMG01. The sequence goes on from CAZPMG010000021.1 coordinate 18,331, forward strand.
TTATATTCATAAGCTGCCTGCAAGACGCGCCCTGCCTCCCAGCCGCCTGTGTGCATATAGAGCGCAAAGTTATACTCTATATCACCGAAGCAATGTTGACCGGTGTATTTATCCAGCTCCTCAGCCAGCATTTGGGAGTTAGCGGTCATATACGCACGCTGCGTGCGCAGTAACGTTATCTTTATAGTGCGGCGGGAGTCGTCGTCAACTTCATACTCTCGCAGGCCTTTGGTCAAAACGGCAAAGCCATGCTTGCCGTCGCTTACGTCCACGAAATTTTGCATGGGACGGCACGCGGGAAACTGCTCAAAATTTTCTCTGTGGTCAGCGTGTCTAACCGGCCTCTTTTCCACGTCCCATGCGCTTTCACACCAAACATGCTCGGCAGCGGAAAGTCCGGTGGGAAAGTTGATGCAAAGCTTATGGTCACGGCATTCATTGCGCAGCTTTAAATTGATTTTCAGGATACGGCTGTCTTTCTCCAGCGTCAAGGTGTAGGTTATTGGTAATTTTTTTGTTTCGCGCAAGCGCTCGGTGCCGTCAATCGTTGCCGCGGCCGGAATATTCATCTCTGTGTCAATTTTATAGATCCCCCTAAGCTCGTTGCTTTCCAGCAAGGTTACAAAAGCCCGGCACCCGTGGCTTGTTGCAACGTAGTTGCGGCGGGGCTTTTCGCTGATGTGTGCGCTTCCTACTTCACCCGTATCTGTGAAGTAGCCCAGTCCCTCGGCAAGGCGCCCGCTTGTCTTGTCTAATATGGAATAAGTGCCGTCGCAGCCTATTGTCACTTTGAGAAATTCGTTTTCTAAAGTTCCGTCGGTGCGCCCTATAATTTTACGGTCGAAGTCCATAGTGACGGGAACATTGACGTAGTCCGGGCCGCGCGCGCGAAGCGCATAGGTTGCGCTTCCCATTGCAGGAATCTTTGCTTCGACAAGTATGCGGCGGCGCTTGGCTTTAAATTTAATTGACTTTGTATCCAGCTCGCGCTCAACGCCTATGTTGGAATCGTCGCAGGCAAGCTCGCATACCGGAATCTTATTTCCGTCTGCGCTTATTATGTCATAAAAATCGTCCGCACCGCCGCTAAATTCGCCCGGAATGCCTATGTCAACCGTTTTTGAATCGCCCTTGGGAGTATCAATTACCAATGAAATTATCTCTTTTCTTGCATAGGGGAGAGTATTAAACAGAGTTATCGTTTCATCATTTGGTCTAAACGCGGTTGTGTCCGTATGTTTAAACAATCCAATGGCCGACCGGTTTGCTACCTCCTCCGCCACTGTCTGCGACACGGAAAAGTTGTATAGCATATCCTCATGAGCGCGGTCGACAGCTGCGCCGCAAATGCTGTCGTGAGCGTGATTTTTTAAAAGAGATTTCCACGCGCGGTCAAGCATGGTTTTGGGATATTCCTCGCCCGCAAGCCATGCAACCGAAGCCAGCGGCTCTGCTGTGCTGATGAGATCTGTTTCGACGGAATCGTTATATAGCTTTATCTTTACGCGGGAGGAATGCGTAGCGCTTAAAAGCGCATTGAAATTGCAGTGTTCAGAAGTTGTGTAGCGTAGTTCTCCCTTGTGGACGGCGGATCTTTCTCTGACCGGATCCTTAATTATTGCGTCCATATAGCCGTCAACGGTATTTTGAATCAGCTCTACATCAGGACTGATTTCGTTAAGCTTTGCTATAAGCTCGGGTAAATAATAGTAAGGCTCGTCGTTGTCCTCCATGTTCAGGGCAAGAATTTGGTTTCCTATTTTGTACGGCATTGCCTGCGCCAAAATAGCGTCAAGCGCTTTTTTTAAAGCTGCACGGTCGTCAATAAAATTTTTACATTCTTTGAGCAGCACAAACGCTTTTTCATACGAACGCAAATCGGCCATATGCACGGGAATTTGACTGCGGTCGTATGTATATGTCAAGTCTTTGAACCCTTTGCCTAAGACTGCGGGCCCGTGAACGTAAAAAAACCAGTTGGTTCGCGTAACCTCGTCGAACGTCCGCAAGGTATTGAGCGTAGAGCCATCAACGCCTTCCCATGTAAACAATGGTGTTTCCGGCATATATTTATTTGTTCCGCGATAAAAAATAGCCGTATCAATATCAAAGCCTCTGTATAGCTGAGGAAATTGAGAGGGATAACCGTAACTTGTTGCGGTATACCCCGACTTCATGCCTCCGCCGTAATACTCAGCCATATTTGAGCCTAACAGCAAGTTGCGAACCAAACTTTCGGGCGCAACGGTATTCATTTCGGGCAGTGTATACCATTTGACAATGGACATTTTCCCGTCTTTGATAAGCTTTCTTATCCTCTCCTCGTTTTCCGGTCTGACATCAAAATAGTCCTCTAAAACTATCGTGCCGCCGTCCACGCAAAAAAACTTATACTCGGGTTTTTCTTCCAAAATTTTTATGATGTTATCCATAAGGTCTGTGAGACGCAACTTGGACTGTTCCGCGGTATGTCTCCATTCTCTATCCCAATGCGTTCCGCTGATGACATGCATAGTGAACTTTTTTTTCATGATTCCTCCAACTTGCTTTTCAAATTTTGATTTACCCAGTCACTCTGTGTTTTATACTTTAAAGCGTTAGCCGCTAACTTTTCCCGCTTAATGCGCCCGAGCCTGTTTTGTGTGCAGCTTCGGGCTGAACCATATGGATATCTTGACTGTATTATTATTTATTTTTGCTGTCTTTTAAAAGCAATATGAACAACCCGCCTTGGACAGTGCGGTTTTGAAAACCGCACTGCTTGGCGGAAAGGGTGTCATACCAGTCCGAAAACGGAACGCGGTCAGGAGTATGCTCTAAAAACTTAGCCACGGGCGCGATAAGCTGCGCCGCTTTTGACGGGTGCAGGGTAAGGCTTGCAGCCCATAAAATCCAATCGGACTTTGTGTAATCCTTGCGGC
>CAZPMG010000022.1:0-1567 GCA_964587785.1 uncultured Clostridia bacterium
TTGTTTTGCAATTTGCAGCGCGTATTACGTATCCGCACAATAATCAAAAAATGCTTTTGCGCGTCATTAAAAACTTGTAAAACCGCGGTTTTTATGATATTCTATTTAGAATAACCAAATAGGCGTATTTCTATGGGTATAAAAAACGGTGCACCGCACAAAAAACTGCGGAAAAAAAGCCGCGGAGGGAGCGCAGCAGGTTAAGCAGGGAATATTGTTGTACTGACAGATAAATGCTGCTGTTATGAACCGGTTTTTTACTGTATGCACTGCAGGGGTATGGGGAAATGATGAACAAAATTTATAATGTAAAGGCAGAGACCATGCCGCGCGCTCAGCTGCGGCAGCTTCAGCTTGAACGGCTGAAGCACATCGCGGACTATGCGTATCAAAACGTGCCCTTTTACCGTGCGCGCTTTGATGCCGCAGGCCTTAAGCCCGAGCATATAACCACGCTCAAAGACATTGAAAAAATTCCATACACCACAAAAGAGGATTTGCGCGACAACTACCCTTACGGCCTTTTTGCCGCCTCCATGCGCGACGTTGTGCGGCTGCACGCATCCAGCGGCACAACCGGGAAGCCCATAGTAGCAGGCTATACGGCGGCAGATATGGACGTTTGGTCAGAGTGCGTGGCGCGCCTTGTCACCGCCGCAGGCGGAAACGGCGACGATATCGTGCAGATTTCCTTCGGCTACGGCCTGTTTACCGGCGGATTGGGGCTGCATCAGGGCTGGGAGCGGCTGGGAGCAACCGTAGTTCCCATATCTTCGGGTAACACCGAACGTCAGGTAATGCTAATGAAGGATTTCGGCGTAACCGCATTGGTTTCCACTCCGTCATACGCGCTTCATATTGCTGAGATTGCGGAAAAGCACGGCATCAGGCGTTCGGATTTAAAGCTTCGCGTGGGGCTTTTCGGTTCGGAGGCGTCAACTCCTGAGATGCACGCCGAGCTTGAGCGCAGGCTGGGCGTGTTTTCCACTGACAATTACGGACTGACAGAAATAATAGGGCCGGGCGTGTCCGGACAGTGCCGAATGCGCGAGGGAATGCACATAAACGAGGACCACTTTTACCCGGAGATTTTTGATGCGGCAAGGGGTGAGGCAAAGGCCGAGGGCGAATACGGCGAGCTGCTGCTAACCACGCTTACAAAGCAGGGTATGCCGTTGCTGCGCTACCGCACAAAGGATATAACCGCGCTCAGCTTTGAGCCTTGCGCCTGCGGCAGAACCACCGCGCGCATGATGCGCATAAGAGGCCGCACAGACGATATGCTCAAAATCCGCGGCGTAAATGTGTTCCCCTCGCAGATAGAGAGCGTGCTCATGGCCATTGAGGAAGTCGGCGGCAACTATGAGATATTGGTCACGCGCGAGGGCTATCTTGACAACATGGAAATCCGCGTCGAGGTGGTGGACGAGCGTCTGCTCACCGACTTCGGAAAGCTGGAATCGCTGCGTGAAAAGGTCTGCCACAGCATAAAGACCGTACTTTCCCTTGAGGTAAAGGTAAGCCTTGCCGAGCCGTTTTCGCTGCGCAGATACGAGGGCAAGGCAAA
>CAZPMG010000022.1:1667-20172 GCA_964587785.1 uncultured Clostridia bacterium
GCATGAGCTTATGATGGCAAATGCCGCGGTGGCGCGCGGAGCGTATGAGGCGGGCGTGAGCGTGGTGTCCTCATATCCCGGCACGCCCAGCACCGAGATAACCGAATACGCGGCAACTTACGGCTCAGTGCATACCGAATGGGCGCCCAACGAAAAGGTGGCGCTTGAGGTTGCATACGGCGCAAGCCTTGCGGGCGGCAGGGCTATGTCGTGTATGAAGCACGTGGGCGTAAACGTTGCGGCAGACCCGCTGTTTACCGCGTCATACACCGGTGTAAACGCCGGGCTTGTGATAGCAGTGGCGGACGACCCCGGTATGCATTCCTCACAAAACGAGCAGGACAGCCGCTGCTACGCTAAGGCGGCGCACATACCCATGCTTGAGCCGTCTGACAGCGCGGAGGCAAAGGACTATACCGCGCTGGCGTTTGAGCTGTCGGAAAAGTACGATACGCCCGTGTTTGTCAGGCTGACAACGCGCATAGCGCACTCGCAAAGCATAGTAAAGTTAAACCCGCCCTTGTCGCGCGGTCTGCGTGCCTACGTCAAGGACGCAGCAAAATATGTGTCCGTACCCGCCAACGCGCGCAAGATGCACGTCAAGGTGGAAGTGCGCATGAAAAGGCTTTCCGCAGACTGCGAGAGCTTTGAGCTTAACCGCCAAGAGCTGCGTTCAGATAAGCTGGGCGTGGTGTGCGCGGGCGCAATTTATCAATACGTTCGCGAGGCGCTGCCCGACGCATCTGTGTTCAAGCTGGGAATGGTTCATCCGCTGCCCTTAAATTCCATAGAAAAGTTTGCCGCAAAGGTAGAGCGGTTGCTTGTGATAGAGGAGCTTGAGCCTGTAATCGAGGACGCGCTCAAGGCAAGGGGCATTGCCTGCGAGGGCAAGGAAATCTTCGGGCTTCAGGGTGAATATTCGGTGAGCCGCATACGCGCAAGCCTTCTGGGCAAACAGGCGCCGCAGCCCGCGCACGAGCTTCCCGCACGTCCGCCCGTGCTGTGCGCCGGTTGTCCGCACAGAGGGATTTTCTATGTGCTGGCAAGGCAAAAGCTAACCGTGCTGGGCGACATAGGCTGCTACTCTTTGGGCGCGGGCGCGCCGCTCTCGTCCATGGACACAATACTCTGCATGGGCGCAAGCGTGGGCATGGCGCACGGCTGGGAAAAGGCGCAGGGTCGCGAGGGTTCGCGCGGCACGGTTGCGGTTATAGGCGATTCTACGTTCATGCACAGCGGCATCACCGGCCTTATAAATGCGGTATACAACAAGTCAAACATTACGCTTTTGATACTTGACAACTCCACAACAGGCATGACCGGCCACCAGCAAAACCCCGCCACGGGCAAGAGCATAAAGGGTGAGAACGCACCGGCAATAGACCTTGAAACGCTCTGCCGCGCGTGCGGAGCATTTAGCGTGCGCATAGCCGACGCATACAGCACAAAGGAGTGCGATTCGGCAATAAAAGCCGCGCTTGCCGAGGACGGAGTATCCGTGATAATCGTGCGCCGCGCGTGCAGGTTGCTGGAAAAAGGCGTGTCAAATCCCTTTGAAATCAATGACCTTTGCAAAAAGTGCGGTGCCTGCTTAAAGCTGGGCTGCCCGGCAATACGCTATGTTGACGGGGTAATGTCCATAGACGGCGCGCTGTGCAATGCCTGCGGCCTGTGCGCAGGCGTATGCAAGTTCCATGCAATAGAGGGCGAGCGGTTTTGTGATTAATAATCCAAGTATATTTTGAGGTGGCGCTCAGGCGGCATTGCCGCAGCTTATTAAGTTTAATGCATTGCCGCTTGGGCATTGCCGTTCGATGCCTTTTATAAAACTCTTGCAGTCAAACAAGGTGATATTATGTCTGAAACAAACTTACATATCTTAATAGTCGGAGTGGGCGGTCAGGGCACATTGCTTGCCAGCCGCGTGCTTGGCAGATACGCAATGCTGAGCGGCATGGACTGCAAGCTGTCCGAGGTGCACGGCATGGCGCAGCGCGGCGGCAGCGTGGTTACGCACATAAAGGCAGGTAAGGCTATACATTCCCCGGTGATAACCGAGGGCGAGGCAGACATTATACTTGCGTTTGAGCTGCTTGAGGCAAAGCGCTGGCTGCACTATTTAAAGCCGGGCGGAAAGCTTTTGGTAAACTCGCGCAGGCTGCTGCCCATGCCGGTTATCACGGGCGCTGCAAAGTATCCCGAGGGGCTTGAGCAAGAGCTTGAAAGCGCCGGCGCACTGCTGGTGGACGGGCTTGCCGCCGCAAAGGCCGCCGGCTCTGAAAAGGCTTTAAACATATATATGCTGGGCGTGCTGTGCGCGGCGCTCTCGCTTGACCGCCAAAGATTTACGCAGGCAGTGTGCGAGTGCGTGCCTCAAAAGGCGCTTGAGATAAACCTGAGGGCACTCGAAGCCGGCCTTGCGGAGGTAAAATAAATGCCCTATATCTACAGCAAGTATGAGACCATGGCGCGCGCCGAGCTTGCGCAGCTGCAAGGCGAAAGGCTTAAAAATTTGGTCGAAAGAGTTTATGCAAACGTGCCGGCATACCGCCGCAAGATGGAGCTTGCAAAGCTTACTCCCGCGGATATAAGGGGCATGGAAGATTTGCACAAGCTTCCCTTTACGGAAAAGCAAGATTTGCGCGACAACTACCCGTTCGGTATGTTTGCTGTGCCAAAAGACAAAATCGTGCGCGTGCACGCGTCCAGCGGAACCACGGGCAAGCTTACGGTGGTGGGCTACACGCAGGGCGACATAGACGTTTGGTCAGAGGTAATGGCGCGCTCGCTTGCAATGGCGGGCGTAAAGCCCTCGAGCGCGGTGCATGTGGCATACGGATACGGCCTTTTCACGGGCGGATTGGGCGCGCATTACGGCGCGGAGAAGATAGGCGCAATGACAGTGCCTGTGTCCTCCGGCAACACTATGCGCCAGATAATGCTGCTCAAGGACTTTGGCTCAACGCATCTTTGCTGCACGCCGTCATATGCACTGTTCATTGCCGAGGAACTCAAAAAAGAGGGATACACTCCCAAGGATTTTCAGCTGAAAGCCGGGATTTTCGGCGCCGAGCCGTGGAGCGACGCCATGCGCGCGGACATAGAGAGCAAGCTTGAAATTGACGCTTACGACATATACGGATTGTCCGAGATATGCGGGCCGGGTGTATCCATGGAATGTGGCTGCAAGTGTGGCGCGCACATACAGGAGGATCACTTTATACCTGAGATTGTGGACAGGCATACGCTTGAGCCGCTGCCCTACGGTGAGGAGGGCGAGCTGGTGTTTACAACTGTTACCAAAGAGGGCATACCGCTGGTGCGCTACCGCACGCGCGATATAACCCGTCTGTTTGCGGACAAGTGCGCCTGCGGCAGAACCACAGCGCGTATGCAGCGCGTGCGCGGCAGGACGGACGACATGCTGATAATCCGCGGCGTAAACGTTTTCCCCTCGCAGATAGAGAGCGTGCTCATAAAGACGGGCGGCGTAGAGCCGCATTACCGCATAAACGTTGCGCGCGCAGGCAACACCGATGTAATGGAAATCGAGGTAGAGATGACACAGGAGATGTTCTCCGACGAGGTAAAGGTCGTACAGGCGCTCAAAGAGGAAATGGAGCGCAAGCTGCAGTCTGTGCTCGGGCTGACCGCAACGGTAAAGCTTGTAAGCCCCAACTCAATTGCCCGCAGCGAGGGCAAGGCCGTACGCATAAACGATATGCGCACGCTGTGAGACTGCATAAGATAGATTGAGCGCAAAATTATAGCTGACGCTGTGATTTTGAATTTAAACACGGCTATAAACGATTATAATTATTATATAAGGGAAATACACCCCGATTGCCAAATGCCTTTGCGAGGAAAAAGCGGAATTTAAGGGAGGGAAAATATGTTGGTAAATCAGTTGTCTGCATTTATTGAAAACAAGCGCGGGAGAGTGCACAATTTTACAGAGGTGCTTGCCCAAAATGGCATTGACCTGCTCACGCTCTCCATTGCGGACACGCGCGACTACGGCATACTCCGTGCCATCACGCGCGACAACGACCGCGCGGCGGCGGCGCTCAGGGCGGCGGGCTTTACCGTGTCCATAACGCAGCTTATCGGCATTGAGCTTGGCGACCATCCGGGCAGCCTTGCAAACATACTGTCAATTTTCGACAGTCAGGACATAAGCATAGAGTATCTCTATTCCTATGCGCGCACCTCCGGACAGACGGCAATCATATTATTTAAAGTAGAGGACCCGCAGCGCGCGCTCAAGATACTTGAGGCAAACGGCATAGTGCCGATAGACAAAATTCCCGAACGGTAACCGAAAAAATCCGCCGGGACTTGCCGCGCCCTGCCTGCTCCCTCTGACTTTAAAAAAAGGGCGGTGACGGCTTATTCCGGCGATTTTGCGCATAGACACGCAGGCAATTTTAAGCAATGTCCTGCAAATTAAATCAGGGCTTAACGCAGGCACAGAGCTTTGCGCTGTGGTAAAGGCGGACGCATACGGTCACGGCGCGGCAAGTGTGTGCAAAAAGATTGCCCCGCACTGCAAAATGTTTGCCGCGGCAACCGCGGACGAGGCCTTGCAGGTAAAGCGCGAATGTCCGCGCTCAGGCGTGCTCATGCTCATGCCGCCCTGCCAAAAAGACGCCGACGCGCTTGTGGCGGCGGACGCGGCGCTCACCGTGTTTTCCGCAGAGCATCTTCGCATTGTATCGGCTGCTTGCAGCAGGCTGGGCAAACAGGCGCGGGTGCACATAAAGTTTGACAGCGGCATGAACAGGCTGGGCTGCTCAGGGCAGGATCTCGGCGCGCTTATATCGCTGCTTGATGGTCAGCGGCAAATTGTTGCGGAGGGATTGTACACTCACTTTGGCAGCACGCATCCGCGCGATATCCGCCGCAGCGTCCAAAGGTTTGACGGCGCGGCAGCCGCCGTTAAATCGCGGTGGCCGGACGTGCTCCCCCACGCCTGCGCAAGCTCTACAGCCATGGGGGAGTACAGAAACCGCTACCGCATGGTCAGGTGCGGGCTTGCGCTGTACGGCTACGGCAAGCAAGGCCTGACACCGGCAATGGAGGTTGCCGCAGGGGTGCTTGAGGTAAAGCGCGTACAGCGCGGCAATTTCATAGGCTACGGCAGAACATTCCGCGCGCGGCGTGACATGGATATAGCAATAATCGGCTGCGGCTATGCCGACGGGCTTCCGCGCCTGATAAGTCCGGGCGGAGCGGCGGAGATAGGCGGCAGGCTGTGCGCGTTTGCGGGCAGCGTGTGCATGGACATGACGGCTGCGGATGTCAGCGGAACGGACGTTTGCGCGGGCGCGGAGGCGGTTATTATGTCCTCAAGGCGCGGCAATGAGCGGCTGTCATTTGAATACAACGCCCGCCACTTGTCAACCATTCCCTATGAGCTGCTGACAGGGTTTAACCGCTCAAGGAACGTGCGTCAATACATATGAGAGAGCAAAAACAAAAATTAAGAGAGCAAATGCATAAGCTGCGCGCAAACCTTTCCGGCGGCGACCGTGTGCATGCCGAGAGTGCCGCGCTCAAGCGACTGACCGGGCTTATAGAGCTTAGGCGCGCGCGCTGCGTGATGATTTATCTGTCCGCACGGGGCGAGCTTGATACATTCGCGCTTGCGGGGTATCTGCACGGTGCGGGCATATCTGTTTGCGTTCCGGTAACCGAGGGCAGCGATATGCGCGCGGCAATGCTTCCGCCCGGCGGCAGGCTTGTGAGCGGCGCGCTGGGCATATCCGTGCCGGAAAACCCCGTGTTTATACCTGCGGAACAAATTGATTTTTGCGTAACTCCGCTGCTTGCCGCGGACGCACGCGGCAACAGAATAGGCTGGGGAAAGGGATATTACGACAGGTTTTTTGAGGGTTTTTCAGGTTTAAAGTGCGGCTACTGCTTTGATTTTCAGGTGATTTCAAGCGTGCCGGCAGGTACTGAGGACAAGCCCCTCGACTATATAGTGACTGACAGGCGGCTGATTGAGTGCGCCGCGGAGGAACAATGAGGTTTAAGGATTTTTTCAAGGGAATTACGCCGCTGCTAAAGCTGGCGCTTACGCTGCTTGCCTTTCAGGTGATACTGTCAATGTTCGGTATGTCACTGCTTTTGCTTGATGGACGCCGGGCGCTGCAGGTCGTGCTGTTTGTGCTGTTTTTCGGCGCGCTGGGCGCGTTTATGTATGTTTTGGGCTCGTCTGCTGCGTACACCGACTACAATATGCTCAAAAATAACGGTCTTCGCAAAAAGAACGGTGAGACCGTGCCGTTATATCGCACATACAGCGAATACAGATGGTACAAAGGCGCTGTCGCGGGATTGCTGTCAGTGCTTCCGCTGATAATGCTTGTGGTGCTTTACGCGATTTTCCCGCAGCAAAACGGCTTTTCTGTGGCGGCGCGGCTGTGCTATTTTATCTATTACGCGCCCGTCGAGCTTGTGGGCGGCAACGCAACCTATGCAATGTTGTATACCGCGCCGCTTGCCGCGATTGTTCCCGGCATAACCTATGTTTTGCGCGCGCGCAAGCTGCATATCCAGTATTTAGAGCATACGCACCGCACCGAGGGACGCTGATGCTGCGGGTGACAGCCGGCGCATTGCGGGGCAAAAAGCTTGAAGTGCCGGACAGTTGCGCAAGGCCTACGCTCTCGCGCGTGCGCCAGTCGCTCATGAACATACTCCAGACAAGAATACCCGGCGCGCGCGTGCTCGATTTGTTCGCGGGCAGCGGCGCGTTTGCCATAGAGTGCCTGTCGCGCGGCGCGGCGGAGGCGGCACTTTGTGACAGTTCCGCGGCAGCTGTAAAGACCGTTCGAAAAAACCTTGCCGCTTGCAATCTTGATGCCAAAGTACTGCATATGGACTGTCTGCGCGCAATTGGCCTGCTTGCAAAGGACAATCAGCGGTTTGAGATAATATATCTTGACCCGCCTTACGGACAGGGATTGGCGCTGAGCGCGCTGACCCTTGCATTGCAATCAGGACTGCTTGCGGAAGGCGGCGCTGCCGTGTGCGAGCTGCCCTCGGACGGTGGGGAAGAAATCTCCGCGCCGGACGGCTTTGAAATCTTTGACGTGCGCCGCTACGGTGTGGCCGCGCTTTACTTTATCAGGAGGCAGATATGAAACGCTGCGTAGTACCCGGTTCCTTTGACCCCATAACGCTGGGGCACATTGATATGATAACCCGCGCCGGACAGCTGTTTGACGAAGTAACAGTGCTGCTGCTTAAAAACGACGCAAAGCGCGGTATGTTCACTGAAGAGCAGCGTTTAAACTTTTTACAAAGCTCGGTTGCAGACATAAAAAACGCACGCGTGGAGAGTTATGACGGGCTGCTGTGCGACTATCTGCGCCAAAACTCCATGCGCCATGTGGTGCGCGGAGTTCGCAACACAACCGACTTTAACGCCGAAATGCTGTATTTTGCTGCAAACCGCGCGGTGATGCCCGAGATTGAAATTTTGTTTATGCCCTCTCCCGCGCACCTGTCGCACATAAGCTCGTCGCTCATCCGCGAGATACTCAGCTACAGCGGCGACGCGGGAAAGTTTGTGCCCAAGCAAATAGACGGCGAGATAAAGCGGCTGACCGGCCATAAAGCCGATTAAACCGTATGCGGCAATCACGGGGAAGGCATGGAAAATTATCCGTTTAAAGCCGCGGCTTAAATTGCAAAGTTTTGACCAATAAAACCCTGTCCTTGATTGTATATAATATGTGCGCACCAAAAGCGCACGGCTTTTGCCTATAAAAAAAGAGGTGTTTAGATTTCATTGAAAGGCACACTTAAAAGCGTGTTAATAATTTTTGCGGCGGCAATGCTGCTTTGGCTCTCGGGATGCGGCGGGCTTTCGTCCGAACCGGGGGACGAGTTGAGCGCGCCGTTTTCGCTGTTTCCCGCGCTGTTCGACCAAAATCTTGACAGCGTATCGGGCAGGCTTTCATTTTACGCGGACGGCACCGTATACTTTTACGGCGGCACGGGCGCAGGCGGCCAGCCGGGCATATACGCGGCCGAAAACGGCGGCGAACGGCTTATAGCGCCTGCCGAATGTGTGAGTGCGATGACGGGCAACTCCTCGGTCATTTATTACGCTCACGCCCGCTCATATTCCGACGAGAGCTATTATTCGGTTACTGCTGTGGACGCAGGAACGGGTGAGCAGCTGGACACTCATAACTTTTCCGGCCATAACATAACCGGTCTGCTGCTGACGGAGGGCGGTCTTTACGTTCTGTCCGGACGCCGCGACTTTTACGGCGGTCAAAACAGCGCGTTCTTCCTTGCAGAGGGCAACCTTGACGCGCCGCCGCTGAACCTTTCGGATATTGACTTTGACTGGGTGAGCTACGGCGCGTACGCAGAGGCTGCCGCACAATCGGGCGCCGAGCAGGAGACCGGCAGCGCGCAATACTTTTACTTTGGCCGCGCGGCAAAAGACAGCAGCGCGCTTGTGTTTTTTACCTCGGCGGCGCAGCCTGAACCAACCGCGCCCCAGCCCGGCGGAATAAGCGTGGTGCACCTTGCGACAGGCAGCACTGTGAGCACGGAAAACTCGGGCGGCGCGGCAGTTTTTGACTATGACGGCAAATCAACCGTGGCCTATAGGCTCTATGGCGAAAAGGGTTTTCCGCTTGTCCGGCTCGACCTTTCAAAAAAGACGGGACAGCTGCTTGGAACATCCTATCAGCCGGAGGAAGATGTTCCTCCCGCGACAGACAGCTTTACGCACATAGTCAAGCGCGGCGGCATAATTACAATGTTCAACAGCGTAAACAGCTTGGGTTATCTTGTGCGGCCGGCAAACAACACCGTGCTGACATATGACATTGATTCGGCCACATACGGCGAGGGCGTGCGCATACCCACCGGAAAGAGCGCGGAAAACGCCGAGCAGCGCGTACTCTATGCCAACCACTTTGACAACGGCATAATATATGTGGCACTTGTGCCCAATGCGCCCGCGCGCAAGTTCCGTGTCTACGGACAAAACGCAGCGGTCAGCCTTATGGACGGCGGTGTGTTCGACAGCGGCGGCTATGTATACGGCTTGGAGGCAACGGGCGACTATATATTCTTTTACGGAATAACCTCGGGCGGCGACGGCAAGCTTGGCACGGTTTATCTCAAACACCGCATAAGCATAAGCGCTGCGGTGACGTACGGCGACAACAACGAGCCGGACAATGACACGGTAATCAATTGAATATAACAGCTGTGTAGCAATCATTGATAACAACAGATATAAAGTAATCAATTGAATATAACAGTTTATCAGGCATAAAAACCGTTTTATAAAGCGTGCGCTCCTTGGATTCAAGCAGGGAGCGCTTTTGTTTGCAAAATTTAATCTGATTGATTATAACCGCGGCAGTCCGTCTTTACATAGTCAAAAAAGCCGCGCTATTGCATATATTGTACTATGGCAAAGTACAGGTATGTGTCCTTAAAGTGCAAAAAGAAGCGCGGCCCGCTGCGCAAGTGTCTGCTGCGCATATTTTCCGTCGCTATGTGCGTCACCGCACTTGCGGTGTGCTATATGTATTTCTTTATATCGCCGCTTGTGAGGGAGGTTGCGCGCGCAAAGGCCGCGTCTGAACTGAGGGTAACGCTGGACGGCGCAGTGCTTAGCTATGCAGAGTATGAGCTGGATTACGAGGGGCTTGTCAGCATAAGCTACGGCACGGACGGCACGGTTACCATGCTTGAATACTCCGCGGTAAAGGTCAGCCGCGCGGCGTATTCTGTTGCGCTGATAATACAGACCTTGCTAAACCAGTCAGAGTCGCTGAGCGCAAGCTTTCCGGCGGGAGCGCTTACGGGGCTGCCCTTTCTTTCGCAGACAGGCAGGGAAATAAGCACGGAAATCCGCCCCATAGGCAGCGTGACCTGCCGTATGTTTTCTGATTTTTCCACCGCCGGAATCAACCAGACACGTCACCGTATATACCTTGAATACAGCGCGTCGGTATTGCTTGTGCTGCCGCTCTTAGACGACGGGCTGACTCTGTCCAACCAGCTGCTTGTGAGCGAGGCAATAATTGTGGGCAAAGTGCCCGACACCTACCTTCAGACGCTTGATACGGGCAATATGTTTGACTTAGTTCCAGTAAAATAGCGCTGGTGGCCGCTTTGCGATTTTCGCCCTCCGTTTATCGCCGTATATTGCAGCAATTTTCGCGGCATAACTATTATAAACCCTGTCAAATAAGTTGCCCGTCAGCAAAATCTATGTTATAATTTTCAAAACGATGACGGAAACAGACTGCGCAATGGCCGCGTGACAGAGAGCGCCCCACAGGTGAAAGGGGTGTACGCTTGTCCGGCGCAGGTATTCTCTCCCGAGTTCCCCGGCCCAAGGCGCAGTTGCGCTGTGTAAGCCGGCGGCGCCCGCCCGCGTCAAAGGCTCAATGAGGCCGCTTTCCGCTGTTATGCGGTTTGCGGTAAACATAGGTGGTACCACGCTGTTTATGCGTCCTATGCTGTTTAAGCAGGGACGCTTTTTTTGTGGGGCTGGTTCACTCGGCTTGTTTGCGTGTTTTGGGTGTCTTTTTTCCGCGTTTCGTCTAAGCTCCTTGTCCGTAGCTCTGCTGCGGCTTAGTCACTTAGTCAAAACGCACGGTAAAAATCCGCACCAAACCCTCCAAACCGCACCGCTTGCCCGCCATTGTATACGCAGGGGGTAATGCGGTAACATCAAAGTATTATAATTGATTAATTAAGCTTATGCAACAGCCGGCTTAAGTTAACCACGGTTATTAACCTTGCGCTGCAAAATGTAAGTTAAGCGGCTATACAGCAATTAAGGAGTTACGCTTTATGGAACAGCAAATCAAACTGCTCATGCAGTCATTTGAAGAGCAGCTTGCCTCCGCCGGAACAAGCACGCCCGCGCTTACTGCGGTGCGCGTAAAGTATCTTGGCAAAAACGGCGGCTTTACCGCGCTTTTAAAGGGCTTAAAAGACATTTCGCCCGAGCTTCGTCCGCAGGCGGGCAAGCTGGTGAATGACGCCCGCACGCAGGCAGAAACGCTGCTCGGCAGTGCTGAGGCGCTTGCGGCGCAGCAGGCGAGAAGCGCCGCGCTTGAGAGCGAACGCATAGATGTAACGCTGCCCCCAAAGATTACCGCTCAGGGCTCGCTTCATCCGCTTACCATTGTCAAGAATAAAATTTTAGACGCGTTTTCCGGGTTAGGCTTTGAAATTTATGACGGGCCGGAGATAGAGACAGACTATTACAGCTTTGAAGCGCTGAATATACCAAAAGACCACCCTGCGCGCGATATGCAGGACACGTTTTATATAACCGAAAATATCGTACTGCGTCCGCACACCTCTCCCGCGCAGGTGCGCGCCATGAAAGAAAAGGGCGTGCCCATACGCCTGCTGTGTCCGGGCAAGGTTTACCGCTCGGACGACGACGCAACTCACTCGCCCATGTTCCATCAGATAGAGGGTCTTGCGGTGGAACAAAATCTTTCGCTGTGCGACCTCAAGGGCGTGTTGCTGCAGTTTGCGCGCGCGCTGTTTTCCAAGGATGCGCAAATTCGTTTTCGTCCGTCTTACTTTCCGTTCACAGAGCCAAGCGTCGAGGTGGACGTATCCTGCGCCATGTGCAAGGGCAGCGGCTGCCGTCTGTGCAAAAATACCGGCTGGATAGAGATATTGGGCGCGGGAATGGTGCACAAAAACGTGCTCACAGGCTGCGGCGTCGATGCGGAAAAGTACCGCGGCTTTGCGTTCGGCATGGGCATAGAGCGCATAGCTATGCTGAGCTACGGCCTGCCGGATATGCGCCTGCTGTTTGAAAATGACATACGCTTTTTGAGCCAGTTTAAATAAATACCGTAAAGGCTGTACTGTCCAATCAGCCGTTCCTGCAATAAACGGTTTTACAACAGACGATTGTAAAATTCAAGCACCGCCCAAGCAATAGCCGCCGCTGCGGCAATGCGGCGGAAACAATACGCCCCTTAGGGCAACCCGGAGGAATCATGAAAGCGCCGATAAGCTGGCTAAAAGATTTTGTAGATATAGACTGTTCCGCGGCGGAGCTTGCGGAAAAACTTTTTTCCTGCGGCTTCGAGGTAGAGGGCATAACCGTAACCGGCGAGGAAATTCAAAATGTGGTTGCGGCAAAGATACTCACGCTGAGCAAGCATCCAAACGCCGACAAGCTGCTGATATGCAGCGCAGACGCAGGCAGTCACGGCGTGCTTCAGATTGTAACCGGCGCGCCGAACGTGGCGGCGGGCGACATGGTTCCGCTTGCGCTTGACGGCGCCGCCCTTAGCGGCGGACAGCGCATAAAGACCGGAAAACTGCGCGGCGAGCTCAGCCAGGGGATGTTTTGCGGCGGCGAAGAGCTTGGGCTCACCGGGTCAGATTACCCCGGCGCGGAGGTTGACGGACTTTTGCAGCTGCCCAAAGAAACGCTCCCCGGCAGCGACATAAAGCAGGTTTTAGGCCTTGGCGAGACAGTGCTCGACATAGCCGTAACCGCCAACCGCCCCGACTGCCAGAGTATAGCCGGCATTGCGCGCGAGGTCGCCGCCGTGCTTAATAAGCCTTGGCGCGCGCCGAAAACGGATTATACCGCCACGTCAGCTGTTAAGGTAACCGACTTGGTGAGCGTAACGGTGGAGGACGCCGGCCTGTGTCCGCGCTATCTTGCCGCCGCCGTAACCGATATTAAGATAGAAGAATCCCCCGAGTATATCAAGCGCAGGCTGAGGCTGTGCGGAATCAGGCCGATAAACAATATAGTGGACGTTACAAACTATGTGCTGCTTGAGGTCGGTCAGCCCATGCACGCGTTTGACGGCGCGAACATCGCGGGCAATCAAATAATTGTGCGCCGCGCCCGCCAAGGCGAAACGCTCACAACGCTTGACGAGCGCGGGCATACGCTTGCAGACGATATGCTGGTAATCTGCGACAGCTCCGGCCCGGTGGCGCTTGCGGGCGTAATGGGCGGACTCAATTCAGGAATCGGACAGGACACGCATTCGGTGGTATTTGAGAGTGCAAAGTTCCGCCGCGACAACATACGCCGCACATCCAAGCAGCTCGGCCTGCGCACGGATTCCTCCGCAAGGTTTGAAAAGGGCATAGACGCGCAGTCACCGGAGATTGCGCTCAGCCGCGCGCTGCACCTTATTGAAGGGCACGGCTGGGGCAAAGTGGCAGAGGGCGTCATAGACGTAAGCGCCGAGCGTCCGTCAACGCGCACGGTAAAAGCTCCGCTTGGCAAGATTGCAGGCCTGCTGGGCATAGATGTGCCGACCGCGCGCATACAGGAAATTTTAAGCAGCCTTGGCATAGAAAGCAAAATTGAAAAGACCCTAAACAATAAGGCTTATAATGAAACCGACTTAAACAATACGGTTTATAATAAAAAAACCGCAAACAAAACAATCTATAATGACAATCAGGCCTACAATACAGCCGAAAAAACCGGCGCGTCAGGCGGCGGCACGCTCATATGCAGCATACCTCCGCACCGTGACGACATAGAAGATTATGCCGACATCGCCGAGGAAATCATAAGGATGTACGGCTATGACAACATAACCCCCACGCTGTTTGCCGGCGGCGAGGTGATAAGCGGCCAAAAGACGCCCGAACAAAAGGCGGCGGACAAAATCAAGGGCATACTCGTCTACCTCGGAATGCGCGAAATCGTGTCATATGCATTTACATCCAAAAAGATGCTGGACACACTGAGCACGGACGGCGCTGTCGATGCCATACGCCTGATAAACCCGCTCAGCGAGGACATTGCCTCCATGCGCACCACGCTTTTGACGGGAGTATTAAGCACGGCGGCGCTCAACCTCAGCCGCCGCGCGGAAAGCCTGCGCCTGTTCGAGACCGGGCGGGTCTACCTGCCCAAATCCCTGCCGCTCACCGAGCTTCCCGAGGAAGAGGAGCGCATTGCGCTTGCCGTATGCGGCGAGGGCGAGGACTTTTACACATTAAAGGGCGTAATAGAGGCATTGCTCGGCTATCTTGGGATAGAAACACGTTACACCCCCGGCGGCCCCGGCTTTATGCATCCGGGCAGAAGCGCGCAAATAACCGCGGCAGACGGCACTGCTCTCGGCGTAATGGGCGAGCTTCATCCGGACAGCGCGGCACAGCTGGGCATAAAGAAACGGCTGTACTGCGCGGAGCTCAATGCCGCGGCAATAACCGCCTGCGCGCGCGACTGGAAGGGCTACAAAAGCTATGCAAAGCTGCCCGGAATAGACCGCGACATAGCGCTTGTAGTACCTGCCGGTGTCACGCACGGTCAAATAATAGACACGATAACAGCGGCGGGCGGCAGTCTGCTTGAGCGCACCGTGCTGTTTGACGTATACGAGGGCGAAAAAATGCAGCCGGGCAAAAAGAGCATGGCATACTCTCTGCACTTTCAGGCCGCGGACAGGACTCTGCAGTCAGAGGAGGCCGACAAATCCACACAAAAGATACTTGCCGCACTCAGCAAGCTGGGCATAACGCTGCGCGATAATTAGTACGCGCCAAACACAAAAAATAAAGCAGCAACCGCAGCCGTTCTGATAGCGTATAAAAAACGATAAACCCCGCAAGCAACACATATATTTGCCCGCAAACTTTTGAGTAATCAAAACTGCGCGTCTTTCATATAATAAACGGTATCGGCATTTTAGCGGCGGCAGCCGCGGCAAATATGAAAAATATTCACCGTTTCCGCCTGCCGTGACCGCACACTTTTTTTTGCGCAAAAAAATGTTAAAATATGTTTGACATTTTAAACAGGCGCATGATAATATGTATATAATTAAATTATTATATGAAAAAGGCAAACACAGCGCAAGCTGCGGACGCAAAGCTAAAGGGTCTTTTCCTGCAAAAGGCAGCCAGTTGTCATTAGATACTAAGATTCTGATGACAACTTTTTATTTAAAGCGGCTGTGTTTAAGTTTTGGCGGTGCGGTTTATATTAGGTTAAGGCTAAAAACTGCCGTATATTGCAAAAAAAGCCGACCTTTTATTGGCTAAATCACAAGCCGCCAAGGCAATAGCAAAGCGGCGGCCGCGCCCGGAGGTGAGTTAGATAAACAAGCGTTCAACCAAAAAATATGCTCAAAGGATTGCTGAAGAGCGTCTAAAAAAGCGTGTTTTGGGCGTGATGATTCTCACCATAGCGGCGGTATTCCTGTTGATATTCGGCATAGCCGCCTATCAGGAAAACAACGGCAACTTTACCATAAACCTTAACTTATACGACCGCCGCCGCGGCCTTACGCTGTCTGAAGACGCCGGCATGACCCGCCTTAGTTCCAAGCTTTATGCCACGCCCCTGCAGCAGGCAGAACCTATTACCATGGACACCGACCAGGGCGCACAGTCCATTGACTGGAGCATAATCGACGCAGAGGGCAGCCGGGGCGCAAACAACGGCGAGCACCACATTGTCTACACGTTTTACCTTAAAAACGTGGGCGAGCAGACCTTTAATTATGCGGTATCTCTTGACATTTTATCCAAGGCGCGCGGCGTAGAAAAGGCAACTTGGGTGGCGGTTTACCGTGACAGCATATACTACGGCCACCCCTCAAACATCCGGCTGCGCACAATCTATGCGTTAGAGAGCCAAACGCAAGAGGACGGCATAGAGCGCGGCGAATACAACCCCGACAGTGTGTACGCAGACGCAAAGTTTGAAAGCGAACGCTTGGTGTTTTCTGACAGGCGCAACGCCTTTTCGCCCGGAGAAACTCATAAATACACCGTGGTAATCTGGCTTGAGGGCGAGGACCCCGAGTGCAAGTTAGAGCGGTCGGGCGGCATGATAAAGCTTGAGATGAATTTTGCCGTAATAAGCGAAGTAACCTAAACCTGATTGACGCAAGCGGCGTTTTGTCAAAGCAAGCATCAGCAAAGAGCCATCAATTTGTTTTACATAAATTTAATTAATTCAAGGGTAATATCGGGAGGAAACTTTTAGTGAAGAAAAGGCAATTGTTGCTATCGGCTGTATCCAGCCTTATGATAGCCGTGCTGGCCTTGACCGCGGGAACGTTCGCGTGGTTCGAGTTCAGCCTGACGCCCGAGGTCGAAGCCTTTGACCTCGACATAGTGTCCGGCGACGCACTGCAGATTGCGGTAGTCAATTCGCCCGGCGCATTTGGCAATATCATACTTAAGGCAGACTTTTTTAATCGCCAAATAGACGGTGCCGAAGCAAGCTTTCCCGGTGTGGCAGCATACAATTTTGACGGCGCAGACAGGGATTATAAGCTCAATGCCGCAACGCCCAAATACTCTAATGAAACAGGCACGGCGCTCGACGTATCAAACAATAAACTTACATTTTATTCTCACCTCATTGACGGCAAGGGAAAGCTTTCATCATCCGGCAGAACTTTGGGGCGTACATATGTTGACTACACAACGCTTGCCGAGGCGGTAGCTACGTTTAACAGTGCTACAAATTCTTTTGACGACGGCGGCATTTTGCGTCCTGCTCAAGCAGGCAATGATTTTATCCATGCAAAAGTATATTTGCGCTCTAATACAAGCTTAAAAGTAAACGTTGATTTCAACGATATGTTTAAGTCTGTATCTGACAGCACAGCAGATGTCAATGCCTTTAACGCTATATTAAAGTCATTGCGTATAGCCTTTGTCTATAAGAATATGAGCACAAGCGTAGGCGATATAAAAGTTTTTTCTGACGTAAACAGTCTTTTAAAAGACACAAACGAAACTCTTTCCGACAGCCAAAGGCAGGAAGTAGCAAGGCATGACCAATACGGTTTCCCGCTTCTCTATAATCGTACAGGCACAACTCCTGAGGTAACAACTGATTTGTACGGAAATGTGCTTGACCCCGCTACCGACAAACACGGAGTCCGCACAGATACCGTAAGCTTGAATGGTTTTTATGGCATTAAAGAGAATCTTGACACTGATGATCTGTCAGGCAAATGGGGGCTATTTGACGGCACCAATTTTTCCAAACAGATAAACGGCAACTATGAAGTGTGGGAGACAGAAGCAGCAGTACCTTCACGTTGGGGTTATGTGAAAAAAGAGTTTACTACTGAAATCAATCTTGACTTTACATCGGGCGAATGGCTTGTTGATGATGACGGTAATAAATTGGTTTACAATGCAGCAACAACACTTATTGCAGGTCAGTATGTAGTGGCGTTTGACAATACCATGGTAAATACTTATACTTATCTTACACCAAACTATGCAGACACAAAGTTTAATTCCTACACACGCATAGAAGCTACCGGAATACAAGAGTTGTTCGAAATTACTATGGGTACGGACGTGATATCAAGCTCATATGAAGTCAATGTTTACATATGGCTTGAGGGTTACGACAAAGATACAAATCTGCAGGTTGCAGGAAGCTCGTTTAATACATTGTTGAAATTTACAGGTGTTCCTGTATAAAATAAAGTAAATTATAATCATTAAAAATTATTTTAGGGAGTACATAAAATGAAAAGAACAAGAAATCTTTTAATCAGCTCAATAGCACTGCTTCTTGTGGCAGTTGTGGGCTTGGCAGGTGGAACGTTCGCTTGGTTTACATTTGCTAATGTTGTAAGCATATCAGAGTTTCAAACAAACGTTGTTACCGGTGACTCGCTGCAAGCCAGCGTTGCCGCAACGGGAAAAGTTTATCAAAACTATTTTTTACATTCATATCTTGAAACAGAAGGGGCATTAATACGTCCTATGGGCACTGCTGTTATGGACGCTGTAACGCCTGCCTATGCAGGAGCTAACGGAATTGATTTAGCGATAACCGGTAATACCACGCTCTCTTTCAGCCGTGCAACAGCTACTTCGGGCGCTGGTGAAGACCCTACGTTTACTCTTGCAGCTGAGAATACTGCGGGTGAAGATTTTATATCTTTAAAACTGTTTTTCAAAGCCAGTGCCAATTTGACTGCTCAGGCTTCGGGTTTAGATGAGTTGTTTGCTAATGTTATCGAGCCTGTAGGTCAAGAGATTTCCATATTAAAATCTTTGCGTGTTGCTTATATTTGGAGAGAGCTTGACGATGAGGGTGGGGTAGCTTCCGGAGGTGCAACAGGCTGGAAGGTTTTTGCCCCCGATACCGCACCTACGGCAGGTTTGACATTACAGCCCGAGCAGGTTCAAACTGAAGAAGATAATCTTTACGGCTGGACAGAGCAAATGTATTATGACGGCTATAAAAAGACTGATCCCACAGGGGATGCGTTGGATTTATTTACGTTTGACAATTACGCAGAGCAAATTTTTGAGCTAAATGTTTACATTTGGATTGAAGGTTTTGATATCGATTGTAACTCTTCCGCACAGGGAATGGACTTTACGACCGCTTTTAAATTCACAAAGAAGGCCTAACCTCACAAAACACTTGATTTTAGGCGGATTATAATTTATAATAAAAAGACATGCTATACCTGCGTGCATTTTTCCGCGCGCAGGTATAGGT
>CAZPMG010000023.1:0-19878 GCA_964587785.1 uncultured Clostridia bacterium
TAAAGGTACACATATTAAATGAAACCTATGAAAAAATAATAGACGGCGACGAATAAAAAGCGCTGTCTTAATGAACCGAATACTGTGCTGTAGTCAAACGAACTCGACACTGGTTAAACTCAAGTTTGCCGCGGCTCAGACTGTAGACATACCCCTTTGAATTGTTATGGTTCAGAGGGGTTATGTTATAATATAAGCAAGAAAAAACATGGGAATAATTTCCCATGCTCACGACAAAGGATACGGAAAAGCGGAAGCAGATAAAATTCATAACCATAGAAAACATGGTGTCGAATGTCCATCTGTTGTGAGAGGTTCCTTGCATTTGCGCTTTCACGCGATGTAATAAATCTATGTTTAAGATTTTCCGAGATATATAAAGACTATCCGTTTGACCTATTGACGGGCAGTCCCGGCTCCTGGACTGTAATGCGGCATAAAGTTAGCCACAAAGGTGTTTTCTCATATTTATGGCAGACTACAGCCCTATAATCAACCTTAAACTGAATACCATTGGAACGAGATAGATCGAACATATTTTATCATGCTTCAAAACGGAACCACAAGCTTTTGGTAGACAATAAAAGGCAGCGCGGATTTCAACAACGCCGGCAGTCTGTGCCACGGTTGGAGTGCTCTGCCGGTATATTATTACAATAAGCTTTAAATAAAAAGTGTTTGAATACCTTTGAAATAATTTTAAAAATGGCGCTGTCTCACATTTTTTTCAGTGAGACAGCGTTTTTTGTTTTGTTATTCAAAAATAATAACTTTTAAACGATTAATATTTACCCGCAATAAAAAAAACAGATTAGCCGATTTAAAAGCACTGCACTTTGCCGGCTGATTCAATTTAAAATTAAGTATTCAAGCTGTCAAAAGCCCCGGACAAAAATTGTCCGGGGCTTTGTGTCTGTATAAATGTAGATAATGCGCCTGTGTTCTTTGCTTTGCAAATCAATATCCGTGATTTTTCAACATGACGCTATTCATGTTTGGGAATATTCCTTTACTGATTTACGTTCTATCAGCTTTGTTGGCACGTAAATTTGCTTTGGCGGAGTGTCATCGCCATTTATGCATGAAATCAAGGTGTTGGCGACTATCCTGCCTATGTCATATTGCGGAATGGCTATTGTCGTAAGCGCCGGAGAAAGGAATTTTGCCTCTTCGATGTCCGAAATACCGATTATGGAAATTTCGTCGGGCACTCGGATATTCATGTCATAGAGCGCGGACAGGCTAGCTATTGCCATATGGTCGGACGCAAAAAATATTGCGGATGGACGGTTTTGGGACTGCAGCAGTTTTTTGGTCATGTCATAGCACAGCTGCTTTTCCCATTTGCAGTCTACAATCCAGTCGCTCTCTACGGGCAAATGAAACCGCCGCATCATGGTTCGGTAGGCATCGTACCTGCCAAATTGCAAACTGAAATTCATGGGAATGGGCGAGCCTACAAAGGCTATTTTTTTGTGGCCCTTGGAAATAAGGTATTGCATAGCTTTGCAGCCCGTCTCAAAACGGTTGTACCTCACGTTGTCATATTGTGTAAGAGCGGTGTCAACGCATACCACGCGGCTGTCTTTTTCCTGAACCGCACGGAGTATCTCCTTGCCCGGATCGGTCATAAAAATTATGCCCATAAAATAATCGCGGTTAATGAAGCTTATTAAATCCCTGCTCGTGTTGTATTGCGAGGTCTGATAGTCCACCGCATAGCAATGTTTTGCAAGCTCGTCCTTTATGCCCATAAGAATTTTGCCGTAATAGCTGTCATCGTGTTTTTCCGCAGTAAAATTTGTAAAGCAGGCCACGCTGTTTCGCTTTGTGCGCGCGCTCCGCAGCGAATCGAGATTATAATTCAACTCTGTGGCGGCAGAAAAAACCTTAGCTGCCGTTTCTTTGGATACCTTATACGATGTATCTCGGTTTAATATCCTGCTCACCGAAGCAATACTTACTCCGGACAGCCGGGCTACATCTCTCATATTTGCCATTTTATCAACTATCCTTAAATAAAATCAATCCTAAGTTTGTTTACCTAACATATTATTATATTGTCAAATTTTTGTCAAGCTTTTAATCTAATTTATAATTAACCGCTCCATATTTTTTGCCGTTGTTTAGTAAACAGATGAAATTTGCCGCCCATACAAATCACAGAAATAAAAATGAAAAATAATCAATATATTGATATAAAGTGAATTCATAATACTATATGTTGTGTTTTAGGTTAAAAAACAATGCAGTATTTTGTCATAAAAAACATTTTTTAATTATTTAAAAAAAATCGGTATTGACAAATTATAAAGTATATAGTATCATTGATTTGTTTAAAAACATGACCACTTGTTTGGTAAACAAAATATAAAGTGGGGGAAAGAAATGTTGCAAAAAATGAAAGTAGTGCTAATTATAGCATTAAGCTTGACTTTGATGCTTTTGGCTGCCTGCGGCGGTGACGTAGGTCCAACCCCGGATGCGGGGGACGGCGAAGTCATCGTGGTGATGCCCGAGCAGTTCACTCAAGAGGCGGTTAGAACGTCTAAAAATGGTCAAAGACGTCAGTGGGACAAGGTTTCGTCATACTTCATTAATCTCGGTTCTTTCCACAGCGAAATGACCGCATACGATGTAGGGATAGTTGACGACAGCAGTATCGGCGGCGGGCTTTCTCAGCTGAACAGCGCGGGTGTTTGGACATTTGCGCGTGTCAGTCTCGGCGAGGATATGCAGCTGCGTGCCGGTGACAGAATGGGACCCGGCGGTCTTGCGTCATACTATATGTTCGAGGGAGGCAGGCCAGCGCAAAACATGTTTACCGGCGGTTATTATGCCAACGCCGGCAACCACACCTGGCGCTCGCTCGTCTCCGCGCAGATCGCCGAACTCTCCGGCAAGGGCTATGACGGAATATATCTTGACGGTCTTGACACCTGCGCATTATATCCTGAGCTGGAAAACGGTTGCGCTGAATACATAGAGCTTTTGAGCCAACAGTTCCCATCGCTTAAGTTTGTTGTAAACGGCGGTTTTTCCATGCTTCCGACTATTCACGACTTTATTGACGGCGTAGTCTTTGAAAATTTTTGCACATATTTCAACAGTTTTTATGAGGAATATAAACGCTATGACGAGAACGACCCCGCATACACCAACAACCTTGCGGCGGCGGTCAACACAATAAACGCTATACGTCAAGAGAACTATTTTCCGGTGTTTTCGCTCGATTATGTGCAAGATATTTTGATAGGCGGCTTTTTACAGGACGTTTATGACAACGCATGGACATACGATTTTATACCCTATATACCGCTTGGAGGAAAGGCGTTAAATGGTGACGTCGCCTCGCATCTGCTTGTTCCGTCGTCCGCGCGCGGAAGCAAGGCTCTGATTGCGCCTGTAATTCCGCAGCCCGTGCTAAACGGCGATGTCTCCGAGCTTAACCTCGCCTATGCAGGAAACGGCGGAAAGATTGCGGTGGACTCCAGCTATGCCGGTTACGGCTTTGCCGCTCTCAACGACGGCTACATAGGAAATGCCGACAACATTGACATTATTGATTGGTCAAAAATCTGCTGGGCAAGCGCAGAGCAGCATACCGACCACTTTATAGAGATTACTGCGGCCGCGCCCGCAATTTTTGGCGAGATAGTTATCGAATGGGCCTACGACGGCGGGTTGTTTTGGACGTCGCAGAATGTTATTGTTGAGGCCTTTATAGACGGCGAGTGGGTGCAGATAGGCGCTGCGTCAGACATAGCTGAAAACACGCCGAGCACATCGATTGCGCTGACCGTAACAAGCCCGGCATCAAAGGTGCGCGTGCTACAATCTGCAGGCGACGGCCCGTTTACCCGCCCCGATATAATGTGGGTTTCCGAAGTTGCCCTATACGCTCAAAATTGATGCTGCAACCTCTGTAAATAAGGAGAAAATGATATGAAAAAGACAGCTATATTGCTCATAGCGGTTATGCTCTTTGCCGCGGTATTCGCTGCCTGCGGCGACGATCCGGGCGAGCAGCAGTTTGTGCCCAAGAATCCCGGAACTCTGCCGTACGGAACCGAAGTTAAAGCTCCTGAAAACCCCATGCCAAAATACCAGCCTGAGATAACCATTACGGTGATGGGAATGGACTACTCTCCCGAGGGAGACGTGGCGTCTGTATATAACGGCAAGGCGGCAGGCCCGAAGAATCAGGCATTCAACGATGTGGCGCGCGAAAAGCTTGGAATAAAGCTTGAGTACCTGTCATCGTCCAGCCCCGCGCAATACGACACCCAACTTTCCCTTGCGATAAACACGGGCAACATCCCCGACGTATTTGCCACATCAAACCCCATAGTTTATGAATTGGTGCGGTCATACGGGTTTGTCACCGACTTAAAAGATCAGTTTTACAATCTTAACGCCGAGATTCAGGGCATGTACCTAAACAACTTTTACAGCTCGCTTGAAAGCTGCATGGACGAAGGTTCGCTCTATGCGTTTCCCACGCCCGCAAACCCCTATGAGTTTGCTAAGCGTATATACATAAGAAAGGACTGGTTGGACATAAGCGGAAAAACTATTCCGCAGACGGCAGAGCAGCTCATAGACGTGGCAAAGGCTTTCAAGGCAAATGCGCAGGCTATTGCCGCAACGCAGACAGGAGTAAATGCAAACCAAATAATCCCCATAGGCATACACAAGGATTTGTCATACGTTGACAACTACGGCCCGACTGGCTTATTCGAGCTTTTCGGAGCGCAGGTGGGGGCATACTTTATGGGCTCGGATGAGACGCTGTATGCGGCCAACACCTCTTCAGAGATGAAGACAGCGGTAGCAGCCATTTCGCAGATGTATGCCGACGGCATAATTGCGCCCGAGTTTTACAACAAAACCTCAGCAACGGTGGCCACAGAGGTCATACAGGGCAAAGTCGGCATAATATTCGGAGATTGGTGGGTGCCTGAATATCCGCTGGGAAACTCGGTTTCCAACGCGAACACGCCGGGTGCGGACTGGGTTGCCGTCAATCTTGTGGGTTACGGCGGCAAGGAGGCATTGCCCATCGTCAAGCCGATCGGCATTTCCACATACAACGTGGTTTCCCATGCCTGCCAGCACCCCGAGGCACTGCCCCGGCTGATAAATCTGTTTTATGATATGTATTACAATGACAACGCCGCAGAGATATACGGCGAACGCGCAACGCAGGCGGGCGGTTTTTTCCACAACTGGGTTCCCGTAAAGGTATGGAATGGCGCCGCTTCCATAGAGGAGCATAAGCGTGTCAATGAGGTGTTTGAAGAGCTTTATGAGGCAGGTTACAGAGTGCAAAACTTAGCAGCCGCGCTTACTGAAACAGACCTCGAACAAGTCAGCAGCCACGCCGTATACGGCACTATCATAGACAAATTAAAAACCAGGGAAAAGACGTTGCACTTTTTAAAGGGCTATGCCTACTTCCAGTCAAAGCAATTTGCGATCGAAGTCAAGGACATGACGCCTGCAGCAAAGGCCGGCTTTGGTATATATGAGGAGATGATTGCCTTTAACGGCGGTTATGCCTATGTCACTGCGCTCACCGAGGGCAGGGCAAATGCCAAGCTCAACTATTTTTACGGCACAGCGACAGAAGCTATGCAGAGCAAGGGCGAATATGTGACCACTTATCTTGTTACACAGTTTACCGACATGATTAAAAACGGTTTTACTGAAGCAAAATGGAATACCTTTGTTGAAAACTATGACAAGAACGGCGGCAGGTTAATATTGAATGAGGTAAACGGCTGGTACAAAGCGCAAGTTCCCTTGAAATAAACTTGCAGACTCAAATCGGGCGTTCGGAGGAAATCGTCTATGGTCGGTACGGATACAGCAGGCAAACTAAAGAGGAAAAACAGGCTTTACAGACTGCGCCAGGAGCTTCAGCTCCATGCCATGCTGTTGCCCGGCATGATACTGCTGACAGTCTTTGTGATTTTTCCGATTATAGGCGTTTACATGGCATTTACGCAGTACCGCCCGTCGCCCGATACCGGTTTTTTTCGTGCGCTGTTCCAATCAAGATTTGTAGGCTTTAGGTTTTTTAATGACATCTTCACGCGTCCGGACTTTACGCAGATATTATTTAACACAGTCTACATCGCCTTGCTCAAGATAATTATACAGACTGTGCTCGGCATTACGCTCGCGCTGCTGCTCAATGAGCTCAGATCAGGCGCGCTTAAAAAAACATTTCAAACAGTTTACTTTATACCGTTTTTCCTGTCATGGACGCTGCTCGGCTCGATAGTGACTGAAATGTTTTCTTTGGACGGCATAGTCAACAAGCTGTTTGGGCAAGAGATAAGTTTTTTGGCGAGCAACGACTGGTTCAGGGCAATACTTATAAGCACTGACGTCTGGAAAAACATGGGCTATCAGGCGGTGTACTTTTTGGCGGCAATATCCTGCATAGACCCCACGCAGTACGAGGCTGCATCTGTGGACGGCGCAAACTATTGGCAGCAATGCAGGCACATAACGCTGCCCGGCATAATGCCGATAATTATACTCGTAAGCGTGCTAAATATAGGCAACGTAATGAACGCAGGCTTTGAGCAGATACTCGTGCTGTACAATCCTCTGGTATACAAGACCGGCGATATCATCGATACCGTGGCATACAGAATAGGCTTTTTGACACCCAGCCTTGACCAATATTCTCTGGGTACTGCGATAGGGCTTTTTAAGTCGGTGATAAGCTGCGTATTTTTCCTTGGCTCATATGCCTTCGCAGCAAAAAAGCTTAATTACAGCATAATGTAAGGGGCATGATGAAAGTAACGGTAAGAAAAAAAAATAAAAAGCCGCTGCATTACAAGTTATCCATTCCAAGGCGCATATTTCTCACGGTAAACACGCTGCTGCTGCTTTCATTGGCACTGCTTTGCGCGTTTCCCTTCCTCAACCTGCTTGCGTTGTCATTCAGCGAGAGCAATGCCGCGGGCATGGTTACTGTGATACCCAAAAATTTTACGCTCAATGCCTATACCTATTTGATAAATAAACCTCAGTTTTTCAGCGCATTTTGGATGTCAATAAAGCGCGCGGTGCTGGGAACTGCGCTTGCACTTGCGGTGATGGTGCTTGCGGCATATCCGCTTAGCCTCACCGGTGAACGCCTGCACGGACGGCGAGTGTACATAGCAATATGCATTACGTCAATGTTTTTCAGCGGCGGCTTGATACCCACGTTTATGGTAATAAAATCGCTTGGCCTGTATAACAAGATATGGGCGCTGGTACTGCCGCAAGCCATGAACTGCTGGTCAATGATACTTTTGATAAACTTTTTCCGGAAAGTGCCTGCGGAACTAAAAGAGAGCGCAAAGATAGAGGGCGCAGGACATTTCCGCATACTGCTCAATATTGTAGTGCCGTCGTCCACCGCATCAATTGCCACGGTGGTGTTGCTCACCGCAATACAGCATTGGAACTCATGGTTTGACGGCTATATCTATATGAGTTCAGAAAACTATCCTCTCCAGACCTACATATACAATTTGCTCGATACGCTAAAGGCGTTGCAGCAAAACACCAACAAGACCGCGGAGGATTTGGAGCTTTTAAAGACGCTCGGTGACAGCACGCTGCGCTCTGCACAGGTATTTATAGCAATTATCCCCATCATGCTTGTGTATCCCATGGCGCAGAAATATTTTATAAAAGGATTGCTGCTCGGAGCGGTCAAAGAATAAGAAATTCGGTAGGAGTAAGCGTTATGAAAAAGCTAATCTTTATCCTGTTAGCCTTTATATTTATCCTGCCTCTCGCGGCTTGCGAAACGCAGCCGGGAGAGAATGGGGACAATAACACCTATGTCAACGCGGAGCCGCTGGAAATTCCGCAGCCGCAGCCCATAACGGCCGCGGCGGAGATAGGCGTGCTTCCGCCGGCAAGCGCTTTGCCCGCGCCCGACCCCGCTGCCGCGCCGTATGTGTTTGGCGGCGGCGTAAAAGATGACGGCATAGAGCTTGATGCGGCCGAAGGGCAGTCCGTTTTTTCGGTGAGCTATGAAAATATCGGCACATGGGACTACTTTTATATTGATATCGCAAACTATAGCCCCGCATACGGCTTTTTGATGCTGTCGGCGGACGGAAACACCGCAGTGACGTCTTTGACCGTGGCGGCGGCATATTCGGGAATGGAAAGCTTACCGCTTGTGCCCGTGCTTGTCGATAATATGATGAAAGACAGCGAAAAGTTTTTTGTTGACCTTTCGGCAATGCGCACCATCGACGCGGCATTTGAGCTGACATCCCTCGAGCTCGTGCAGCAAAGCATAGAAAGGCTGTATTTCTTTATGGACAGCAACCCTGCGCAAAGACCGCAAAAAGCAGCAGGCGAGTTTTCCATGGCAGTAGAGTTCACTAAATTTCATCCGCAGCGGCCCACATATCAAGGCGGCACTCCGGAGGCAAGCAGCGGTTATTACACGTTAGGCGTAGAGGAACCGACCGGCGACAAAACGGTTTTCAGAGCAGGAACATCCCAGGTAGCAGGCTCGTATGTGGATTTCCCCATTGAGAGCTATTACCATGAAGGCTCGGAGTTTACCGACCTGAACGTGTCGGTAGACGTCAGATACACCCGCAGCGTAAGCGTCGGACTTGTGTTTGAAGGCGGAGAGGAAAGCTGGCTTGACTATGTTATCCTAAAGACTTTCAGCGTCACGGGCAATAACAATTACCTAAACGGCACTTACTCAGAGACCATAAACGCAGCTCAAGGCCAGATACGCACGGCGGCCGGAGAACCCGTGGCAAACGAGTTTGCAACTGCTTATAAAATAGTTGCTGTAAGGCTGTTTATAGACAGCGGTGCGGCCACATATGCCGAAGGCACAGCGACCGGCCAAGCAGATAGGCTTTCCTCAAATTCAGAACGGTTGGTTACGGTCAGGCAGATAAACTTTACCGAAGCCGTGCAGGGCGTGAGGATAGGCAAAGGTTGGTTCTTGATGGATACCAATGACTACATAGATCTGCAGCCCGGCACGGTAGAGATGGGCGGCATAGGCAAGGTGACCGTCAACGGCAAGGGCGGCTGGACATGGTTTGCGATGCCGGTGACAGATTTTGTGCAGGAAGCAAAGCTGATTACCATCCGCGTGAAGGCCCCGACCGAGTACCTGCATTTAGGCGTAGAGCTTGCCTTTACCAGCGGCGCTTACAAGGTTGTCAACGGCAGTGCGGGAGTGTTTAATTACGAGCAGACCGAGCTTGGCGAATACCCGTTTACCAGGACAATAAGCTATAACCGCGAGCAGGACTTCTATACGCTGACGATAGATCTTACGGGCAGTGATTTGGACAA
This sequence comes from uncultured Clostridia bacterium, assembly GCA_964587785.1. GTDB lineage: Bacteria > Bacillota > Clostridia > Christensenellales > HGM11417 > CAZPMG01. The sequence goes on from CAZPMG010000023.1 coordinate 9,358, forward strand.
TCCCAGACTGGTGCTGTCCGAAATAAGGTTCTATCTCAATGACCCTGCCGCAGACACGCCCAACCCGGGAACATTTGAAGTAGAGTTTTTGGGTGTCACTGTAACGATACCTGAATAACCGTAAGGAGGGAAATAGGATGAAAAAATTCAGCAGGCTGCTGCTTGGGGTATTGATATCCGCTCTGCTTATCAGCGCACCCGTCAAAGGGCAAAGAGCTATATCGTCCGCAGCGGAAAATCTTATAGACAGCGGTTTAAACTATACGGAATCTCTGGACTTTGTTCCAAACCCCGGACAGGGTTTTTACAAAGCAATATCCTATATAATGCAGCCCGACAGAGAGGAGCTGCCCGACGAATTGTCGGAAAAGGGAATGGGGCAATGGGCGGGCTTGTATCCGCTGCTGCACCTGCACTTTGGACTTGAATCCTGTTCTGGAAACTCATACTATGAGCGCGGCGGCGAATACATAAAGGGAACTACGCAGCCCATAACTCCCGAGATGCTCACAGCTATGCGTACGGCAATGACCAATGTGCGCGAACTGGGATTTACGGCAATAATCCGGTTCAGCTATAACGTCAGGGGCTTTGCTCCGGGCGACGTGGGAGCAGGCGGCGGCGGAACATACCTGCAAGCCGAACCTCCCATGACTGCAATACTCGATCACGTAGAGCAGCTCAAACCCTTGTTTGCTGAATTTAAAGATGTGATCAACAGTGTGGACGCAGGCTTTTTAGGGCCTTGGGGCGAGATGCATACCACCACGGCGGCAACAAGTGTAGACAACACAAATCAGCTTCTCAATGCGCTGCTGCTCGCGGTTCCCCAAGAGCGGTCTGTGGCAATAAGATATCCCTTGCAATATGCGCAGTGGTATAACGCTTATTATAACAAAGGCTGGTCGGGCAATTCGCAGCTCAGTCAGGCGTTTGAGCAATCGAGAGCGCCGGGAACCCCGGAATCCCGCATAAGCATGTTCAACGACGGCTATCTCGGTTCGTCTTCAGACTTAGGCTCGTTCAGGATAGGCCGCGCCGCCGAGTCGCCGTGGATAAGCAAGGCATCGGAATTCAGTTCGTACGGCGGCGAGGTGGTTTCCAACAACGGAGTAACGTCGGGCGACGGCATAGGAAATTACAACAAGATAGAGTATATCGCGTGGGAAGGCTTTATTACACACACAAGCTATCTCAATATCGACTGGAACTATCAATTTGTCATCAGCAAGTGGATGGAAACTCCGTATCGCGTGGGCACGCTTACCGGAACATACAACAACCCAGTATATCCCGACGGTACGACGTCCGCTATACTCGACGCAAGATACGCGGACGCAAACGCAACGGCGTTTACATATGTGCAAAACCGTCTCGGGTACAGGCTGGTGGTGCGTGAAGCAAGCAATACGGCAACAGTTGCGGCAGGCGGCAAGGTGGAGTTTGCGGGCAAGATAGAAAACGTGGGCTTTGGCAACGTCACGGGCAGTAAAAGGGTGCAGGCCATATTTGCCAAAAAAGACGGTTCACAGATTTATGCCGCCGATACAGACATAGATGTGCGCGAGTGGAAATCTATGGCGGGAGAGGTTGCGCTGAACTTCTCGGCAGATATGCCGGCAGGCGCGCCCGACGGAGTGTATGACATATACCTCAAGATAAACAACGCCGATGAAATGTATCCGGAAACCGCAGTCCGCACAACGCGCTTTGCAAACGACGACGCAACCATGTGGAATGCCGAGCTTGGCGCGAACAGAGTGGGAACTGTGACTTTGGGAGACGCGTATTATGTGACGTTCCAAAACAGTGACGGCACGTTCCTCGGCTATTCCGACGCGGTTAGCGGCGGCACTGCCGTGTACAGCGGCGGCACTCCGGTAAGCCCGGATGTTACGGTCTCTACAGATTACGAGTTCACCGGCTGGGATTCTTCAATTTCCAATCTGACAGAAAACAAGGTAGTGCGCGCAGTATACACTCCCGGAGTGCGTCAATATACCGTCAGCTTTTACGGGCACAATGATGCCTTGATAGGCACAAAAAAATTCGGTTACGGCACGGAGTTGAACGCGGCGATGCTCCAAATGGATGTCCCTGCGTGGGAGGAGGATATTTACCTTTATACCTTCGACAAATGGGAGGGCTTTGAGGACGGAAGCGTAGTAACCGGCGATATCACGCTCAATGCGGAGTATGCGCAAGGGTACCGAAACTTCAGTGTCACATTCAACGGCTACGGCGGTACGCTGTCAAACGGCAGCCAAACGCAGAGCGTAAAATACGGTGAATCGGCGGTATCTCCGACATTTGTGCGACAGGGCTATATCTTTGTAGGCTGGACAAATTCTATGAGCTATATAGAGGTCAGCGGTGACACTACTGTTTATGCCATTTGGATACCTGAATACAAGACCGGGGACAAGGATACAGGTGAAGAACCGGGCGGCGGATGCTCGGGCGGAGTTACAACGCCGCTCGCGGTATTGACGGCCATTTCAGCGGCTATGTTTACGGCGGCAAGGAAAAAAACACTCACAAGATAAGAGAGGACATCATGGGACAATTTACAGTCGCCATAGCCGGGTTAGGCGCACGCGGGTTGAATACGTATGCCCCATTCGCAAAGCTTTACCCTGAAAAGATGCGTATAACCGCCGTTGCGGACGTCATGCCCGAACGGGTAGAGCGCGCGCGGCGGGAATACGGGCTTCCCGCAAGCATGTGCTTTGACAGCGCCGAAAAGCTGTTGTCGCAACCCAAGCTTGCAGATGTAATGATAATCGCCACACAGGACAGGCAGCATTATGACATGACAATGCGTGCAATGCGGCTGGGATACGATATATTGCTGGAAAAACCCATATCCCCCGATTTAGGCGAATGCCTGCGGCTCAGAGACGCCGCGGGCGCGCTGGGGCGCAAGGTCATGGTATGCCACGTGCTGCGTTACACCAAGTTTTATGAGGTGCTTAAGCAGATAATCGACGGCGGCAGCTTAGGAAAAATTGTCAACATATTTGCGGTGGAAAACGTGGGTTATTGGCATATGGCGCACAGCTTTGTGCGCGGGAATTGGCGCAGCTCTCTGCTTACAAGCCCCATGATACTACAAAAATGCTGTCATGACTTTGACATATTCACATGGCTGACGGGCAAAAATTGTATAAGCGTAAGCTCTATGGGCGGGCTGTCCTATTTTAAACCGGAGAATGCGCCTTTAGGCAGCGCGGCATACTGCTCTGCGGCGGGTGCTTGCAGAAAGGAATGCCCTTACGACGCCTACAAGATATATATGGAGCATCCTCATATCGGTTATTACGGCGCAAAAAACCGCGGCTGGCCCGTCTCGGTGCTGGAGGCAGACCCTACGCCGGAAACTTTGGGCGCGGCACTCGATGCAAGCCCCTACGGCAGATGCGTATTCCGCTGCGACAACGACGTGGTTGACCACCAAATTGTAAATATGCTGTACGAAGACGGTGTGGCGGTTTCCTTCACCATGACGGGTTTCACAAACGACAACTCGCGGGGCATAAATATTATGTTTGAAAAGGGCGAAGTTTCCGGATGCACAAACACGCAGATAATTGAAGTTCAGCCCTTTGGAGGCGAAAAGCGCACTATAGACATAGCAGAGCTTACCGACGATTTGTCAGGGCATGGCGGCGGTGACAACGAGATGCTGCGCCAACTCTTTGAACGCATGGATTCTTCGCCGTCAGCGGAGGACAGGTCGTCCATAGAAAAAAGCGTACACAGCCATATCATTGCCTTTGCCGCAGAAACGTCAAGGCTTGCAGGCGGCGGGCTGATTAACATTGAAGAGTTTGAAAGAGAGTTTAAAAAATGAAAGACCAACGGCAAATTTAAAAACTATGTTGGCAAATTATAAAAAAAGGAGTGGGAAGATGAGAAAACTTAGCAGCCTTTTAAAGGCCACGGCAGCCACACTGATAGTGCTGGCATTGACACTCGGGGCGCTGCCTTTTTCTGCGGCGTTTGCCGAAGAAACCGCGCCCGAAAAAAGGGTGGTTGAAAACACCGTAACCGACGGCTGGGGTATAAACACCATCGGCGCAGACATCGCTCAGGAACTAAAAGGTAATTTTGACGACATATATATCGTCAATATAGACGCCGCAGAAGTCGATATGCCTTGGATAATCAAGCTGGGCTACTCGGAGTGGGGCATAGCACACAAAGGCAACAATGTTACTTATCGCCCGGCAGAGGGCAGAAGCCGCGTCAAGATTACAGCGGGAATAATCAGCGAGGATGTTGACCGCGCGGGCAACTATTCAGGCTTCAGTCCGGATTACCCAAACGGAGGAGACGCCCCTTTTTGGTTTAACTCAAACAATGAAGGCGTTCCCAGCGACATAACTTTCGAAGACATAGATTTTGAATTTAGTCTTTTCGGAACGGCTCTTGTAAGCGGATTTACCGGCGGTTCACGGCTTACGTTCAAAAACTGCACGATAACCGACAGGGGCGGCAGATTGGACGGCACCGGGAACAGGACTGCGTTCAGCGGAAGCCAAGGCTATCTTACTTTGATAGATACTGAGATTATACGCGGCACAGAGTCGGCTGCAGGAAACATCTTTACAGGCTCATACACCGTAACAAACGGTGGCAGCAACCAAAACTACAAGCGCGTGATACTTGCGGGCAGCACCTCTTTTTCGGGCACTATAGGATCAAACACAGCAGTGTACGATTTTCGCGACTTAGAGGTATCTCTGACCGAATCTGAAGGTATGGCCGCGCTCAGCGCAGCCGGTGATGTAAAGCTTGGCTCAACCGTACAGGACACAGTGCTCTATTACACCACCGATGGCAGCACTCCCACTGCGGATAACGGCACGCTGTATACCCAGCAGTTTGAAGTAACGCAAACAAATGCTGTGATTTCTGTGGCTGCATACATACCTGCCACCGGCGAGGGTAACTCCGCGCGCATGGAGATGTACAGCCCTGTCATACAATTTATCGCAAACAAAGCAGTCACCGGGGACGATGTAACCATAGATTATGCAGAACGGACTGTAAGCTTTGACGGCGATACCATAGAGGCAAATTCCGCGGCGGACTTTGACGGCGACGAGATTGAAAGCGGAGCGGCAGTTTCTCCTTCGCAAAAAATATATCTGCGCTATAAGGGCGAGAGCGCGGTGTTTGAGTTTACCGTTCCTCAGCCGGATGCCCCCGACGTTACGGTATCCGTAGTGGATGTAAAGGTAAACTCCTTGGCGGTGACGGATATTGAGGGTTTGGAATACAGGCTGGGAGAAGCTGGCGAGTGGCAGCAGGACGCAGAGTTTGCCGGGCTTACAGTGGGCACGGAATATCAAATATACTACCGCTATGCGGCCACGGAAAGTGCTTTTGAATCCAAGGCGGCAAGCATTACCGCATCCACGCTCGGCAAGCATCCCATGCCCGGTGCAGATGACATTACAATAAACTATCTTACCGGTACTATAACCTTCAGCGGAATACAGGTATCCAAAACCGAGGGCAGCTTTACAACCGCAAACCAACTGTTTTCGGGAGCAGAGGTGATCCCCGGCATGAAGCTGTACTTAAGGCGGCCGGAAAATCTTGAATTTGCAGCAAGCGACGTGTTTGTGCTCACACTTGCCGATGCTCCGGCAGCGCCGGCGGAAAGCGGTGTTGCCGTGACCAAAACTGGAAATTCCATAAAGTTGGTGCTGGAAGGTGCGGAGTTTAAGCTGGGAAACCAAGCATACTCATCCTCGGGCGAGTTTGCCGATCTTACAGCAAACACCGAATACACCATACGCGTACGCATTGCCGCAACTGAGAGCTCGTTTGCGGGAGCTGAACTGGTTCTGACCGTCAAGACCGAAGGCGCAAGCTCGGGCGGGTGCACATCTGACGTCGGCGGCACGCTTGCGCTCTTAGCGTCGGTTCTTGCGGTTTGCTTTGTCTTTGTTTCAAGGAAGAGGCATACCGTCCGTTAGGCATTAACCGGGGCTGAAATATCTGTGTGCTGACTCAAATTAATAGCACGGGAAGTAAATTACAACGGACGGAAGCTGCCAATGAATCTGTGCTTCCGTCCGTTTTTTGCTAAATCGGCTGAAAATTCTCGGGTTAAACGCAAAATACTGCGGCGCAAAGCAAAGCGGTTTGTGCGCTTTGCGTCCGCACGCAAAAAGGGGATTAAAAATGAAGAACAGATCAGCAATCAAATTTTTTGCTGCGTTTGCGGCACTGCTTGTTTTTGCTGCATACGCCGTGCCTCGCGCAGGCGGTGCATACGCGGCGACAGCTTACACAACCGATTATGTGGACAGTGAAATGAATTACACAGAGACATTAGAAGACATAGCAAACCCCGACAGAGGCTTTTATAAGCCCTATACCGTCACCCTAACCCAGCAGGGCGGCAGCGGCGCGCCCTCGGCAAGCACTTTGACGTCGCGCAGGGAAACCGGCGCAACCAGCGGCAATTTGAGTGCTAAAATAACTGTTGCGCACCTGCTCATTTCACTTAACGCTTTTTCCGAAAACGCTTATACGGCTTCAGGCAATGCTTCTGATGCTCCGAAGGGGAGCAGCGTGCCGCTTACCCAAAGCGCGCTCTCGTATCTTTCCGGCGCGCTTGACAACGTGCGCAGCGCAGGCATAACCGCAATGCTGCGGTTCAGCTACAATATCTCCGGCTGGGGTATAAACAACAAAAATATTATTACTACCGGCGACAAGATTTCTCCTGCCGACGGCGGCGTAAACTATATCGAGGCCGAGCCGAATTTAGAGCTGATACTTACCCACATTTCGCAAATGCAAACGCTGTTTCGCGACAATGCTGATGTCATTATGTGCATAGAGACGGGTTTTGTGGGTCCTTGGGGAGAAATGCATTCTACATCCATGGCAAAACGTCCCTCAAGCGTCTCGGCAATAATGAACGCGCTGCTGGATGCTCTGCCTGACAGCCGCTCTATACTCGTTCGCAATCCGGAAATTTACCTGAATTGGTACAACCTGAAATACGACTCTGCGGCTCAAGAACAATACAACGCTTCGGATAGCTATACGCCGTATGTTATAAACGGCAAATATGTGTTCGGGCAAAAACAGGGATATTTGAGTTTGGCAGACAATCCGCCGCTTGCCGGCACTGCCGCGGCAAGGATAGGTATGTATAATGACGCGTATCTGTCAGGCAGCGAGGACATGGGCACGTTCACCAACAACACCAACTATCCTTGGACACAGACGCCGCGCGCGGAAGTGATAAACGACTGGCTCAGCAAAGCTGACAGCTTTTATGGCGGCGAGTTGATTTGCGACCCAAACGCTGTAAACAATCCTGACTCATTAAATTTTACATCCATAGAGTACGCTGCATTTGAGGCATTTCTTACCGGCACCACCCACGTAAATTTTGATTATGACCGAAAGAGCCTCAACTATTGGTATAGCCGCCCCTATGCCACCGCTCCGCTCGGCAACTTTACCCGTAATTTTACTGGCGGCGCAGGGCAGAGCGCCAATAGCGACGAGCTTTATATTTCGGCGGAAGCCAATGCTTTCACATACTTTAGCAATCATCTTGGCTACCGGCTTATTCTCCGCGAAAGCGCAATAAAAGCACCTGAGACTGCGGACGACAGCTTAGGAATTAGGTTTTCGCTTGAAAATGTAGGTTTTGGCAATCTTGTAAACACCAAAAATGCTCAGCTGATTCTGCACGGCCAAGACGGAAACACTGTACGCGCAGAGCTTCCAGTAGATATTAACTTGGCAAAACGCGGCATGGGAAATGTGGAGTTCGAGTGTCAGGTTCCCCTTGCAGGGCTTGGATTAAACTACGGCGAAATATATAATGCATATATAAGGATATACGACGTCGAGGAAAAGACGCCCGACAGCCCTTTGCGTACGGTCAGGTTCGCAAACGAGGGAGCTGGCTGGCATGAGAACTTTGGCGCCAACAAGCTTGGCGACTTTGTTTATTCTGCCGACAGTGCCCTTGCTGTGTTTAAAAATTATGACGGAACTTTGTTGGGTAGTCAGGCGGTACAAAAAGGCGTGGACTTTGAGTACGGAGGAAGCATTCCCGTTAAACCCGCGGGTGAGTATCCGTACCTGTTCGCCGGCTGGAATAAGCCGCTCAACATAACCGACAGCACAGTGTTTACCGCTATATTTACGGAAAACAAGCCCCTGCACAGCGTGCATTTTTGCACCGATTCCGGTGAGCTGCTGTATTCGGTGCAAGTTGCAGACAAAGATAAGCTACTGCCTGCGCAACTTGCCGATAAAGCCGATTATTACGATATTGAGTCCGCGAGATGCCGCATTATAGGGTGGAGCACGGAGCTTGAAGGCGCGGCGGTAAATATTTACAATCTCACGATAAGCGGAGAAACAAATTTTTATGCGGTTGTACAGTTAGAGGCGCTTCCAAAACCTTGGTTTACAGTCACTTTTGATTTGGCAGGCGGACAAAGTCCAGACGCTTTGATTCAAACAGTAGAGCAAGGCGGCGAGGCTGCTGCGCCCGCTGCGCCGGTAAAGGAAGGATATTTATTTAAAGGCTGGAATACGGATGCATATAAAGACGTCCAAAGCCATCTTACAGTGACAGCTGTCTGGCAAAAACAATCGGGCAATATCGGCGCATCAGCCTGCGGCGGACGGTCGGCAGCAAATACTATTGTCTATACCGCGGTGTTTTGTGCGGGCGCGTATATGGCGTGCAGCCGGCTGAAAAAAAATAAAATGCACTGAACGGAGAAAAAAGGTATGCTTGTGGGCGAGCTTTTAAACGGCATAGAGATGCCTGAAAATTTTGGAAGAGTTATTATAAGTTACCTTAGCGACACTGATATATCCTTGCACAAAACGCTTTTTTATAAAAACTTTACCCGGTTTTGCGCAGAAACTGACGCGCGCGCCGACGCGGCAATTCATTACCTTGCAGTGTACTGCGCGCTTGCTGCGGATGTCTATGCCACATATAGGGAAAAGGACATATCAAGGCAGGTTTATTTTCAAACTTTTTCGGACATTACAATATGGGCAAAGCGGCATTATGCGCTTAGCGGCAAGGTGGGCTTGACCGAGCATGTATGGCTGCAAAACCATCTGAAATTAAAGCTATTCAGGCTGGGAAGACTGCAATTTATGCCGTCACCGCTTGGTTTTTCCGTGGACGTAAACGGCATTAAAATTCCCGAAGACGAGATTGCGCTCACAGTGCATATTGCCGAAGGAACCTCGTTGCTGCCAGAAGAGATTGACAGTTCGTTTTCCCGGGCAAAAAACTTTTTTAGGATAGGCTATTGCGCATATACCTGTGAAAGCTGGCTGATAAACCGCAAGCTAAAAGAGTTGCTGCCGCCTGACAGCAACATTATTAAATTTCAAAACCGATTTATACAGCTTAGTGAAGACTTGTCATCGCGTCAGGCGGAAGAACGGGTATTTGGCAGGTTGCATGATGCGCCGTCAGATTACCCGCAGGACAGCTCTCTGCAAAGGGTATTGAGCGGTTATCTTGCTGGCGGAAACCGTTTAGGCACTGCATTCGGAATAATGACATTATAGCTTTGCCAAAGATTTTCGCTCTCTGCCAAAAGCTGCGCCGCCGACACTTGCAAAACAGTTTAAATGAACAAGTTCTCGCAAGATGCAGAAAATCAATACGGCGAGCAACAAAAGTTTTAATCTCTAAGGGTACAAGGTTGCCAAATATAAAAAAAATTACTTGGACCGGCTTGTATGTATTTTGGTCATCACGGCTCTGGCGATAGGTTGGGCAATTAACATCTCAACTGCAAAAGAAATAGCAAAATTCCTTGGCCATTTATGAAAAAACCGGTTTATTGGCTCCATGCTTATTTGACCGCTTCCAATCCATGTGCCTATTATTGTTAAGAAAACAGACATCAGTAGTACGGTACATAAAGTGTTTGCCAGCATATGCGCTTTAAAGCTGTCGTCTTTTTCAATAATTTTGCTTGTTAGCCATGCTGCAGGTTTGTGTGTAAGTAAGACAAGTGCGATTACACAAATCCAAATAACAGGTATAACTTTGAGAACGTTTGCCCATGTTTTCAAATTAAAGCCGAACTCAAAACAGGTGATAAGGGGAGCGATGATATTCACAGAGATAATGGAGATTATAGCCATAAAAAGTGCGGTCTCTTTCTTGTTTCTGGGTAATTTCATTAAAAAATCCATAGAAGTCCTCTTTTAAATTATTGTTCTAAAAATAAAAACAGCGCAAGACCATTTGAATGGTCTTGCGCTGAACAATTATACGCGCTAACTACTTATATAAGATATTGTAAATGATTTTAGGTTTTTTTGCAAGCATTTTAAAATGACAATTTGAACTAGTAGTCAAACCAAAAAGTAGCAAATATAAAGAATTAAGCAAAAAAGATATTATTAGAAAAAAATTAAACTTAAATAGTCTGTGTGAAGTATTATACCAGAATTCCGCTTTTTTCAATGCTAACATTGGCAAAGAAT
>CAZPMG010000024.1:0-3007 GCA_964587785.1 uncultured Clostridia bacterium
AAAACAATTGTTGAGGAAGTATGAAAAATCAATTTATGTGTCCGCCGGCCGATTACAGGGGCAAACCCTTTTGGGCTTGGAACGGAGAGCTGGACAAAGATGAACTGATAAGGCAGGTGCACCTGTTTAAACAAATGGGCTTCGGTGGTTTTTTTATGCATTCCCGCACCGGCCTTGAGACAGAATACCTGGGCAAAAAGTGGTTCGAGTGCATACGCCTGTGCGCAGCCGAGGCGCACAAGATAGGGCTGGAAGCGTGGATTTATGACGAGGACAGGTGGCCGTCAGGCTCTGCGGGCGGGCTTGTGACAAAAAATCCTCGCTATCGCATGAAATTTATATCCTGCAGGCAATGCGCCAAAGACGAATTTTCATTTGCTGACTGGGGACAAAATTTTATAGCGGCGTTTGCCGTGCGCTTTGAGGGCGGTGCGCCGGTTGATTATTTCCGTATCAGTGACGAACTGCAGGTCAAGACCGGATATGAGGTCGCGGTGTTTTTTGTGGAGGAGATGGAGCAGTCTGACTTTTATAACGGCTATACCTATCTCGACACCCTAAACGCCGACGCAACGCGCGAATACATACGCAGCACGCACGAGAAGTATAAGGCGGAATGCGGTGATATGCTCGGCAAAGAGATAAAGGGTATATTTACGGACGAGCCGCACAGAGGCTGCATATTCGGCGGCTTTGCGCTGTCAAACGGAGACCGCGAAAATCTGATACCCTATACCTACACGCTCTTTGAGCAGTTTGAAAAGAGAAAGGGTTACCGCCTTGAGGACTGGCTGCCCGAGGTGTACTTCGGGTCGCCCGGGCAAGGCTTTTGCAAGGCGGCATATGACTACACCGAGGTGCTGCAGCAGCTGTTTTTAGAAAACTTTGCCGCGCCCTATTACGAGTGGTGCAGGGCAAACAATATTTTGGTGACAGGCCACATACTCCACGAGGATTCGCTGACCAGCCAAAGCGCCGTGTCCGGAAGCGTAATGCGCTATTATGAATACATGGACTATCCGGGCATAGATATACTCTCCGAGCACAACCGCAGCTACTGGGTTGTAAAGCAGGCAAAATCTGTGGCAAATCAGCTGGGTAAGCCGTTTGTGCTGTCTGAGCTTTACGGCTGTACGGGCTGGCAGATGAAGTTTGAAAACTACAAGTTTGCAGGGGATTGGCAGGCGGCGCTGGGTGTAAACCTGAGGTGCCATCACCTAAGCTGGTATTCCATGAAGGGCGAGGCCAAGCGCGACTATCCCGCAAGCATATTCTACCAATCGGCATGGCATCAAAAATTTCCCTATGTGGAAGACTATTTTTCCAGGATTAACCGCGAGCTCTCGCAGGGCAAGCCGGTCGTAAAAACGCTTGTGATAAATCCCGTGGAAAGCGTTTGGGGCTATCTGAAAAAAGGTTCGGTAAAGGGTCTTGAGCCAAGCGACGCCAACATAATCAGGCTGGAAAAGAGCTATAAAGAGATGTTTCATGCGCTTGTTTTTGCGGGCGTGGACTTTGATTATGCAGATGAGGAGCACCTGAGCAGAAACGCCAAAACAGAGGGCGGCAGCCTTAAACTCGGCGAGATGAGTTACAGCACGGTTGTGCTCAGCGGGCTTGACACTGTGCGGAGCTCAACGCTAAAGGTATTGCAAGAGTTCTGCAAATCGGGCGGCACGGTATTGACCGACGGGCTGCCAAGCTATGCAGACGGCGTGAGGGCAGAGTTTGACCAGGATATGTTTAGACTGTGCAGGCACGGCAGCGAAATAGCCGGGCTTTGCAAGACGCTCTCTCCCGTATCGGTACAGGCTGACGGTGTGATATCAAACGTAAGAGAGACAGAAAGCGGCTATACGGTGTTTCTGTTAAACACGGACACCAGTAATCCTTCAAAAGCCATACTGAGCGTGACGGGCAGCTATTTTGCCGAGCAATACGACTGCCGCAGCGGAGATATCTATGCGGCAGAGTGTATGCAAAAGGGAGGCGTCACAACACTTACGTGCCTCTTAGAGCGCGGCGGCGAAAGGCTGTATAAGTTTTCAAAGACCCCGCCCGCGCAGACGGGCAGCGCCGAACAAACCTATACGCAGGTAAAGCTGCCCGAAAAATTTGATTATGAGCTTTTGGATGACAACATACTTGTATGCGACATCGCCGACTATTATATAGACGGCAAGCATATGGGCAGGGATGAAATTTTAAACATTGACCGAAGCTTAAGAGATATTTACCGGCTCAAATACAGAGGGGGTGAAATGCTTCAGCCGTGGTACAGAAAAAAATATTTTGGGCAGGACTCGTCAAAACCGCTGTGCAATTTAAAACTGGAATATACCTTTGAGGTAAATACACTGCCCGGCAGCATTGAGTTTGTGTGCGAAAATTCCGGCTATAAGTCAATAGTCTTAAACGGCCGTGAGCTGAAACCGGCGGCAGGCAGGCGTTTTATAGACAAAGATTTTACGGTGTACCGGGTAGAGAGCGGCTGGATTAAAACCGGCGTGAACAAAATTGAACTGAGCTGCTTATACTTCGATGCGTTTGACCTTGAGGCGTGCTATCTGACGGGCAAATTCGGCGTTGAGTTTGAAGGCGGTACAAAGACAATTACAGCGCTGCCCGCTCACCTTGACACAAGGCCGCTGCATGGGCAGGGTATGCCCTTTTATTCGGGCAGGATAAAGCTTTTTACCGGCATAAAGGGCGAAGGCTTAAGCTGCAGGGTAAGCATGCCAAAAATGCGCTGTGCATACGTCGAGGCGGACTTCGGCGGGCAGAGCGAGATAATAGCTTTTCCGCCCTATCGCACGCAAACGCGCGCAGTGACGGGCGAGCTTACTCTCACGTTGTGCGCCACAAGGCGCAACACTTTTGGCCCCCTGCACGCAGAAGAGCTTGACAGCGTTTATTACGGTCCGGATTCATTCATAGTCAGCGACAAAAAACTGTCAGGCAGCTATAACTTTTATGACGAAGGCTTTGATATGCCGCTGATAGAAAA
>CAZPMG010000024.1:3107-6302 GCA_964587785.1 uncultured Clostridia bacterium
CGCAAGTTATTTTGTATAAATCTTTTCTTGATTAAAATGCGGAGCACCGCCCGTTAATAACTTTATAAAAACAGTTTAATTTCCATTGGAAGTATTTCCAATGGAAATTTTACATTTATATTAATCCACTTTAAAAGTTAAGTAACTCGGCGTCTTTGGGATTCAAAACAAACAGACAGGGAAACTTTTTTGAATGTCCAATTATCAAAGCTTGGTAAACCGGTTTTCCGGCAAGTCTATTGACAATTCTGCCTGTACTCTATAGAATAAGTTTGGCAGGGGGAATCATGAAGAATATAGTTTTATTAATTTTATGCGCAGTTTTTATGTCAGGATTTTTTTCGGCGCCCGACACGGCGAAAGCTGAAATGCTTTACAATATTGACGATATGCTTTTGCCCATATGGGAAGGCAATGTCGCGCAGAGCGAATCAGTGCTTATCGTTGAGGAGGCTGACGGAACTGTGCTGCCCGTGCGCCTGCTTTACGATATAGAGAGTGTGCTTAGCGTAAAAAATTCAGCTCTTACAAAGACCTACGAATACGGCAAGGACTATCTGATAGATCAAGGACGTCTTGCAATAATAAAGACAGGCGCCATACCCAGATTGACTTACGAACAGTTTCACCCTCAGTCGGGCAGACCGGGTTTTGAAAATAAAAACGGCGGATATATTTTGTGGGAAGAGGGCGCGTATTTCCACTCGCTTCAAATTGTTGTGACCTACACTCACAACGGTGCCTATCCCGGGAAGGTTCCGGAGTCTAAGGGCAATTTGCTTCCACGCACAGCCTCATTGCTTAAATCCAAGAGTCCTGTGACCATAGTTATATACGGCGACAGCTTGTGCGAAGGGGGAAATTCCTCAGGAAACCCGATGATAAACGTATCGCCGCATTTGCCTATATTCCCCGATATGGTGCTAAGCCGGCTTAAGTGCACTTACGGATACAAAGACATCACTTTGATAAACAGGGCGGTGGGCGGCACTGATTCTGCGTGGGGAGTTGCAAACATACGCGAAAAGTTCAGCGGGAAAGCCGCAGACCTGGTCATACTCGGTTTCGGCACCAATGATATAGCCACCGCACCTGAAACATACGCTTCCAATATTTCCAAGCTGATTTCAGGCATATCGCGCCTCAGTCCTGACGCAGAATATATACTTCTCTCTCCGCTTTATTGCAATGAGAATGCCGTAAATTTTTTCGGCAATCAAGTCAACTTTATTGATGGCTTATATCAGGCGGAGAAGAAGGGAGTAGCTTTTGCTGATATAATGCAGGTGCATAAAGACCTTTTGGCTGAAAAAAACTACGCCGATATGACGGGAAACAATATAAACCATATAAATGATTATTTGGCCCGCGTATATGCGCAGGTTATATTAAAAACCATGTCTGACGGCAATTACAAAACGGCTTCCGACAATATAGACAACAGCGGGAGCAAGTCTGATTCGGAAAATTTGGCGGGCTGCAGCGGTAATACGTCAGCGTGGACAGCCGGCTGCGCGGCGGCATTGTTGCTATTGCTTTCATTGAGAAAAAAACAAGAAAAAAGTAAATAATAACAGAGAGGTGAAATATGAGAAAATTTGTGTTAATGATATTGTGCATTGCGATGCTCCTCACGGCATATGCTTGCGGAGATCAGCCCGATCCTAATCCCGGCCCGGGAGACGAAACAGGCGATTACGATTACGGTTCTCCGTCCTCTTGGGCAGCCGATAACTATGCAAGCCGTGATCTCGGCGCAATGTATTTTGACGCATTTCCCGACGATCATTGTTACGACTGGGGCTTTACCACTATTTATGAGAACGGCAAATATAAGACATGGTGGGTCAGGCCTTCAAATTTTGATGCGATTTTTTATGCGGAGAGCGTTGATCTTAAAAACTGGACAAACGTCAACCGCGTGATTACTTTTACTCCCAACCCCAACGTTATGATTAAACACGAGGGGATACAGGGCATGTTAGGCAGACCTACCGTTCTGCACGTAGACGATACGTACTATATGTATTTTGAAGCTCCGGCAAGTTCCGATCCCGATATAACGGCCACCGTGCTTGAATGGGATAATCAGATATTTTTAGCAACTTCACCCGATGGGCTGGATTGGACGATATACACAGAAAACGGAAAGCCCAAGCCTGTTGTCGCAATGAACCCTGCCGACATGGGCAACAAAATCAGCAAGGAATACGGCGTGGGTCAGCCCTCGGCTTTTTATAAAGACGGCACGTTTTATATGTATTACTGCAACGTTGTGGGCGGTGTAAACGAGCTTAAGGTTGCCACATCCGCCGATGGCAGGAACTTTGGAGATGCCTCTTCCCATGTTAGCTTGGGTCTTAGAAACGGCGCAGGCGTAAAATACAACGCCGCAACTGGCAAGTATATGCTGATATTGCCTTCCGGCGATGATTACTATGTAATGGAGAGCGACAGCCCCACAGTTTGGCCGACCAAATCAATGACCGAGTTTCCCGGCAAAGCCAACAAGGTGACACAAAACGCCGGAGGCCGGCAATATGCCTTCCCTGATTTTGTGACCGACGGAAAAGGGCAGATAACCACCAAAACTTTTTACATCACATATACCAACGGAGAAAAATCTACTACAGGCGATTGGCGTGAGCTACATACCACCTGGGAAGGCAATATTACCGCGGTAAACCCCAAAGAGTTTGGCAACCGCACAATAGAGCTGCCAAACGGCAAGCCCGGGACAACCGGCAATCTCAGCCATTACAACAACAAAAGCACTAAGCTGCATCTGCCCGAGGCAAACGCTATTTACGCTCAAGATTCACAGATAACAATAGACGGACTTAAGGATGCCGCCTATGACAGCGCGGCCAAAATAGAGATAAACCGCGGCGTGTACAATTGGGGCAGCAATATAACCACCACGCACGGCGAAGCATATCTCGCATGGAACGAGGATTACCTGTATTGCTTCATAGATGTATATGACGAGGTTGTCAGCACAAAGTTCCAGATAACAAAAATTGCAGAGATGTACCGGCGGGATTCTGTGGACATTTTCTTTGATGTTCCCAATGATCATACAATGGTTAACGAATCTTGGGGAATGGATCAATATCTGCTTTCGCTGGGCGCAAACAACCAGGACTTTATGATAAAAGGCTCTAACGACTATGATCTGACCGAGGAGTTCGGTAC
>CAZPMG010000024.1:6402-19561 GCA_964587785.1 uncultured Clostridia bacterium
AGGCGCGTCAGAATGACTGACAACGGCTATGCTGTTGAGTTTAGGATAGAGTGGTACGAATGGGTAAAGGACCTGATAGCCGAAAATTATGTCATAGGCATGGATTTCCAGATTAATGATGATATGGGAATGGGCGACAGAGAGGCTATGATTGTCTGGAGCGATCATACCGGCAATGCTTTTAGGTACTATGACAGGTTTGGGGACGTAGTTCTCAAAAAATAATTCTTTTCTGCCGCCTTTCGGGTCGGCCGGAACAGTGAAAAAGAGGTAATTATGAGAAAACTACTGCTTTGCCTGATATGTGTTGCGCTATGCTTTACAGCGGCTGCCTGCAACGGGCCGGGAGAAAATGAAGATAAAGATATGACGTTAGCAGAAAATTATGACTTTGGAGCTCCGTCATCTTGGACGGGAACGGAAATTGCAGCCTATGACCTCGGCGATGCCATATTAGAAGCCTATCCTTATGACGACCATTATGATTGGGGACAGTCAATAATTTACGACGAGGGCATATACAAGATGTGGTGGTGCCGGCAATCGCCGCACGATACAGTGTGGTACGCAGAGAGCAACGACCTCAAAAACTGGACCAACGAGCAAAAGATACTCAAAGTGGATACCGATTCCCAATGGATAAAAATGCACCTTGGCAAGCCCACTGTGTTAAAGGTAGGCGGGCTCTATATAATGTATTTTGAGGCTCCTGCTACGCTGAACGGATATATAGAGACAGACAATAACGTTTTGAGAGCGACGTCAACTGACGGCATCAACTGGGAGTATTATACTGCGGGCACAGGCTCCGCATATCCCGTGATACGCATGACGGACAGCCAAATGCGCAACGGTTACTACGGCATAGGCCAGCCCTCTGCCTTGTATAAGGATGGCGTGTATTATGTTTATTACACCTATTCGGTCGGCGAAGGCGACAAGATGTATATGTCTACCTCGACCGATGGAATAAATTTTTCCCAAGGCGTAATGGTTTTTGATAGGGCTGCGTGCGGCGTGAAGTACAACGCTCTTACCCAAAAATTTATGATGGCATTCGAGCGCACAAACTCAGGCATATCCAATATTTATTATATGGAATCGTCCGACGGCGTAAGCTTTACCTATTCCTCCATGGCGCAAGCTCCTCTAAACCAAAACCTGCTCAGCAAAAATGTCAAGCTGGTCAGGGGATACGCTGACTTTATAGGCAACGGTCACGGCGTTGTCAACACTCACACAGCGTATGTGGCATTTATGGAAGGAAAGATAGCGGAAAGCGGCGATTGGCGGGCACATTCTAACACATGGGACATACACATTGCGGCCTTCAATCCCAAAGAGTTTGCAAACAGGACAATGGTTTTGCCCAACGGACGGATACTCAATGACACCACGGTGCGCCGCTATGAGGCCAAGCATGTCGAATACGAAATGCCGCTTTGGTACAAGCTTAACCCCGTTCAGCAGCCGCCGGTATTAGACGGCGCTATGGGTGACGCATATGCTTCAGCCGACACGTTGAGTGTAAGCAGAGCGGCATATGTACAAGGGTGTGTGCCCACAAAGTCGTCGGCGGCATTAAAACTGCTTTACGATTCGGAAAAGCTTTACGGCTATGCGGAAATTACGGATAAAGACGTTCGTGCAGATAACTACTTGACCTTGGTAATAGACGAAAAACGCACTTCTTCAAAGATGGATGCATCCATAAGCATACTGCGCCTGTACTCTGATGGCAGGATTTACTATGCAGACGGCGCCAAATCGGAAATTCCGGGCGCGCTGGCAATATTTAATCAGGTTGAGGGCGGATGGACTGTGGAATTTAGCATTCCGTGGAGATTCCCCACGCAAATTGTCAGGGGCAGGGATATCGGTCTGGATGTCTTTTATGAGGACAACTATGAGGATAGATGGCCGGGCAGGCTGGCTTGGAACGACTATACGCTGTCCTCACTTACCAACCCAAAAAATTTAGGCGATGCTGAGCTTCGCTAAATTGAATAAGAGCAAGGAGAATGATTATGAAAAGAGCAATTTTGACATTTGTCTTATGCGCGCTGGTGGTGTGCGGCGGCCTAATGACAGTTATTCCCGCCTCGGCTATTGTCGCGGAGAAAGCAGAGATTTCCGCGGGAGATGCCGGTCCTTCCGAAGCGGCATGGGCGCAGGCGCAGGAGTATTCCATGTCCACGCTGACACAGGACGGGGATGACCCTACCGCCGGCGCTGCGGGCAGCCTTAAGGTACTTACCGCGGGCAGCAACTTTTATATACGTACGGAGATTTTAGATCCCACCAGCTACAAAGGCACTGACGGCGTTTACATTAAGATCACACCGCAACTGGGCGATAAAGCCTATGAGGCCCGGGGTAACTATGATAAATGGCTTGCTCCGTTAGTCAGCAGTTTGGGAGACCCCGTGCAGATGGAGCAGGAAACAACGGCAGAGAGCGTTGGCGGTGCGGGCGTTTATACCATGGTTATAGGCTTTGACCTCGGCGAGGCCTATGTTCCCGGATACGGCGTGCAAATAACCGTCAAGCACCGTGACAGCCAATCTGAAGAGCAAGCTTGGGCAGATGCAGATTACTATCACACCATAGGCTACAGCGGGCTTATCACATTCAAATATGAGATAACCGATCTTGCCAAAGCGCCCACAGAATCCGACTGGGAAGCGGCGGATTCGTTTGACCTTTTGCAAAATGACCCCGCCACAACCGGTGCCGCGGCTAACGTGAAGTTCTTTACGCTGGGCAGCAATTTCTACTTCAGGCTTACAGTTTCCGACCCCACAATGTATTACAATGCTGACGGCATATATATACATTTTGGAACGGAAGACGACGCGCGTATGTATAAGGGCAGGGGAAACTATGATTCCTGGCTGGCTACAGTTAAAAATGATTATAACGAACCGGTGTTGTTTGAGCAGTCTGCTTCCACCACGGAAGCCGGTGCTTCGGGCACTTATGTGATGACCTATGCCAAGTTTATGGACGAGGACTGCTTGCCCGGAAAGAATATCGTCGTTGACATACGTCACCGCGACAGCCAATCTGCGGGGCAAGGCTGGGCGGACGCGGATTATCCGCACACGGTTTCCTTCAAGGCTACGCTGACAGTTGGCCTTCCTGCCGATACCACCGTGCGTCCGGAAGAGGCCTCTGACGGTTTTACCGCCGCGGTTGAGAGTATTTCCTACAACAAAGTCACCCTTGCGTGGGATAAGTTTTCAGATGATGCAGAGATATACAAGATATTTGTCTACACTGTAAACGAAGAGGGAGCAGACGAACCCTACGACTATGTTGCCGTCGAAGGGCCGATATACCCCGGCGCGGGCAATAAAATTAGCGAACTGATTATGGGGCTTTCTGCTTCCACCAACTACGCTATGCAAGTAATTGCTTACACAAACAATGAGTCTATGCTTGGCGCCTCGGAGTTAGTGATATTTGAAACCATAAGCAGGCAGGAATCTGAGGATGCCGCTGCCGCAGATGCGGTAAGGCTGTTGATAGACGCGCTGCCCGGCGAAATCACCGCCGCGGATGAAGACGCAATAGAGGCTGCCCGCGCAGCGTACGACGCCTTGACATCGACGCAGCAGACCTTAATCAGCACACAGACGCTGCAAAAGCTGGTTGGCGCCGAAGATGCCTTAGCCGCGCTTGGCGAACAGAAGAAAGGTTGCAGCGGAACCGGCGGCGGAGTGCTCGGCACAATGCTGGTGCTTGCTTTTGCGGCACTTGGCAAAAAGTTTTTCGATTAAAGCTTTATAGAGTCATATACTTGGTGCGCACGCTCTCTCCGCTTGAATGTCAGGCGGAGGGAGTGCAGGCGCACACAAGGCCTTAGTCTACGGAGGACAAATGCAAGTTACGATAAAAAGCATTGCAGCAAGCTGCGGGGTTTCCAAATCTCTGGTGTCGAGGATAATGAATCTTGACCCCACCCTGCGCTGTACTCCTGAGGTAAGGCAGAGGGTGCTTGACGAGATAGAGCGGCAGGGTTTCATACCCAATGCCCACGCAAAAAGTCTTGCAATGAGAACGGTAGACACCGACCGAAAACGCTATAGATTAGGATATATATCTTATCATTCGGACGCGCACAAGGGGCATCCGTATTTTGATAAAATAGGTGAAGGTGTAATTTCAGAGATAAAAAAAATGGATTGCGAGTTCGTATTCGGCATAGATATCTCTTCGGTATACACACTTTATAAAAAGAATAAGCCATTGTGCGAGGGAAAGCTTGACGGTGTTATTCTCTTCGGAGAAATAAATGATAAAGGTCTGTGCGACTATATAGTCTCGCAGACAAAAAACATCATAACCATTTGTAATCAGGATGCAGGGTTGCCGGCGGATTTTGTGGGCTGCGACCTGACCGAAACAATTGAAATAATGCTTGAATGCATAAAAAATTACGGCTATAAAGAGATTGGCCTGCTTGTGGGCTCGGAAGATGAAGCCCGCACGCGCGGTGCGATAAACAAGATGGCTGAGCTTGGGCTTGAGCTGGCGCCGGGCTATTTGGTTTTTGGCTATTATGACACATTAAAATCTCAAGAGGCAATAAGCGAACGGCTCAAGCAGGCTGTGCCGCCCAAGGTAATATGTTGCTTAAATGACGAAATGGCGATTGGCTGTATACGCGCGCTGCTCGAGCACGGTTATAGAGTGCCCGAAGATGTTTCGGTCACCGGACATGACGATATATTGCGGGCAAATTATTTTGAAATTCCCTTGACAACGGTCAGAATTTATAAAGAGGAGATAGGCAAACTGGCGGTAGCTGTGCTTGTGGAAAAAATCTCAAACAAACGCAAGTATGCAATTAAGGCAATAATCCCCGGGAAACTTATCAAGAGGGACTCGTTGATAAAAAACAAACAGGTATAAGGCAATGATCTACAGGATAACCAAGGACAACATAACATTAGATTACCTTACAGGCAACGGAATAACCAAGGTATTCGGGAAAGGGAATATCTCCGCTGCGCTTTCAGGCGCGGAAGAATTTGTACTCTTTATTTACGCTCAAGACACCGGGCTGCGCATGTTGAACTCCTCGCAAATGGCCGCCTCCGCGGAATGCTGCGGCAACGAGCTGGCGGTGCGCTATACCCACGATGGCATAGAGGCAAGAGTAACTTACAGTATTTCCAAATATGGACTTATAAAATCTGTAAGCGTAAAATCAGAAAAGCCCTGCACGCTCAGGCGCATAGTGACGGAATGCTCCGGCGCCAGATTGCCGTTGACTCACGGCGGCGAGGGGCAGCCTGTATTTATCGGCAATTCAATGTGGTGTGCTATGGAAAATCCCGTCGCGCAGAACTTGCACAGCCGCGGCGTTCTTAATTTTATCCAAGCTCCTTTTCTGGATATCTATAAGCAACAATTTACAAGCTTTGATATAGCCTTTGGATTTACCGGGCCGAGGGGTTCGGAAGCAAGCTTTGCGCAATACATTGAAGATACTACCATAAAAAATGCCGGGCCGGTTAAGATATACTGCGATTGGGGGCTGCATGACGAGCTTTCAGACGGTGTGAATCTTGATGAGAAGATGAGCCTTGACGTTGTTGACATGCTGACTGATTTTATAAAAAATCATGATACAAAGTTTGATTACTATCTCATGGACGCCTTTTGGTATGAGAACAACAAGCCGTATATAGATTTTAAAAAAGCCACATTTCCAAACGGTCAGCGGGCGCTGCTTGAAAAGCTGAGCGCGGCAGACATAAAATACGGCATGTGGTTTGATGTCAACTTTATCCACGCCAAGCTCAAAGGCATGGATAAATATAAGCGGCTGCCGGATGTTTCGGCGCTGTGCTTTGCCTGCCCCGACATAGCGGACCTTATGGAAAAGGCACTGCTGCATCATATCAGGGAAAGCGGCATAAGACTGATAAAGTTTGATTTTGCCTTTTTTGATTGCTGCAATCCCGAGCATTCAGACATCCATTCGACGGTGCTTCGCGAGTCCAAGGAAGTAAGCGTCAGGCGGTTCACGGAGATGATCGGGCGGCTGCGCCTGGCTCAGCCCGAACTTGTCATAATTGCTTACAATGGCTTTACCGTAAGCCTGGAATCGATAGGGAGCGTAAAAAAGCGTGATTACAGCGTGGTATCCCCATATTGGGCGCGATGTATAGACTATATCTATTGCGGGGATCCCCGTCCCTCCGAAATAGCTGCAAATGAATTTAGCGACAGTCTTATATATTATACCGATGCCATGATAGAGCAATTTTCTGACAGTTTTATGCCCTTGAAAAACATCGATGACCACGGCACTATGCTGGGCAATACGGGCACGATATATTGGGAGGGCAAGCGCGGCTTGCAAAAAAACTTAATGATGAGTATAATGCGCGGCAGCCGCAAACTGCACCTCTACGGCGACCTTGGCTTGCTGGATAACGCAGACAAGGGATATATATCGTTCATACACGGAGTATACAGCGAAATAATTGACAAGCAGATGGTCACAGAGCGCATCTTGGGAAGCGCGGTCAGCGGAGAGGTATACGGCTACCACACGCACGACAGCCTAAGCGGCTATATAGCCGTTGTCAATCCGCGGTCAGTCGCGCAGGCCGCCGTTCTTTCTCCCAAGCAGTGGGAAACGGACAACTGCATCCGTGCAAAGGTGGTTTTCCGCAATGTCTGCTGCTTGGAAAACATCAGTATAAACGGAAAAACAGTACTCAGCCTTGCGCCGCATTCGGTAACTGTGCTAAAATGGCAGTTTGCTGATAAAATTTCAGGAAAACATTTGGTGCATACAACTCTTGATGCGCACAGCAAGCTTGCACTGTCTTTAAAGCCTGATACTGCACGCGTGCATATAAGCTTTTATGACGAAAACAGAGATTTTATGCGGACCGTCAACGGACGTCCCGAGGGTTTCAGCGCAAAAAACAGCAGGGGAGAAACTTTGCCGTGGAGGGATAAGCCCGTATGGAGCGGTATATCCTGGATGGTAGCAAATGCGGAGGCGGGAGTGGTTCTTGAAAACAACGGCGCCAAACCGCTGGAGATTGCGTGGGAGGAATGTGCCGAGTGAAGAAAAAGTTAAAAATACTCAGCATAGTTCTTGCGGTCTTTGCCTTGATGCTGTGCGTGGATTTTATCATTTCCAAGCTGTATTCATACGAAATAGTCAGCGTAACGCCTGAGCGCGGCATAGCCGACGGCAACACAACGGTCACGCTTGTAGTGCGCCTCATGCGCGGCGGAAAAGCTGTAGAGGGACACAATATTTATATCATAACGGACAGGAGCAGGATTGGCCGGCGCACCACCGATGCGGACGGACTGATAACCGTAACATATACTTGCTATTATGCCGCATCTGCAAATTCGGTTGCCGACGTAGATATTAAATTTTATGACGAGGACAACTCACTGCTGATATATGTGCCGGCGCAGTTCATGTATACGCTGCCTATGGATTCCCCCGGAAGCGGCGGTACCGGCACTCCCGTAGACACAATTTTTTTTGACTGAAGTGAAGAAAGGATTAAAATGGAAGATATAAATATCACTGCAAAGGTAAAAAACACGGATTTTAAAGCCAGGCTAAAGAATCTTGCCGCCCGGGTATATGCCGCCCGGACGGGATATCTGTTTATATTGCCTCTGTTTGTTTTTTTGCTGACATTCTCTTATTTCCCCGCCTTCAGCGGCATATTCCGCTCCCTGTACGATTGGTCGGATACAGGCAGCAAGTTTATAGGCTTTCAAAATTACAGAGAGCTGTTCGCTGATACGGCTGTCTTTTTGCCATCGCTTGTGACCATGCTTAAAATAATGGTTCCAAAACTGCTTATAGGAATCGTTGTTCCGCTTGTCGCCGCCGAAATGATTTTTAATATAAAGTCAGAAAAAATGAAGGGCGCCTATAGGCTGATGGTATTGCTGCCCATAGTTGCGCCCGGTGTTGTAAGCGTACTTTTATGGGAATATATTTATGACCCTCAGTTTGGCCTGGTGACCGCTGTTTGGAAGCTCTTCGGCGGGCAGCCTACGGCATGGCTGGACGATTCTGCCACGGTTATTCCGGCAATAATTTTTATGGGTTTTCCCTGGATCGGCGGGACTGCGGTGCTCATATATATGGCCGGGCTGTCCTCAATTTCACAATCTGTCAGAGAGAGCGCCAAGCTGGATGGGGCGTCAGTGTGGAGAATAATATTTTCTATAGACCTTCCGTTGATAACCGGACAGATAAGGTATTTTCTCATATTCGGATTAATCGGAGGAGTTCAGGATTATTCAGTCCAGTTTCTTATCACTGACGGAGGCCCGGGCTATGACACCATGGTGCCGGGATATTATATGTACAAAGCTGCGTTCACATCTGGACGGATGGGATATGCCTGTGCAGTTGGAACGTTCTTATTCGCGGTGATAATGGTGCTAACACTGCTGTCGTTTAGGATTAGCCGCAAGGAGTCATATTAATGAAGAGAAGACATTTAAGCGTCGCACAGGCTGTAAACCATATCATAATAATGCTGCTGTTACTTCTGCTGCTTTATCCGCTTGCCATGGCGTTATGGGGCAGCTTTAAAACCCAAGCGGAATTTGAGGTTAGCAAATGGTATCCCACTTTGCCTCTCAATTTTACCAATATCGGCTACGCGCTCCCCAAGCTTGCGAGGTTTATTTTCAACACGGTCTTTGTCGGTGCGGCAGGTACTTTAGGAATGCTTGTTGTATCCACATTGGCGGCATACAGCTTTGCAAAAATTGACTTCCCCGGAAAAAGTTTTTTTTATTCGTTGGTGCTTGGCCTGATGATGGTGCCGGCCATAATGACGCTTGTCCCAAGCTTTATGCTGTACAAGGCGCTTGTCGGGGTAAATACCTATACCATCTTAATTCTGCCTATAATAGTCGGAGGCTCGGTGTTCGGCGTGTTTTTACTGCGCACATTTTTTGAGGGAGTGCCTGACAGCGTGCTGGAGGCCGCGCGCATCGACGGCGCAAACGAGCTTAGCATTTATCTGCAAATATGCGTGCCTCTTTCCGGAGCTATCATCGCAACGCTTGCCATTATGCAGATAAACGGGGTGTGGAACGATTATATTTGGCCCATGATATCCATCCCTACAGAAACGGCAAAGCTTACCATATCCGCAGCCATTAAAAAAGAATTCCTGTCGGGGAACGCAGGCAGCTATCCCACGTTGTTTGCGGGTTACCTCGTGTCGTCTGCTCCCATTATTCTGTTGTTCATCTTTACCAACAAGCATTATGTCGAGGGCTTGACCACCGCGGGGATAAAGTTTTAACAACCCTTGAACAATTTCGCTAAGATAATGCAATGAAACCTGCTGGGCGTTTCACATCATTCATTGCAAGAGAAAGCTAATATAAGGTAAAAATAAATGCATACAAAAAAAATTGCTTTGATTCTCTCACTGCTGCTTGTCTCAATATCTATGTTTGCGTGCGGAGGCGAAGACGGCGGCCCAATTGATACGTCATATGAAAAACAATATGATTACGTAGTAAATGACGGTCGCCCGGTGCATCTTGTAATCGATCTTAATACGCTGATGCCGACCTCAAACACTCAAGCAACAGAGCAGCAGCCGGTTGTGTTTCGTTCAATACAGAATGTTGCCGATAATTTTATGATAGAATTTCCCAACGTAAGCATAGAGTGGGCTTATTCTAAAAAATCCGTGGGCAACTGGGAGCAGTGGATGACCACGCAGATAAGCATCGGAGACGCGCCCGATATCGTTTTTATGCAAGGAGCCAAATATGCCGACAGAAAATGGTTTTTAAGTTTAAACGATATACTTGAACAGCCCAACGAGTTTGTTGCTGAAGGCGAACGCGGCAGCGAAAAATGGAAAGATATGTTTCCCAAGTATATGTGGGACAGCTATATGACCACCGATGCGTCGGGGAACATACTCGCTGTGCCCGTAACTATCTATCCCGGCACAGCCACGGCATATTTTTATAACAAAGATATATTCAATGAACTGAATCTGCAAATTCCTACCACGTGGGAAGAGCTTATGAATGTCTGCTCAGTAATTAAAGATGCGGGATATACCGCGATAGCGCCTTGGTCGCTCAACTCCACGGTAAATATAGACGTGTGGGATGTGCAGTATTCACTTGGACCCTCGTATGCCTATGCAATAAGAGAACAATGGGATTATGACGGCGACGGAAATATGTCTCAGCTGGAAAAGATTCGGGCGACTTACGAAGGGGTGTTCTATGGACAGGGCAAAAACCGCGAACAAATAATCTCCCTTTACGGTGAGGTTGCAAGAAAATACAACGAAGTGCTGGATACAGGCGCCGGCAAAACCAACTATGAGCCGCTTTGGAACAAGGGGCAGGTGGCCATGATGGAGGACGGCATGTGGCGCATAGGGGCTGAGGAAGCCAATACTGAACGCCGTTTCGAATACGGTATATTTCCCACGCCGCTTGTAAACTCGCAGACATCGGAATACGCCGCCGACTTTCAGCTTGGCGACGGTGCGTATAACCCCCCTATAGCCGAATCGTTTAACATATGCAAGCAGGCAGTCGAGCAAAAGGGACAGGGGAATCTTGAGGCGTCCGTATTATTCCTCAAATGGCTGACGCTGCCGTCTAACCTCAATTCTATGATCATGGAAAAAAACGGGGAAGCGCTCGGGGCTGTGTACGGCACTACAATACCCGACTCAATACTCCCCTTCATACAGGGCAAGTTTGCGAGAACCCCCAACTGCAGCTGGACTACCGGCTCAACTGTTACAACGCAGGAGACAATGAGCCGTCAGTTGCAATATTATGTGGCAGGCAGAAGGTCTGCTGACGAGTTTTTCAAGGTCTACGATGAGGCGCTGTACTCAGGAACGCTTACCTTACTGAATTCACTGGGCATAGACCCTGCCGCACTCGGCTGGACAAACGGTTATGTCTGGTAAAAATTATTCCTACCTGTTTTTCATCTAGATAATAATGTTCACACCTAAAGACATCAAAGGAGAAGCGAAATTGTATCCCAGCATAATATATTGGAAGTGGGACGACAGCCATATAGATGAAAAGGGCAAGGCGTTCAGGCAGATAGATGATATAGTGCAAAGGAGCGTGTTTTCGCACATATATATTACCACGCATTGGTGCCGCAGCGGCATATCTACAGAAATAATGCGGGAAAAAATCGCGGCTGCGGCAGAGTATATCCACAGCAAGGGCCGAAAGTTTATATTTGAAATAGATGCCAGAGCGGAAAAAAGCGTGTTCTGTCAAAGCCATCCAAAAAGCCGCATAGGCTTTTTGTACAGGATGCTGGCTCAAGCTGACTCCAGCGGCAATGCGGTGGCGGACTTTGACTTGCCCCAAAGCTCGGGAGAGCTTTTTTTGGGCGACCGAAGCGCGGGCGACGAGCTTGTAGACTGCCGTATAATATTGCCTGACGGCAGCTCGCAGCGAGCGGTCGGCAAGCTCAATCCGGGGCTGTCGGGCAGAGCAGAGGCTGTTGCCGAGAACGTCGGCGAGGGCAGTAATGTGTATTTTTGCGTGTGCCGCTACTTAGATTTTCCGGATTTCTCTGATCCGGAGTTCTTTGAGTTCTTTGACGGGCTTTTCCGCGAATACAAAGACATAAAGCTGGACGGAGTAGCATTAGATGAAATGGGCTATCCTTGGCATCCGAAGTTTGATTTCAGCCACAACACATATACGGAGTGGAATAATTCCCCCTTATACGGCAGATCGTTCGCCTGCGGTTACAGAAATATATACGGAACAGAATACCTTGACGACGTGCTTGAAATTTTTCTGCGCAATGATGAAGACAGCACAAAGCAGCGTGCGGTAAACCGATATTTTGAGTACATGCGAAAGACGGTAGCCCGTACAGAAGAATTTTTTTATGACAAAGCCAAGGAATATTTCGGCCGCGATTGTTTTATAGGCGTCCACCCCACATGGTACGCGATTGAGGAGGTGGCAAACACCCCCGAGGTTTGGAAAAACGGCATCGATTGGTACGAGGTGCCGCGCGATTACGGCTTTACTGACGAGATAATGATCTATCCCGTCAGATTGGCCCTTGCGCATAGATGCGGTTCACCGCTGTTTTATAATATGTGGTACGGCGAATCTACCAACGATCTCGGCACTTACTTTCCGGAAATATGGCGCAACGCACGTATGGGCGGCAGGACAATTTCCTTGGGTTATGAATGCGTCAAGGAGCCCGGGCAAGTGCTTGAGCTCAAGGCGGCTGGGAAGCTTGAAGCTGTTTCCGCCGCAGAAGAGCGCATAGCCGCGCTGGATAAGCTGCAAAAAACAGCCGCGCGCTCAGACATAGCAATAATAACAGGCGCTGAGGCAAGCTGCAACATTGCTTGCAACAGAGATGGCAACGGAAAATGGAATTCTTACGACGGAGTCTTTAAAAGCAGCTTTATACTCGCGCGCGACATTTTTAACCTTGGCTATAACTGTGATTACATATTAAATTATGAGGTATACAACGGACGTTTGCGCATAAACTCTGATGGCTATCTGCAATACGGCAGCCAAGAATACCGTTTTGCAGTATTGTATTGCCTTCAGTTCAGCAAGCGCAAAATGCTTGAGTTTATGGACAAATTGAAAGCATCTAAAACGCAATTTGTAGTGATTGGCCGAGTTGACCGTGATTTTGACGGCGGCCGGATGTACATACCCTGCGATTTTGAACTCCGCCCCCAAGCCTTTGACCTTGTGCCCTATTTTGAGGCAAGCAAAGCAGAGAAGAACAGGCTGCCATCGGGCTGTGTACTCCAAGACGGTGCCATGATATTTACGGCTTCCTCTGCAGACAAGCCCTGCGGCAATGTATTTACCGCTGAATTTAGGCGGGACGACGAATGTATAACCTTTACGGCAGAAGATTTTGCATACGTTCCCCCCGGCTCCACAGAAATATTCACTCCCGCTTTGATTCATTACCAAACAAAAAAAATTAGAAATTAGTATCACACAGCATTAACTATTGTTTCGAACCCAATAAACATAATGAAAACTGCACAAAAAACAACAAACCCGATGATAAAAATCACCGGGTTTGTTGTTTGCCAATCAATTCGGATCGGTCTGCTGTGGTGGA
>CAZPMG010000025.1:0-4746 GCA_964587785.1 uncultured Clostridia bacterium
GCAATATATGTTTTTAACGGCGGGACGTTTGAGAGGCCTAAGGAAAACAACCTTGTCTTTAATCTGTTCAACAATATGTGGGGAACAAATTTTCCGCAATGGACAGAGGGTGATTTTGAATTTGAGTTTATACTGAGAGCTTGCGAGGAGCCCGGCCCCGTCACGGTAGAGTAAATGTATAGTGCGGACAAAACCCGGGCTTTGTCCGCACTATAGAAAGCTCTTCCAAGCCTCGTCAGCTGTTGCTGCCGCCGGGCTCACAGGGGCTTCCGCTTATTAGGCTGTACAGTTTTAAAGTGTTATGCGTGGCGGTTTCCTTTGCCTGCCGAGCATATTTATCGACGTCTGCAAGGTTTTTGGGGCCGTGCTTTAAGCACAGAGGGCCGTTTAGGCAGCCGCCGGCGCAGGCCATGCCCTCAAAAAAGTTTTCTTTAGAGCGCCCTGCCCTGAGCTTTAGCAGGTTCTGCCGGCACTCCTCCAGACCGGACATTGCCGCAGAGGCTAAGTTTTGTACGCCATTTTTTGCCGCAAGGGCGGTTATGCCCTCGCAAATGCCGCCGGATTTTGCAAATATCCTGCCAAAATATGAAGCGTTGTCAAGCGGCTTTTCCTCAAGCGCGGTTATGTCAATGTCTTTGGCGTCAAAAAAAGCCTGAAGCTCTTCAAAGCTCAGCACGCTGTCCACTGCGCCGCCTGTTTTATCAAGCGTATACTCGTATTTTTTGCCGGAGCAAGGGCCTACAAAGACAACCTTGGCATCGGGATGAGCCTGTTTTATGAGCAGCGCCGTCTCTGTCATGGGCGAGGGCGATTCAGATATGTATTTTTCCAGCTCGGGAAAGTTTTTTTGGATATACATCACAAAGGAGGGGCAGCAGGACGTAGTGAGCGTTCCCTTTTCTTTAAATTCTTCCAACTCTTTGTGCAGTGTTATGTCTGCGCCCAAAGCCGCCTCAACTACCTGATGAAAACCAAGCTTTGACATGCCGGCGACAACCTGCTCAATCTTTGCGTAACTGAACTGGCTGACTATTGAGGGAGCTATGACGGCATACACATAATAGTTTGCGCCAAAATTGCTGCCCTTTAAAATATCCAGCACATCAATAATCATGGATTTATCTTGCATTGCCCCAAAAGGGCAAAGATAGACGCAAGCGCCGCACATCACGCATTTGTCATTGTCAATGCGTGCTTTTTTATTTTCATCCATATGTATAGCCCCCGCTTTGCAGCCTGCCACGCACGGCCGGCGCTGAGAAATAATGGCGTTATAAGGGCAGGCATTGAGGCACTTTCCGCATTCTATGCATTTTTCCTTGTCAATGTAAGCCCTCTTATCCACAAACATAATTGCATTTTTAGGGCAGGATTCCATGCATTGGTGCGTGATGCAGCCCCTGCACGCGGGGGTGACGGTAATGCCGTCTATGGGACATTCGTCGCAGGCAATGTCTATAACCTCAATCACATTGGGGTTTTTGCGGTCTCCGCCTAAGGCAAGCTTTAAACGCTCCTGCAAAACGGCGCGCTCCTTATATACGCAGCACCGCATAGACGCCTTGGGGCCGGGGCTTATGGCCTTTGGTATATCTGTATAGATGTCGCGCATATCTTCCCTGTCATAGTGGCGGATAAGCTGCTTTATGACCTCGTATTTTAAAAGCTGGATTTTGGTCTGAAATTTATTCATAATAGAGTTCCTTACTTAGCAGTGTGCAGCGGGCAGACTATAGCCGCTAAAAATATGATGTTTCAACATTTTTCCCCATGACGGCAAGGTTTGAGGACAGCTTCTCGACAAGCTTTATTTTCATGGTGGTGTCTATGGGCAGCCCCTGATGCGCGGTGTTTACGGCTTGGCCCACATGAAAATGTATGTCGGTTGCCTGCTCAAAGAGCAAATCAGCCAAAAGCGAGGCGCCGTCCGCGTTCATATAATATTTTGCGTTTAAATCCGTAGGCGACATATATCTTTCCGAGAGCCGCAGCAGCTTTCTCAGCGTGAGAACGCCTTCGGTGGCAAGGTCGATGCCCTCGATAAAAGCTATTGGGGGTACGTCCCTGTCTGGCAGGTCAAAAGTAGTGGCAAGCTTTGCGCCCAGATGCCTTGCCACAATATGCGAGCTGGTTCCGCCGCATACCGCTTTCTTTCCGCCGCCCGAGAGAAACCTTGATATATAAAAATCGTCCGTCTGCCTGTCCGCCGGAGGCCCGACCATAATATCGACTTTCAGTTTTTTTCTGAGCTTCACGGCGGCAACCGTGGCATCGTCGCCTGCCTTATCCATATAGAGTTCGTTGCACGCGGCGGCAAGCAGGGCGGCGATGCAGCGTGCAGACATACCGTTTTTTATGCTCTCATTGAGATAGGTGCAAATCGCGCTTCTGTCCCAGCCAAAGTTTAATAGCTTGCCTATTCCCGCGTGTACTACGCCGTCACTCATAAGCAAGAGGGTATCGTCCTGGTTGAGCTGCAAATCTGTCCGCCATACCCGTTTCCCTGCCATATCCATGGGAACTCTCATTAAATCAACGGTTGCACCCTTGGCTGCAAGCACGGCGCGGGGGTTGTCAAATTCAAACAAATAGCCTTTGCCGCTGACGTTTAGATGAACTACGGAAAACGTCGAGTATGCCATCTCGCGCGTTTTGCATACGGGCAGCGTTCCGACCATTGTCTTTACACATTCCTCCATGGGAACGTCGTTGGCTGCCATAGTGCACAGTATTTTTGACGTAAGCGTGGCAAGTATATTCGCCTTGACGCCGCTGCCCATGCCGTCGGCAAGGACAAGCGTGGCGTTTTTCCCGTCGCAGATGCACTCCACCTTGTCGCCGCAAAGCTCCTCGCCTTCCTTGTTTATGGAGCTGTATCCGTATTCAATAAAGCTTTCCGTGTCTTTCATGCCTTTCACCCGGTGCGGCCGCTGGCAGTGCCGACGCACTTCCGTTCCCGCCTTATAAGCGCTGCTTTTTTATATTTGGCCACCGCCGCTCTCTTCCTTTAATGCGTGCTTGAGCCTGTGAAGCGCAACCTTGGTTTCTGCCGTTGTCTCGCCGAGCAGCGACGCTATTTCCTGCGCAACCCGCATCTGCTTTTTTATGACCGCGTCCGTGGTCATAAAGGTTTCCGATTTGACCTCGCTGAGCCGTTTTTCATAGTTGACCTCTTCGGTGATGTCCTTGCATATGCAAAACAGCATCTTATGCTCTTCCAGTATGCTAATGGTCGCCTCGATATATTTTTGCGTCTTTGCTATATAGCTTTTTTTGCGGGTGATGTTTTTATTCTCGGCCAGAGCCAAAACAAAATCCCTGACATCGAAAAAGCTTTGGGCGGGCCTGCCCTTAAGGGCGGTTTCAGTAACGCCCCAAAGTTTCTTTGCGGTTTCGTTCACCTCCACGACATTAAATTCGCTGTCTATGACGATAATACCGTTGGGGCTGTTTTGAATTATTTCGTAGCTCATAGACTCGGCTCTTTCCCGCATATACGGCAGGCACATCTCTATATCCGCATAGCCGTTTATGACCGCCCATGCCTTATCGCGGCAGCTGTCATATCCGCAGGCTCCGCAGTTAAGCTCGTCAGAGGGCTTTGTCTTGCCCGTCTTTAGCAAAATAGCCGCGATTTCCTCTTCCGAGGTCTCGCGTCCGCCGCGTCCCAGCCGGGGATATATACACCTGAGATTCACCTTTAAGGCAGCGGGGCTGCCGGGCTCTGTGCCGATGCCTGCATATTTTCTTACGCTGGAATTTGCCTTTAGCTTGCCGCTGTTCGTAAGCAGGCTGCACGGCCCGTTGACGCAGCCGTACTCGCACGCGTTGAGCTCTAAAAAAACGCCGCTCAAATCAGTCATCCCCTCCAGCGCCTGGGCGCACTTGGCAATGCCGTCCACCGAAATATACTCATAGTTATCGGGCTTGTTTTCAAATGACTTTATAATACCCCTTGTTATGGGGAAAAAGCGTGCCCGGTTTGCCTCGTCGCCGTTTTCCTCGGGGAAGCCCGTGTCGGCCGCCGCGGCGGCAAAGCCGTCTTCAGAGCGCAAATGCGCGCGGCAATTTGCATCCGGAGACAACCCGTTTTCGGCAAATATTACCTCCAGCTCCTCAAACGTAAGTACGCAGTCTATTACGCCGCTCTCTGCGCCCTCTCTTTTTTTTGCGATGCACGGCCCGATAAACACAACCTTGCAATCCTTATAGCGTTCCTTGATTATCTTTGCATGGGCAATCGCAGGCGTATCTACCTCGGCAAGAAAAGGCAGACAACCGCTGTAATACTGCTGCACAAGCCTGTTGACGGCAGGGCAGGCAGATGTTATAAAATTTTTGTAATCACCGCTTTTTAAAAGGCGTTCATACTCGCTTACCACGGCGCGCGCACCTTCAGCCGTTTCAAAAGCATCGGCAAAGCCAAGGGCCTTGAGCGCATTTTTTATGTCTGAAAACCCTGAAGCATGAAAACTGGATATAAAAGAAGGCGCTACGCTGGCAAAGACAGGGGTGTCGGATTTGAGCATGGCAAGCGCCTTATCCTTTTGGGGGTGTACCGCCTTGGCATCCTGCGGGCAGACCTGTGTGCATGTGCCGCACAGTATGCACCGCTTTTCAATTATGCGCGCTTGGTGGTCGGTTACCTCTATTGCCTTAACCGGGCATGCCCGCAGACATTTGTAACAGTTTTTGCAGTTGGCTTCTTTGAAGTCGAGATAGATATCCTTCATGATAATTCCTTAA
>CAZPMG010000025.1:4846-9516 GCA_964587785.1 uncultured Clostridia bacterium
TTGAAATATCTCTGCGGCGTTTTGAGCGTTGACGTTTTCAATAAAACGTTCGCCCGCTTTTACAGCAACGCCGCAAGAGCAGTGCCCCAGACAAAAGCTTGCCTTAAGCTCTATCCTGTCCTCAACACCAAACTTACCGATGGCCTCTTTGAAACCCTCGATAACGTCGTACGAACCTTTCAGGTGGCACGAACTGCCTACGCAAATACTTACCGTCATAATTTTTTCTCCGGTGGTCTATTATTTAGCGCTTCTTTAAGCTGCTTTGAAAGCAGCGCCAAAGAAGCCGCCATGTCTTCGTTTTTAACGGGGATATCCGGCGGCGCAGCAAGCTGCACGGGCGCAAAGTTCCAAATCGCCAGCAC
The DNA here is from genome assembly GCA_964587785.1 of uncultured Clostridia bacterium. Lineage (GTDB taxonomy): Bacteria > Bacillota > Clostridia > Christensenellales > HGM11417 > CAZPMG01. The sequence continues at coordinate 5,212 of CAZPMG010000025.1, forward strand.
GCCTGCCGACAGAAGCCGGTTGCATACGCTCTGCGCCTCGGCGGCAGGTACTGTTATGATGCCTATATGTATGTGCGCGCGCTTTACCGTGCCCTCCAGCTTTTCCATGGGCAAGATTTTTTTTCCACAAACTGCCGTGCAGCATGCCTTTGGGTCTATATCAAAAGCAGCAACTATATTTAGCCCGTAGCCGGAAAAGCCGGAATAACCTAAAAGGGTTTTTCCAAGCTGACCCGCCCCCACAAGCACCGCCTCTGTGACGTTGTCAAAACCCAAAAAACTCTCCATGTCACGTATCAGCCGCTTTATTTCAAAGCCCATTCTCGGCCGCCCCGATACCGAACATACTTCGGCAAAATCTTTTCTTACTTGTACGTCGCTCAGGCCCAAGTGCTTGGCGGCTTCGGCAGCCGATACGCTTATTTCTCCCTCAGCGTCTTTGTAATAGAGGTATCTAAGATAGGAGGGGAGCCTCAGAAGAGAGGCCTTAGAGATTTTGATAAGCTTTTTCTCCTCTGCAAAATTTCGCCCGTCCGGGGCTTTTGTCTGTTCACTCATTACTTTCTCCCTGAAAGATATCGATAAGTTTTTATCGATATAATTATATCGAATTAAACTTAAATAGTCAAGCCAGTTAGCATCAAATCCGAAAAAGTGTTCAATGTAATTTTTAATTTCACCGGGGTTGATTGCTTGAAATTTTATTCCGTAAGGATAAGCGCAAACAAGCAGCTTAGCATAACCTGCGCGGTGCGTGACAAGTACCGCGCCCGGCTACTTAAAAGCTCAAGCGGCATAAGGGCGGCAATGTTTGCAATCAAGTACGCCGCAGCTTTCAATAATCCGCGGTTTATGATATAATAACATGGCACTTTATGCTGAAAAAAGCGGCAGTATTTTTTACTGCATCACGTAGGAGCTGTATGTTTTCGCTGCTGTTGGTAATTATCTACATTGCATTTATAAGCTTGGGGCTGCCCGATTCCCTGGTGGGGTCTGCGTGGCCGGTCATGCACCTTGATTTAAATGTCCCCATTTCCTATGCGGGGATAATCACCATGATTATCGCGGGAGGTACGATTGTCTCCAGCCTGCTGTCCGACCGCATCACAAAAAAAATGGGCGCCGGGCCTGTCACTGCGGTTAGCGTGCTTATGACGGCGGCGGCGCTCTTTGGGTTTTCCGTTTCCACAAAATTTTGGATGCTGTGTGCGGCAGCCGTTCCCTACGGGCTGGGCGCGGGCGCGGTGGATGCGGCGCTAAACAACTATGTAGCGCTGCATTACAAGTCGCGGCACATGAGCTGGCTGCACTGCTTTTGGGGGATAGGCGCGTCATTGAGCCCGTATATCATGGCCTCCAGCCTTACCGGCGGCTCAGGCTGGAGCGGCGGCTACCGCACGGTATCGCTCATTCAAATAGCGCTTACGGCGGTGCTTTTTTTGTCGCTGCCCGTCTGGAGACTCAGTCAAAAAAGGCAAGGCCTGCCCGCGGGGCAGATCAAAGCGCAGCCGCCCGAAAGGCCTAAGAGCATTGCGCAAATCCTCAAAATAAAAGGGCTTCCGCTCATGCTTGTCACGTTCTTTGCCTATTGCAGCGTAGAGGCGACCGCCATGCTGTGGGCGAGCAGCTACCTTGTGGAGTTTAGGAACATAGGCGCGGACACGGCTGCGATGCTTGCATCTTTATTCTTTTTAGGCATAACGTTCGGCCGCTTTATATCGGGCTTTGTCTCGGAAAGAGCGGGCGACAAGCGCCTGATCCGCATAGGCGTCATTGCCGTGCTTTTCGGCGTGGCATTAATTGCCGTTCCCGACAGGCACAACATCTGCTCTATGGCGGGGCTGGTAATAGCGGGGCTTGGCTGCGCGCCCGTCTATCCGTCAATCATACACTCCACCCCGGAAAACTTCGGCAAGGAAAACTCACAGGCGGCAATCGGCGTTCAGATGGCAAGTGCCTATATCGGCGCAACGTTCATGCCGCCGCTGTTCGGATTGATAGCCCAACATATAAATATCGGGTTTTTTCCGCTCTATCTGTTTATATTTGCGGCCGTCATGCTGGTAATGTCGGAGCTGCTCAACAAGGCAACAGCCAAAGGGCCGCTCTGAAGCTTATACTGAGCAGCCTCTTAAAAGGTTAAACAAGCAGTAAGCGGTTTTTTGGGGTAAAGACGGCCAAAACGCATACCATAAAAAGCTATGAAAGCGCATTTTGGGCGGGTTACAGCCGAAAAATGCCGGAATACTTAAGCATTTAGAAGTTGCCATTACGCCGAAATACTTAAACGTTTTAAAGTGGATTAATATCAGTTCAAACACGCATTAATTTATACTTAATTAACTTCAAAAGTTGCTCACAACTTTTGAAACGGCTTGCTTTTAGCAAGCCGGGCAGCGCGCCCGCGCTGCCTTTAATATCCGTGCATAGTCGATTAACGCGGCTTTGCGCCGCACAGCAAGCTTGCTTGCTGTTTGAAAACTGCCGGTGCAGTTTTCAAGTTAATTGACTATACCAGGCCGTCCGCCTGCGTCTTCAGCTTATCCGCAAGCTGCGCGCAGCGGGCGGCGTTTTTTCCTATTGCGTGCAGATATATCTTCAGCTTGGGCTCCGTGCCCGACGGGCGCGCTATCAGCTTGCAGCTTTCAGATTCAAATACAATTACGTCGGCGTGTTCGCCGCATATGTCCGACTGGGTATAGTCGGTAACCTTGGTTATAGGCTGGCCCGCGATTTCCCTTAAGCCCGATTCCCTAAGCCTTCCCATGATATCCGCAATTTTTTGCGCGCCTGCCTGGCCTTCGTATACATAGCTGCTGAGCGCGCTGCTGCAATAGCCGTGCTTTTGATATACGGCCTCGAGCGCGTCTATGAGCGTCAAATCTTGACGCTTATAAAACTTAGCCATTTCGCATATGAGAAGGCAGGCTCCCACAGCGTCCTTGTCGCGCGCGAAATCACCTATCAAATAGCCGCAGCTCTCCTCCATGCCCAGCATAAACCGCGCTGATTCGCCGTTTTTTTCAAGGCGGTTCATGGCCTCGCCGATAAATTTGAAGCCGGTAAACACGTGCTTTGCAGTGCCCCCGTACGACTTAATTATCTTTTCAGGCAGCGTCCCGGAAACTATCGTGGTGATTATCAGCGGATTTTTTGCAAGCGTGCCGTCCGCGGCGCGCCGTTTCAGCAGGTAATCGGTCATGAGTATGCCGATTTCGTTGCCCGTGAGATACACCGTGCCGCCGCCCTGCCTTACCGCCGCGCCCACACGGTCGCAGTCGGGGTCGGTCGCCAGCACTATATCCGAGCCTTTTTTTTCCGCCAGCGCCGCCGCAAGCTTGAGCGCGCTCTGCTCCTCGGGGTTGGGATAAGGACAGGTGACAAAGTTCCCGTCGGGCATCTCCTGCTCGGGAACGACGTTCAGGCAGGTGACGCCGCCGCGGCTGAGAACCTCTCTCACATAGACAAGGCCCGCTCCGTTCAGCGGCGTATATGTAACGTTCAGGCCGCTTAGGTCTTCGCGGCAATGGCTGAGCACAGCGTCGGTAAACGCGTGGGAAACCTCGGCGTCCACATATGAAATCAGCCCGTCCGCAAGGTGCGCGGAAAAGTTTGCCGACAAATCGCAGTAGCTTTGGCGCGAGATAAAATGGGAAATCTCCGCGGCCATGGCGGTGGTAATCTGGCAGCCCGTGCCGTCATATACCTTGTAGCCGTTGTATTCCCCGGGGTTGTGGCTTGCGGTTATAACTATGCCCGCCGCCGCCTTGAGCCGCCTGACCGCAAAGGAGAGCACGGGCGTAGGCGCAAGCTCTTTAAAGATATAGGTCTTTACTCCGCGGCCTGCAAGCACCGCCGCCGCCGCCTGCGCAAATTCAAGCGACATAATCCTGCTGTCAAAGGCTATTACGGCAGAAGGCCGCCTGTGCCTTTGCACCAAGTAATCTGCCAAGCCCATGCTTGCGCGGCACACGGTAAACACATTCATGCGGTTGCAGCCCGCGCCGATTTTTCCGCGCAGCCCGCCCGTGCCGAAGCCAAGGTCTCTATAAAACCTGTCCTCAATTTCCGCCGCGTCAGATTTTATCGCGGCAAGCTCGCCGTGAAGCGCGGCATCGCTCTTTGTAAGTGCCAGCCACTCCTGATATTTTGTTTTAACCATTTAGCCCAGCCTTTATATAATTAATCCAAACATTTAGAAGCTGCTTAGTATAACAGCCGTAAAAACATTACACGTACAACATTATAGCGGTCAAAACGCAAAAAGGCAAAAAAAACGCAAGGGGACGCGCTGATTTGCAT
>CAZPMG010000025.1:9616-19339 GCA_964587785.1 uncultured Clostridia bacterium
AACAGCATTTGATAATAAACACACACCGCTGCCGCCAAATGAGGCGGTGCTATACCGTCCTCAATATAATCCCCGTTGCGAGCGCAGACAAAGTTGCTTTGAATCGATGCTTTCACCGGCTGAAATATTTTACTGCTTTTTGTGGGTGACAAATTCCGATTTGATGATTATGCGCTTTCTTAGCCGCGTGGGATCGGAAAAATGCTCTAATATAAGTTCAAAGGCTACCACGCCGATTTTCTTAGCGTCTTGTTTGATATAGTTTATATCAAATTTTAAAAAATCATAGATTTCTTCAAATTCCTCGTCAAAGATCACTATTTCGTTTGTGGTAAAGCACAGCTGTGTCCGCTGCATCGCCGCGCGGATTGCGTTGACGCCTGTCTCATAATTAAAAGCGATAAGCGCATCTATCTGCGGCATAGTGTCATAAAAAGCACATATTTTGTTGATTGCGTTGACGTCGTAATTGTTCAGGGTTTCCATGACAAGGTTGGGATTAAAGGGCAAACCGTATGCCTCCAAGGCCTGCCTGTACCCGCTTAAACGCTCTAACAGCGTAAGCACCTTGTGAGTGGGCTGCGTGACGACGGCAATATTGCGTTTGCCAAGGTTGAGGAAGTAAGCAGTGGCGTCAAAGCTGGCCTTTTTGTTGTCGGAGGCCACAGCGTCGGTGTCAATCCCCTTTAAGGTGTTGTCAAGCACCACCATGGGAAACCGTTTGAGTGAAAGTTTAAGTATCTCTTTGTTGTAAATGGAGTAATCGATAGGCGATATAATGAGCGCATCCACCGAGGACAGCAGCTTTCTTACCGTTTCCTCCTCTTTTTCGCTGTCAAACATGGCGCTGGCAAGTATTACGTCCCAGCCGGCGGCGGCGGCTTTTTCCTGTACGCCGGAAATAATCTGCAGCGCATATCTGCTGTTGATGTCGGGCAGTATCAGCCCGAGCGTCCTCTTCTTTGTTATCTTATAGGAATCATTGTCATTGACATCGGGCGTAGGAGCGTATTTGGCAAGACGTGAAATATCGGCGGATTGCCTGATATAAGTTCCCGAGCCTTTTACCCTTGTGATATAGCCCTCTTCCTCAACGGAGGCAAGCGCCTTTTTTACGGTAATCCTGCTGACCGAAAAGGTCGCGCACAGCATATTTTCTGACGGCAGTTTATAGTCAGGGCGGTCGTGGTTTTCGCAGATAAGCCCGTAGATATACTCTTTTAACTTGACATACAGCGGAACTCGGTTATACATGGGAACCTCCTAATTTGATATAGATATTCCAACTTTATACAAAATTATAAAGCCTATTCGCCAAATTTACAAGCTAATAAGCAAAACTATCACCCTATTGCCCTATAAAGATAGCTTGTTTAATACAACTTATTGAAGTCTCTTTATAAAACCCTATTGACATACCATATCCGAGGGCTTAGAATAGGCTTATCTTATGTTTATGCCGGGTGGTTATTGTGTTGGAATTTGTTGAAAAGCAGCTTTGTGAAAAAAATTATACTATGGCGGATGAGGGCAAAAATGCCTCGCTGTTTTGCACAGGCAACGGTTTTATGGGTGTGCGCGGCAGCCTTGAAGAGTTTGGCTCCGCCAAGGTTCAAGGCTTTTTTATAAGAGGGATTATCGACGAAATCATTGAAATCGTTGAGCCCATGCCTGACAATGTGTATATGCGCAAGCACTATTTTGACGAGGAAAAGCTCAAAAAGTTTGACAGGCAGGTTTCTTGCATAAACATTGCCGATTTTCTGCTCATTCGGTTCACGGTGGGCGGGCGCGCTTTCTATCCGTGGGAGGGCACGCTGCTGTCGTGGGATAGACGGCTGGATGCGGAGACGGGCGTGCTTACCCGCAAGGCCGCGTGGGACGACGGACAGGGCAATGTCACGGAATTTGTATTTGAACGCTTTGCCTCCTATGCCGATGAGCACAAATATGTAATGCGCGCGACCGCCAGCGCCGTCAATCACCGGCTGCCCATTGCCGCATTGTCGGGTATGGATTTGAACGTGCGCACCAACGGGCAGATTGTCACTAAGACAACCGGCAAGCGGGTCACCGACAAGGGCGCCTTTGTAAGCATATCCACAGGCAGCCGTTACGGCTTTTCCGTCGCGCTGTCGTGCGTGAGCGGCTTTGCCGGCGCAAACAAGGTCACAGCGTATGAGCATGACGGCATAGTCGGGCAATACGCCGAGGGAACAGGCAAACTCACCGTAGAAAAATGCGTATATGCGGACACCAGCCGTGACAGTGAAACCTATCAAGAGAACGCATTGGCGCTTTTGTCCGACCAAGCGGACTATGACGCGGAGCTGCGCGCGCACCTTGTCGAATGGAGAGAGCTTTTCGGCTTTTTTGATGTAAAAATCGAGGGAGACGACGCGGCAGACGCCGCTCTCCGCTACGCAAATTATCAAACGGTGATTACCGCGGCTTTAAATGACAGTATTCACTCGCTGTCAGCCAAGGGGCTGAGCGGAGAAAAATACAACCAGTTTGTGTGGTGGGATTGCGAAATCTATCAATTGCCTGTCTTTTTATTCGCCAAACCGCAGGTGGTGAGGCACGCATTGGAATACCGGTACAGGCTGCTGCCCGCCGCGCGCGAAAACGCGGTAGAACAAGGGGTTAAAGGCGCGCGCTATCCGTTTGTTTCCTCTGTAGACGGCAAGGAACACGTCTGGATTTATGCCCGGCACCCGTTCTTGCAGATACATATCATGGCGGATATTGCCTATGCCGTATTGGAATATTACAACGCCACGGGCGATTTCCGGTTTATGGAGGACATGGGGCTTGAGATGCTTATCGAGCTTATGCGGTTTTGGGCGGGACGCGCAGAGCTGACGGACGGCCGCTATGAGCTGAAAGACGTGACGGGCACGGACGAGCACCATCCGCACGTGGATAACGATGCGTATACAAACTATTTGGTAAAGACCTGCTTTGACCGGTCGCTAAAGCTCTTTGATTTTGAAAACCCCGCCTTTGCGCGTGCGGCCGAAAAGACAAACTTTTTGCCCGAAGAAAGAGCTCTCTTTGCATCCGTAGCCGAAAAGCTTTATCTGCCGGAAGAGGAAAACGGGTTTATCCCCCAGTTCACAGGATATTCGGAGCTGAGCGAAAGCCTTGAATTGAGCGGAAAGGGCATGAGCAAAAATTTTCAGATGAAGGCTCCGGGTTTGTACCACAAGAGCAAGGTCATCAAGCAGCCCGACGTTACGCTCTTGTATTCCTATGTCAACGCCGGCCTGAACGAGGAACACATGGCGCTCAACTGTGATTTTTATGAGCAGATATGCGAGGCGTCCTCCTCGCTGACCTACCCCGTGCACGCGGTGTGCGCGGCGAGAACAGGCAAGCCCTACACGTTTTTAAAGCATTTTGACGACACCGTCAACGTGGACATCAAGGATGTGTTTGGCACGGCATACCAGGGGCTGCACGCGGGATGCCTTGCCGGAGGCAGGTTTGCGGTGCTCCGCGCGCTGATCGGCTTTACCGCGGAGCGCGGCAGGATGTGCATAAATCCCTGTAAGATGCCTTTTTGGAAAGAGCTGAGCTTAAAATTTGTGTTTCGCGGCACGATGTTTTATGCCAAACATACGGGAAATGAGGTTGAACTGACCACGGACAGCGCCGAGGCGTTTACCGTAGAGAGCGGCGGAAAGCTGCACACGCTTCACAAGAAGCTGATATTGAGAGCAATATGAAAAAATATATTAAAAAATTATGCGTGTCGGTCGCCGCAGTGCTGTGTTTGCAGTGCGTGCTGTTGACCGGCTGCGGACAAGGAACACAGACTATGGAAATTTTACTGGATACCAATTTTCAAAACGGTTTCGGCGTCATGGCGGGCGAGCTTGACATGCTGCCCGACCACGACATCTACAGCTACGGCATCGTTAAGGAGCTCAAGCACCCCGCAAATCCCGATGCCTCCTTTGACTGGCGGATTGCGCAGTGGAAATCCGTTCATTCCTTTTCGCATGAGCTGCAGACAGTGGAGACCGAAGACTATGTTTCCTTTGAAAACGCCGCCAAACAGGTGCGTGTTTTTAATGACGGAAGCTTGCAGCTGAACTGCTTCAGCTCTCAGGAGTATTCGGCGCCGCGCAAGAGCGGTGAGGGCTGGGTGCATTTGCTGATTGAGCAGGTGCTGCACGGAAAGCAGCGGGTTCACTTTGAAAACATGAAGCACCTGTATATGGAAGCGGAATTTACCGTAAATTTTTGTGACAACAAAATGCAGGAGGGCACCTATGACAAGAGCCTGCACGCGGGGCATCTTGTATGGTATATCACGGTGGAAAACGAGCTGTCCAACAGCGTTTCGCAGGAGGGGCGTCCCGATTACCTGTGGTTCGGCGTACCGATCGGCGACTCGCGCGGGCGCGATTTGGACAAAAACGACAATTACTTTTTAGACAAGGGCACAAAAAAACTTATCTATTCCCTGGGCTCGGGCAAGTTTTTCAGCGAGAGTGAATATATCTTTGGCAAAACCTACAAAATTAAGCGCGACGTACTGCCCGATATACGCAAGGCCTTTGATATCGCCAAGGAAAACGATTTTTTACCGGACGCGGTATTTGAGCACATGGTTATCGGCAGCACAAATTTCGGCTGGGAAATGCCGGGCACGTTTGACGGCGGCATGACACTCCACAATATAAGCATCAATTACGAATAATTTAACCGCAGTTTCACAAACAGAGGTGGAAAATGAAGAGCAGCAAAACAATGGTGTTTATGTTGGCGGCGGTTATGGGCGCGGGATGCTTTCTCTTTACAAGCTGCGGCAAAGGCAATACGCCTGTCAGTGAAATCGCGGGGGATAAGCTGCTTGCATCCGCATACATCAACTGGTTTGGCCGAAACTATTACGACGAGGACGACGGACTAAGCTATTTCAACTATACCGCAGCCGGTTTCGAGGTTAAATTTAAGGGTACCGGACTTACCGCAGAGCTGTTTGGGGCGCAGACGGGAGGACACGGCGACAGCTATGTGAGCGTTTTTGTGGACGATGAGGACGAACAGGTGCTGCAAATCGGCTCCGGCGAGACCAAAATTTACACACTCGCGCAGGACTTGCCTGAGGGCGAACACACGGTCAAGGTGCTCAAGCGCACGGAGATGCAGTTTACCAAAGCGGCGCTGAAATCGATTAAGACAGACGGCCGTTTTGTAAGCCCGCCCGCCCTGCGTCCGCTGAAACTTGAGTTTTACGGCGATTCCATCACCGCGGGCTACGGCAGCGTTTCGGCTGTGGGGGCAAACGGGTTTAAGACCGAGACACAATCGGGGCTGCATACCTATGCGTACTATACCGCGGAGGCCTTGGGCGCGCAAGCAAATATCCTTGCCTACAGCGGATGGACGCTGAACAAGGGCGGCACAAACGGTTACTCCGACATACAGATAGGTTCGGTATACGACATCTATTCGCGCGATTTTAAGTCGGCGGACGGCGGATTTGTGCCGTGGGATTTTTCAAAATATATTCCCGACGCGGTGGTCGTCAACATCGGCGCCAACGACAATTCCTATATCGGCGGCAATACCGCGGACGGCAAAACTTTTGAGCAAAAAAGCGGTGAGTTTACCGCCAAATACATTGAATTTATTGTCAACCTGCGCGAGGCATACAGCCAGGCGCACATAATCTTAGTCTACGGAATGTTGGGCGAGACCAATACGTACGAGGCAGTCACGCGCGCCGTCACCGCTCTGAATATGGACGGCGACCACAGGGTTTATTCCCTCAAGCTGTACGAAAGAACGGCTGCCGATTCAGGAGCGGACGGCCATCCCCACTTCACCGCGCATCTGCGGGCGGCATCGCAACTCACCGGGTTTATCAGTCAAACGGTGCTCGGATAATTTAAAAAGCAATAGCAAGGAGGAAATTATGAGTAAAGGCAAAAAAATCAAAGTTCTATCTATCGCGCTGGCGGTGCTGCTCTGCGCGGGGTTATTGTCCGCGTGCGGAAAACCGCCTGAGGACGAAAAAATCGTTATCAACCTCGACGGCGGCGGCGACACCGCAAACTTCAACTCGTCGCTGTCCATGGTTCCAAGCGAAACCAACCCTTTCCCATACAACACGCTGGAAAAGCTTATTGAGGAATGGGAAGCCAAAAACCCCAAGTATGACGTCAAGCTCCGCAGAACGTCATACGGCGGCGACCGCAATACGCTGCTGCCGCTGCTCAAAGGCAGCAACGCGCCCGACATCATCTATCAAAACGCCGCGGTGCTCTCGCTGGACTACGGCCTGGGCTACTATGCCGACATGGGCCCGTATCTTGAGCTTCCCAACCCGTACAACGGCAATAAGCCGTGGAAAGAGGTCTATGTGCAGGATGAGCTGGTGTCCACCGCCGCCGACGACGGAAAATACTATTACATCAACATGGAGCGCATCGCCACGGGCATTATCTACAACAAGACCCTTTTTGCCCAACACGGCATCAAGGTTCCCGAGACATTTGACGAGTTTATGACGGCGCAGAGCACGCTCAAAAGCAAGGGCGTTACGCCGTTTCTGTCCTCTTACAATTGGTATGACATCGTGCTTGAAAGCAACGTTTTCTCCCGTTATATTGCCGAGCTTGACCTCAACGGCGACCGCAATATCAAAATGGAGGAGCTGTGCCATGCCTATTACACCGGAAAGCTTGACCTCACCGTCTCCTCCGAAGCAAATTTTGAGGCCGGCCTGCGCAAGGCGTACGAGGTGTTTATCGACCGCATTTGCGAAAAAAAGCAGTATGAACCTTTGGGCGCCGGCGGTTTTGACGCGGTGACGTCCTTTCTCTTGGGGCAGTCCGGCATGATAGAGGCGACAAGCGAGGCCATGCGCAAGGTATATTATGACACCGAGCGGCCGTTTGAGGTGGGCGTGATACCCTATCCCATGCTCACAGAGGGCGCATACGCCAATGCCTCCTATCCCGGCGCGGGCAACGGTATACGCCGCGGCTCTGCGGGCACGGCATCGAGCTGGTGGGTAACAAGCACGGCAATCAAAAACAATACCGTGGATGCCTGCGCTGACCTCTTGATGTTTTTGACCACGCCGGAGAACAACAACCGCATGATCGGCGATTTGGCGGGTGCCATTCCCCTGTCGCCCACCGCAGAGGTGGAGGAGTATCTGATGCCTTTGGTTGAAGCCTACGCAGAGGATTTGCAGAACCCGGAAATATACAGCTGGGCGTCCATGTGCACCTGGCAGATATGCGGGCTGACCTTTACCGGATATTTTCAAACGCAAATCAACCATATGTTGTCCAAGAGAAATTCAAGCACAGGTATTGTGGCGGACGCCGACAGGCGGTTATGCGCAGACAACCTCCTCAAGCAGATGAAGATTGTTCTTGACGAGAACATGGCAGAGAACGAATATGATTGGATAAATTAAAATGAAGAGTGAAAGATATCTCGGTTATCTGTGGGTGCTGCCCGCGGCTGTATTGGTAAGCGTGTTTTGCCTTTATCCTCCAATATACGCTATCGGGCTTGCATTCACCGATTACGGCGGAGTGGTAACAAAATTTGTGGGGCTGGAAAACTTCACAAAAATCCTGTCGGACTCAATTTTTTGGCGGGGGATGAAACACATTACAGTGCTGACGCTGTGGGGTCTGATTACATCCTGCGTGAGCGCCATATTGCTTGCCGAGATGTTTTTCCGTTTGAAATACGACAAGCTAAGCGGAGTATTCAGGTTTCTGTACATCATCCCTACGCTGGTGCCCGGAATCGTGCACATGCTGATTTGGCAGCGTATTATATTCACGCCCGAGCCTTCAGGCCTTGCCAACTCGCTCTTGACATTGCTCGGGATGGAAAATTTAGGGTGGTATTACGACGATTTGAACAGCGGCGTACCCTTTTTATCTCTCATACTCACAGGCTTTCCCTTCATCGGCGGCTCAACCTTTCTCATTTACCTTGCCGGGCTCAACAACATCTCGGAGGGCGTGACCGAGGCCGCGCAGCTTGACGGCGTGACCACGTGGCAGAGCATCTGGTATATAGACATACCCTTTATGATGGGGCAGATAAAGTATACAATCATCACCGGCATAATCGGCGGATTGCAGGGTTACTCAATGCAGGTTATGTTTACCAAGGGCGGCCCAAATCATGGCACAACAGTGCCCGGCTGGTATATGTACGAGTACGCCTTTACATACGGCAAATACGGCTACGCTTCGGCGGTGGGCGTAATTATGTTCCTTGTCATACTCGGCCTGACCATCTTTAACTTCAAGTTTATCAACAAAAAGGAGGAGTCAGCCATATGAGGCCCACGCACGCAGCTGCCGGTGAGGCCGGCGGCTCCGCCGCCCGCAGCCTGTCAAAGCCTGCCCGCCGCAGGAAAAAAATCCACTTATCACAGGCAATACTGGTGCTCTTTCTTGTGGTATTTTTGCTCACCAATTATTATCAGCTCTTTTTGCTGGCGATAAAGAGCTTTAAGACCCCCACGCAGGAGCGCTACCACCCGTTTTCCCTGACCTTTCCGCTCAACTTTGAAAACTACCGGCTGGCATGGCTGTATGTAAAGGATTTTATTCTCAACACAGTGCTTTTGGCGGCCTGCAATGTGGTGTTCACCTTGACAGTTGCCAGCATCGCGGCATTTGCCTTTGCCAAGTTCAGGTTTAAGGGAAAAGAAGTGCTGTTCATGGGGTTTCTGTCGCTCATGATGCTGCCGGGCGTTCTGTCGCTGTCCACAAGCTATTTGCTGGTGCAGAGCATGGGGCTGATTGAAACCCGCTGGGCGGTGATTCTTCCGGGTATGGCCGGCAACCTGCCCTTTAACATATTCCTGCTGCGCACGTTTATGAACAGCGTGCCCAACGACCTGTTTGAGGCGGCAAAGCTTGACGGCGCGGGCAACTTCATGCAGTTTAGGAAAATTGCAATACCTCTGTCCGCGCCTATTATGGCGACTGCGGCCATGTGGCTGTTTATGCAGTCGTGGAACGATATAATCTGGCCAAACCTGGTGCTTGCGGAGTCGCAGCGCACCATCGCCACCGGACTTGTGCCCTTTACCAACGAGTACTACAAGATGGTAGGCTCTTACAGCGCGCCTATGGCGGGCTATGTAATCACCAGCCTTCCGCTTATCCTTGTGTTCTTTTTGACATCCAAGCAGTACATCAAGGGCATGACCAGCGGCGCGCTTAAATTATAGTAAAGTTATTGACTGTACAGTCAAGGAGACGTTATGTTTAAAAGAGCATTAATCGTTTTACTTACCGCCGTGTGCGTGCTCCAGCTGGGGGCGTGCGGCGGCAGGACCAAACCAAAATCCGAGGTATCGCTGCTGGGCGACCCGGGCTATAAGAACGGGTTTGTTGTCTCGCCCACGGGCAAGGGCAACGAAAAACCCGGGGGCAGAGACGCGTTTGACTACATGGGCACTGCAAGCGGGGCGTATTGGAATGTGTCGCAGCATTCCTGCAACAAAAGCCTTTACAACGGCACGGAGACATTTGAGGACGGCTTTTATACCTATACCGACGCCGAAGAGCCGGATGACGTGGCAAAGACCGTGCGGGTCAACCCGACTACGGGGGAAATCAGCCTGAATATGCTGACCAGCCGCGATTATACAGCTCCGCGCCAGGGCAACGAGGCGTGGTGCCACCTGCTCATAGACACGGGTTTCAGCGGCGTCAG
>CAZPMG010000026.1:0-4367 GCA_964587785.1 uncultured Clostridia bacterium
ATTCCGCCGCCGATGTCCTCGACTATATCGCGCAGCGTGGTGCCCATGGGAACTTCCACAAGGCCGGTGTTGGTTATCTTGCCGCCCAGAGCAAAAACCTTTGTGCCCTTGGACTTTTCCGTGCCCATGGAATTAAACCATTCCGCGCCGTTGAGTATAATCTGCGGGATGTTGGCATAGGTCTCGACGTTATTTAAAATTGTGGGCTTGCCGAACAGGCCCTTGACCGCCGGGAAAGGCGGACGGGGACGGGGTTCGCCGCGGCCGCCCTCGATTGAGGCAATGAGCGCGGTTTCTTCGCCGCACACAAACGCGCCAGCGCCTAGACGGATGTCAAGGTCAAAGTTAAAGCCGGAGTCGAATATGTTCTTGCCCAGCATTCCGTACTCGCGCGCCTGGGCAATTGCCAGCTGAAGCCTGCTTACTGCAATGGGGTACTCCGCGCGCACGTAAACATAGCCCTGGTCGGCGCCGATTGCGTAGCCGGCGATTGCCATTGCCTCGATAACCGCGTGCGGGTCGCCCTCTAACACCGACCTGTCCATGAACGCGCCGGGGTCGCCCTCGTCGGCGTTGCAGCAGACATATTTTTTGTCGGATACGGATTTCTTTGCAAAATCCCACTTGAGGCCTGTGGGGAACCCGCCGCCGCCGCGGCCGCGCAGGCCGGACTTCTTGAGCGTGTCAATGACACCGTCAGGGGTCATCTCGGTGACCGCCTTTCCAAGCGCGGCATAGCCGTCGTAGGCTATGTATTCCTCGATGTTTTCGGGGTTGATTACGCCGCACAGCTTGAGCGCCACGCGGTGCTGCTTTTTATAGAAGTTGGTCTCGTTGAGCGAGCGTATGCCGTCGCCCTCGATTGTCTCTTTATATAGCAGGCGCTTTACAATCCTGCCCTTTACGATGTGCTCGGACACGATTTCCGGCACGTCGCCCACGCTCACCTGACTGTAAAACGCGCCCTCGGGATAAACCACCACAACGGGGCCGAGCGCGCACAGACCGAAACAGCCGGTCATTATTGTTTTTACTTCAGCCTCAAGGCCGCTTGCCTTGATTTGCTTTTCAAAGCTATCGAAAATTTCCTTGGATTTACTGGAAGCGCAGCCTGTGCCGCCGCAAACCAGTATGTGTGACCTGTACATTTGACTGCCCTCCTATTGTTCCTTGATTGTATATTCCGTAACCGGGTTGCCGTTTACTATGTGCTCTGCCACGATGCGCGAGGTCATCTCCGGCGTTACCTTTATGTAAGTAACCTTTTCCTTGCCGGGTACATATACCTCAACGATGGGCTCATAGCGGCACATGCCGATGCAACCTGTCTGCACCACCACCACGCCGCTGAGCTTGCGCGTGACAACCTCGTCGTTAAGCTTTGTGAGGACGGGACGGGCGCCGGCGGCTATGCCGCAGGTTGCCATGCCGACAACAATGCGGGTATCGCCGCTCTCGGCCATGTTGCGGGTGCCAAGCTGCTTTTGCATCCTCTCCCTGATTTCTTTAAGCTCCTGTAATGTCTTCATATTAGCTCCTTATAGCTCCTTATATATGTGACTGATTTTTTACTTTTTTTGCGGCAATTGTCTTTTTTAAAAAACATTTGCCCTCATCTAAAAGCCTTTGTACTAAGCAGCTTCTAAATGTTTGGCAGTAGTTCAAATGGATTTTTGATATAAAAGATGACCAAAAGCGCATACCATAGGAAGCTATGGGAGAGCATTTTGGGCGGCTTTTAACCAAAAAGGCGCCGAAATACTTAAGCAGTTAGAAGTAATTAGTATTGCACAAAAAAAACACAGCCTAAAGCCCGTCTATGAGTGCCGCGGTATGGCCGTTTAAATATTCGCTCAAAAAGCCGAGCACCTCGGGTGCGTCTATGGGAACACCCTCTAACGTCTGGCGAATCTCGCGTGTGTCAAACAAAAACTCCTGCCCGTTCCGTTTGACCGTCAGCGTAAAATCCACGTCAGGACTGCCCTGAATGAGCGTTATTACCGTCTCGGTAAGATTTCCCAGCGGCATTCTGTCAAAGCTGCTGAGCACATAGCTTGCGTGCACGCTCGTTCCCTTGCCCGGCTGCGAGCTTATTGAAAAGCTGCCGCCGCTGCTCTCTGCCGACCAGCGGAAGAGCGCAAGCCCCATGCCCACCTTGCGGGTGGTGCGGGTGGTTGTGAACGGGTCGGACGCCCGCGCCAAAAGCTCTGCGTCCATGCCCCGGCCGTTGTCGGCGACCGTGACGGACAAAAGATTTTTTTCCTCGTCCGCAGCAAGCGTAAGCTCTACACTGCTTGCGCCTGCGGCAAGCGAGTTTTGCGCAATATCAAGCATGTGCAAGGAAATCTCGCGCATGGCCTTATGCCCGGTATTTTGCCACTATCTTGGCGATATCCGCAGAGGCCAGCTTGCCGTAGACATCCTCGTTTACCGTGATGACCGGCGCAAGCCCGCAGCAGCCTATGCAGCGCGTGGCGTCAAGTGAAAACTTGCCGTCCTTTGTGCACTGGCCGCTGTCTATCTTCAGCGCCTCCTTGAGCCTGTCAAGCAGATCGCCCGCGCCCTTGACATAGCAAGCCGTGCCCATGCACACGCCTATCTTGTACTCACCCTTGGGCACCAAGGAAAACTGTGAGTAAAATGTAACCACTCCGAAGACCTCTTCAAGCGGCATATCCAGCCCGCCGGAGATCATCCTTTGCACCTCTATGGGGAGGTACCCGTAAATGCCCTGCGCCTTTTGCAGCACGGGCATGAGCGCCCCGGGTGTGCCCTTATGCTCTGCAATCACACCCATAAGCTGTGTTTCCTGCTCAGCCGTTCCTGCAAACGGCAGGTCAGACATCTTGATCTTGCCCATTGACCTTGCTCCTTAAAAATGAAATATATATTAACTTGTTTAAACTTTTCCGCAGTGAAAGCCAACCCCTGCACGGTATAAAACTTTCACTTGGCCTGCGTTGTATGCGTAACCGCTGTTTACAACCTTCTTACGGCAAATTTTACCTTTTTAAATCGACTTTATCCGTCAAAATCCGCTGATTTGCGCCACACATCATTATAGCAAAGATTGCGCATACTGGCAAAGCATTTTGATAAGATTTTAACAATCTAAGCCGGAAAAAAAACGCACCACCGTCTCTGCGCTGCGCGCGCTCACTTCAATAAAGCTGCCGCGCTCGGATATTGCGCCCAGCGTGTGCGCATCGGAATTTTGCGCAACCCTGTAGCCTCTGCTCAAAAAACGCTCTTTTAGACCGGGCGGGCTGTGCGGCGAAATCTCCACCGCCTTAAAGCCGAAGTCGTCGGGCACGCCGCCAAGTATGCTGAGCATACCGTTTGAGCTGCGGTCAATGTGAGCCGGCAGCGCAACTCCGCCCAACTTGCGCACTGCCTCTGCGACGGTGTGTGAGCCTATAGCGCTTGCCACGGACAGATAGTCGGTTTCCTCGCCCGTCACATTATCGCAAGAATCCATAATCAGTTGACGGCCGAAAACATGCGGCTTGTTGGGGATTTTAAGCATTCCGCCGCGCACCTGCCGCTCAAACTCCTCCGCCCTCAAAATGTCGGTAAACAGGCAGAGTATGTGAACGTCCTCTGAGGTGGTAAGCTCCATAGCAGGCAGCACCAAAAGGCCGAGCTTGCCGCCCACCTCCATCGCCGCGGCGCAGTTTTTTACGCTGTTGTGGTCGGACACGGCAATTGCGTCCAGCCCCTTGAGTGCCGCCATTTGGACGATGTCGCAGGGGGTGTTGCCGTCATCCGCGCACGGACTGAGCGCGCTGTGTATGTGAAAGTCATAGTAGAGCTTCATAATACAATGCCTGTGCCGTTTAATGCAATACAATAGTCGGGTTAATTAGCTATAAACATATCGGTCTGATGTGCCGGTTGCCGTATGGCTTTTTATGCTGCGCCGCCATGAGCCGCCGATGTTACCGCAATGTACCTGCCGATGTGACTGCAATGTGCCGCCGATTAGAGTGAGATGCGCCGTTAAAATCCATTACAGACCGGACGCGCAGCAGGCCTCGAATATTGGAAGGTCTGTAACCGCAAGCGCAATGCCCTGCTGCTTGGCGCGCTCGAGAAGCGCAGCGTCCGGCTGCACACCCTCGCACAGCACCACGCACGCAACCTCGCAAAGGTAGGCGACGGCCGCCACGTTGTGGTTGTTCATTATGGTAAACCATGCGCCGCCCGCCTTTGCCTTGCCCATACAGTGACTGAGCAGGTCGCCGGCATAGCCGCCGTTTACGCTGCCACCGCCGCAAAGCACGCGGCCGCCTATATTGTTTGCAAGCTGGGTTATATCCATATTACTATTGTCTGCTGCCTTGATTGATGTATTGCTTTGTCTGATT
>CAZPMG010000026.1:4467-16441 GCA_964587785.1 uncultured Clostridia bacterium
TTCTATGTAGCTTGGCGTTCGTCCTTGCGCGTGCAATCGCTCTCTTTCACTATGCCGTTTACCACGTCCTCGGCAAATGCCCTGCAGCTTGGAGCGCCGCAGCTTCCGCAGTCAAGCTTGGGGAGATGCTCGAGTATGGCCTCCACCCGCTGCATCTTTTCCATGGCCTTCAAGAGATTTTCGTCCAGCCTGAACACAGGCATTGTCTCGGGCGTGTTGTCCCACAGATAATAGGAGTCGGGCTTGCCCTCTTCGGCCAGCGTGTTTTTGGAGACAGGCATGTATTTTCGCAGTGCCTGTATTTTGGACTTTGCGATAAACGGGTTCTCTATGTTGAGCACGCCGCCCACACAGCCGCCCGGACAGGCGTTCAGCTCCACAAAATCCACGTCTTTTATCTTGTCGTTCTCTATCTCTTCCAGTACGCTTATGCAGTTTTCTATGCCGTCGGCGGCAAGATATTTTTCCTTGAGCACGCCCGCGGCCTCGCCGCCGCTTGACGCCCAGCCTATGCCCACTATGCCGCTCTTGCTAAGCTCGCGCGGGTCTTTTACATGTTTCATTGGCTCAAGCAGGCGGAAGTACACCTCGCTTTGGGCAAGCACTCCGTCCACATAACCCGCCTTGCCGCCCAGGCCGCACTTTAGCGCAAACACCTTTGCCGGACAGGGGGAAATGAAGAATATGCCGATTTCTTCGGGGGCAAGGCCGCTCTGCTCTTGCGCCCTCTCGCGCGCAAGCTTTGCCGCCACGTCCACCGGAGCAAGCACGGGAAGCAGGTTGTCTTTTAGGTTGTGAAAGCTTATCAATATGAGCTCTACCACCGCCGGACAGGCCGAGCTTATCACCGGGCGCTTGGCAAGGTCATAGGCTTTGCGGCGGGTAAATTCGCTCACAAGCTCTGCGCCGCGCGCCACCTCGAACACATCGTCAAACCCTGCGGCAAGCAGGCCTTCAAGCACTATGTTTATGTTGTCTAAATTGTTAAACTGTCCGTAAAGCGATGGCGCGGGCAGTGCCACGCGGTATTTGTATTTAAAAATTTCGTCAAAGCTGTCGTATACCGCGCGCTTTGCCTGGTGGGTGCACGTGCGTATGCACTCGCCGCAGCCTATGCACCGCTCGTATGCAACTGTAGCCTTGGAGTCTCGCACACGGATGGCCTCGGTCGGACAGCGCTTCATGCAGTTTATGCAGCCCTTGCACTTATCCGCGTCCAGAGTAACCGTATGCAGGTCTTTGATAGGTTGTGTCATCATTCACCGCCCGCAGGCAGCAAAGAGCCGCGAAAGCCCCTGTTGCCCGCTCGTAAAACTACACGCGCGCCCGGACTCGCGCAGGCTGATTGTTCCGCCGCGCCGCCCGTATATTGTGCGGCATTAAATATTTATGCGCATTTTCACTGTGGTGCCCTTGCCCACTTCCGAGGTAAGCTCAAACCTGTCGCTGTATTTTTTCATGTTGGGCAGACCCATTCCCGCGCCGAAGCCCAGCGAACGGATACTGTCCGCGGCAGTGGAATATCCCTCCTGCATCGCAAGCTCGATGTTGTCTATGCCGGGGCCTGTGTCGCTCATCTTCAGGCATACGTGCGTGGGATAGATGTCTATGTAAGCCTCGCCGCCGCCGGCGTGCAAAACCATGTTTATCTCAGCCTCATACATGGATATCGCCACGCGCCTGATTGCCGCGGGGTCAATGCCTATCTGCTTGAGCCTGAGCTTTACGGCCTCGCTTGCCATGCCCGCAGAGGCAAAGTTGCCGCCGTCTACGGTAAAATGCAGGCGTACGGGCTGCATCTCGGTCATACGCAGGTCTCCCCGGCGCCCAGCCCGTTTTTATATAAAATTCCGCAGGCTGAATACATGCGGTGGCGCGAGCAAAGCAGCACAATGCCCTTGGCGCGCGCAAGCTCTTGCATCATTGCGTCCGGGCGCTTGCCGCGCACGAGCACTATGCACACCATGTCCATCATCTCCGCGGTGCGGATAACCTGGGGGTTGGACAGGCCGGTAAGCAGCACCGACTGGTCCTTTACAAAGGCAAGCACGTCGCTCATCATATCCGCTCCGCAGGCGCTCTTGACCTCTGTCTCAAGCCTGTCGGAGCCGCAAATGATGTCTGCGTCTAAAAGGCGTACAATGTCCTTGATGTTCATATTCCCTCCGGTGCTTTATATTGACTGTATCAACCGGCTTTTGCGGCAAACTGCCGTGCCCTGACATAAGAACTGAAAGCTGAGCCGGGCACTTTTGCCTAAGCCGGTTTAAAGCGAGCTGCACTTTTGAACCTAAAGTTGGCATAAAAAACCGGACAGCAGCCCTGCCCGCGTCTCCGCGCACTGCGGCAATTGCCGGCTGCGCGTCAAAATATGCGGATTTACACAGTTATTATATCATATGCGCAAAATTTTGACAAGGAGTTAAGCACTTCGCGCAAAAACCTGGGAGCTTCGTGCGGCAGTTTTTTAGCAGGTTACCGCGCATAATCATGTAATTTAAGCGGTAATTTTCATAATTATGCATGAAAAACAGTTTTTTACAATTATCGGCGGCAAGCGGATTTCCGCAATATAAACGCGAGGCAGAGCATATAATATGACTGTATGAAAATAGTGCTCACCGGGGGCGGCACGGCCGGGCATATCATGCCAAACCTTGCGCTCTTGCCCCTGCTTAAAACTTCATTTGACGGCATATATTATCTGGGTTCGGAGAGCGGAATGGAAGCCGCGCTCGCGCAAAGGGCAGGTCTGACGTTTTATGCCCTGCCTTGCGCAAAGCTAAGGCGCTCGCTCTCTGTCAAAAACCTTGCGCTGCCATTTACCGTGCTAAAAGGCATACGCGAAGCAAAGAGACTGCTTAAAAAGCTAAAGCCGGACGTGGTGTTTTCCAAGGGCGGATACGTTGCGCTGCCCGTGGTGTTTGCCGCCGCAAGCCTGAAAATCCCTGTTGTGGCACATGAATCGGACGTTACTATGGGCCTTGCAAACAGGCTGAGCGCGCCCAAGTGCAAAAGGATTTGCCTGACGTTTGACGTGCCCGGCCGCAAGCCGGCAAATTCCGTGGTCACAGGCACTCCGCTGCGCAGGCAGCTTTACCGCGGAAACCCGGATACCGCGCTTGCCGCGGCTGGCTTTGACCGCAAGCGCCCTGTCATATTGGTGCTGGGCGGCAGCTCGGGCGCAAGGGCGATTAATAACGCGGTAGAGGGCGCGCGGCATATGCTCAATGACTTTAATGTCATACACATTGCGGGCAAGGGGACTAAGCCGCTGCCTAACGGCGGAAATTATTTCAGGATAGAGTTTGCGCACGATATCGAAAACTATCTTGCCGCCGCCGATCTTGTGGTCAGCCGCGCCGGCGCGGGCACAGTGTGCGAGCTGCTTGCGCTCAAAAAGCCAATGCTGCTTATACCTCTGCCCAAGACCGCATCGCGCGGCGACCAACTGCAAAACGCCGGACTGCTCAAAGAGCGCGGGCTTGCATGGGTGCTGCCGCAGGAACAGCTCACTCCGCAAACACTTTTGTATAATATAGAGAGCTGCCTGCTCGGCAGCCCATCCATGGCAAAGGCGCTTGGCGGCGCGCCGGATATTGACGGAACAACCAAGGTATACAGGGAGATAGTAAATACGGCGCTCGAATACAAGAAAAGACCTTGACGGTAAAACAGCAGTAATCAAGCGCCATACAATTTAATTGCAAGTACCGTATTGTTTCCCATATAAAAAGCCGGCACAGTTGTGCCGGCTTTTTTAATTATCAGTATATTATCTTTATCAGTATATTGTCTTTATCAGTATATTGTTGTGCAAATTATTGACTTTCACGGCCTGCAGCCGGATGGGTTTTCTAAACCGACGCCTGTTTTTTAATCAGCTTGTTTATCCTGCGGTAAGCTACCTCTGCGATGTCCGGTATGTCGGCATAGCTGACAAGCGGCGAGCTTTCGATAAGGGCGCAGATGTCGTTCAATGCGTTAGGCTTTTTTATCTGGCGTATGCCTGCGCGCATGGCCTCAAGCTCCTGCGGGTTCTCTATCAGGCGCGTAACCGCTTTGTCGGCGGTGTTGACGTCGTCAAGCGCAACGGCCGCACGGGTTGCCGTAAGGTACAGCCTGTTGTCGTATTCCTGCTGCACAAGCTTGGGCCGAATCAGCATGGGAAGCTCCTTGTTGAGCGCCTCGTTTGCACTGATGCAGCCGCACTTGCTGAGCATACAGTCGGCCGCGCTCATGAGCACGTCGATAAAATCCACAAACCCATAATTTTTTATGGTATGAATGCCCGTGCCGGCGTCCATAAGCCGCTGTACGCGCTCTTTATCGCGCACGCTTTTGCCGTTTACCACAAGAATTTGCAGCGGATGCGGCGTGTTCAGCAGGTTCTTTATGTGCGGGAGCGTGCCCGACATTCCCCCGCCGCCGTTCATTACAAGCACGGTGAATTTGTCGGCGTCAAGCTCAAGCTTGGCGCGTGCATCTTGCTTGGGAATTACGTTGTTGAAAGGCTGGCGCACGGGCAGGCCGTAGCTCAAAAGCTGGCTGCGCGAATAGCCCTTTTGCAGCAGCACGCCGTCAAACTGTTCTGTGGGCGTGACAAGATAGTCGATATCCCTGCCGGCCTCCCAGAAAGGGTGCACGCTGTAATCGGTCATAACCGCAATTGTGCGCGCGCGCAGCGGATATACCTTGCGTATGTTTGTGAGAGCTATCGCCGGATACACGTGCGTGCTTATGATGACGTCGGGCTGAAAGGAATATACCTCTTTTAACAGCCGCGGTGTTTCCCGCCGCACAGTGCCCTGTGAAGGCGACTTTGACCTGCGCTCGGGATCGATGTTCTGCAGCACCTTGTAGACCATGTTATAGGCCTTGACTGCGTGGCGGCAGACAAGATTGTAGCCGGTGTCGATAAAGCCGAACTTGGCGCGCGTGCCAAAGTCACGGAATAAATCGATTATCTTGACCTCGTTTGCGGGGTCTTGAATCAGCTTGTTGTAAATCGCCTTGCAGGTGGAGTTGTGCCCCTCACCCGCCGTGACGGTAATAAGCATTATCTTCATATTGATTTAATCACCTCTTTAAACAGCCGTTATGCCGATTGCTGCCTGAGCGCAGGTATTATGCTATATGCGCAGCATTTGCATTTGAGCTTAACCCATTATAACATATCGGATTGCTTAACACAATATACAAATGCTATTATCTGTTTTTATCGTCTTAAAAATACATCCGTTTCCTTATTTTGGCATAATTAGCTATGTTTCCGCAAAATGTTTGTGAAGCGCGGTGCGCTTTTAGGCCTTGCTTTTTAAAAAAATATTATTATACGCGCGGTACGCTGCGCGGAATCTGCCCGAAAATTCATACGCTTAATAATTTCAGGTGAGTATAATTGCATTTGGTTTTGTCAATAATCTGCGCGGGTCGGTTTAGCTGTTCAGGGCTTTACATTGACTAAATTATTTAAGCCTTATTTTATTTGGATTTCGGAGGGATTGGATTTATGCAAAAGGGGGCGGCAGCGCTTGCGGCGGCGGTACTTATTGTAATAGCGGTGATAGCCGGGGCGGCGGCGGGCGGAGCAACTTCGCAGTATGTGCGCATACATATACGCGCGCACAGCAACGCGGCGTTTGACCAAAACGTCAAATACGCGGTAAAGGACGCGGTCACAGAGCTCCTCACTCCGCTGCTGGCGCAGTGCGAAAGCAAGGACAAGGCGAAGGCGGCGGTGAGCGGCGCGCTTGCCGACATCGAGCGTGCGGCAAACTCCGCACTTGCCGCGGGCGGCGCGGATTACCGGGCGCGGGCGCGGCTTGACGCCGAGCAGTTTCCCGCAAGAAGCTACGGCGGCTTTTTGCTGGAGGACGGCGTGTATGACGCGCTGATAATCGAGCTGGGCAGCGGCACGGGCGACAACTGGTGGTGCGTGGTGTATCCCCCGCTGTGCTTTGTGGGCTACGGCGACAACGGCGGGACGGACATACATTACCGCTCAAAGCTTTTGGAGATAATAGAAAATTTTAAAAAGTCGCTGCAAAACTGATTTCCCGCGCCGCAGCAGCGCAAGCACATTATTTTGACTTATTATGAGTATAAAGGCCTTTTTTGCTGTCAATACTTAACAAACAGCAAAAGGGGCTTTTTGCCGCCCTAAAATGCGGTTTTACGCCCCAATTAACAACCAAGGAGTAGCCTATGAAAAAGCTATTGAAGGCAGGGTCGGTATTTTTTGCCGTCATTGCCGCGATTACCGTGCTGCACGTGACGGTGCTGTCGCCCATGCAGGCGGATGCGTCCTCCGTGCGCAGAGGAAGCTCGGACAGGGAAATAATACGCCAGATCCAGACAAAGCTTAAAAACTGGGGGTATTACACCGGCTCTGTGGACGGCATATTCGGCTCGCAGACGGACGCCGCGGTCAGATACTTCCAGCGCAAAAACGGACTTTCGGTGGACGGCATCGTGGGCGCTAAAACCGCCGCCGCCATGGGTTTAAAGCTTAAGTCAACGTCCTCCGGCTCGTCGGGTTCGTCAGGCTCGGGGGCGTACACCAGCAACGAGGTCTATCTGCTTGCAAAGTGCATCTACGCCGAGGCGCGCGGCGAGCCGTATATCGGCATGGTGGCGGTGGGTGCGGTGATATTAAACCGCGTAAAGCATCCCAGCTTCCCCAACACGGTATCGGGCGTAATCTATCAGCCCTATGCGTTTACCGCAGTCTATGACGGACAGATGAACCTTGAACCCAACGCAACCGCCAAGAGAGCGGCAAACGACGCCATGAACGGCTGGGACCCCTCGTACGGCAGCATCTATTACTACAACCCCGTAACCGCCACAAGCCAGTGGATATACAGCCGCAGAACGGTGGTTACCATAGGCAAACACGTGTTTGCAGTCTGAGGAGGGCATAAGCTATGACAGCAATACGCAGCCGCAGGATGGGAATATTTGTAACCGTCGCCGTGCTCACCGGAGTGCTGATATTCTCCGCGGCGGCAATCTACGCCGTGCATCGCGACCGCGAGCACTACAGGATTCAGCTGGAGAACATCTATAAAAAGGCGTTTTATGAGCTGAGCGACAACATGAATAACTTGGACGTCAAGATGTCAAAGCTTATGGTGGCTTCCTCAAGCTCAGAGTCGCTGAGGTACCTCAACGAGGTCTCCCGCCAGACCGACACCACGGCGGCCAGCCTCTCGCAGCTTCCCATCACTGAAAACACCATTGAAAAGACCAGCAAGTTTATCAACCAGCTGGGCGATTTTTGCAAGGGACTGTCAAACAAAGTCGCCGCGGGCAAGACCATATCCGAACCGGAAAGCCAGCAGATTGAAAACCTTTACGACACGGGCAGCGAGCTTAGAAAGCAGGTGACCATACTTGCCGGAAAGGTGGCCGAGGGCTACAGCTTCAGCAAAAGCATACGCGGCGGCTACGGCGACGAGCTGCTGAAGGATTCCTTTACGCAGATTGAACAGGGCACCGTGGAGTATCCCTCGCTTATATATGACGGCCCCTTCTCGGACAGCCTGCAAAACGCTCAGCCAAAGGGGCTTCCCGAAAATGAAGTAGGGCAGGAAGAGGCTCAAAGCGCGCTGGAGGGTTATCTCAAGGACTTTGACGTGCAGGGCATCAGCTATCAAAACTCGTCAGACGGAAAGATGTTTTCATATAACTTCAATGTAAACACCGCAGGCGGACAGCTGTTTGCGCAGGTCTCCAAGATGGGCGGAAAACTGCTGCTTATAGACAATATGCGCGACCTTGACAACGTAGAATTAGAAGTTGACGAGTGCATAGATATAGCTGAGAGCTTTGTGGCGGCTTTGGGCATTGAAAACGCGCAGGCGGTGTGGCAATCAGATTACCACGGCTATGTATATGTCAACATCGCCGCCGTGCAGGACAATGTTGTGCTGTATCCCGACCTCATAAAGGTAATAGTCGCGCGCGACAACGGCGAGATAATCGGATATGAGGCGCGCGGTTACTACACAAACCACACAGAGCGGCAGCTGCCCTCCCCCGCGCTCAACACAATGCAGGCGCGCCAAAAGACATTTTCACGGCTTACCGTCGACTCCGAAAGGCTGACGCTCATACCGCTTGAAACCGGCGAGGAAAGGCTGGCATACGAGTTTTTCGGCAACTACCGCGACCTGACTTATTTTGTGTATATCGACGCGCTCACCGGCGAGGAAATCAACGTGCTGCGCGTGATAGACAGTGAGGACGGCTCGCTTGTGATTTAATTCAATAAACTGTATAAATATCAGCATTTGATTTGATTTTGATACAAACAGATATTATATAACAAGCCGTTTTTGATTTGATTACCGACAATGTTTTTGCAGCTTTGCAATCACGGCCGTAAGCAATAAGCCGCCTCTTTTCATCCTGTATTAACAGGGCAATCAAGAGGCGGCTTTATACTTTTCTTATTAGTTTCAGTTAATTGATTATATTGAATTTGCCGCAGACTAAAAAGCAATTTACCGCAGCTCAAAAGCAGCGTGCCTGCCCCGTGACCTTGGGGCACGCGGCCATCTTGTCGCACTGATAGCAGATTTCGTTTGCCAGCGGGCCGTTATCAAAAAACTCCTTGAGGTTGTTCATTGTGGTGCGCGCAATATTGTCAAGCGCCTCCTTTGTCAAAAACGCCTGATGCGAGGTGACCAGCACGTTGGGCATGGACAGCAGCCTTGCAAGCACGTCGTCCTGAATAACCGAATCGGAAAAATCCTCAAAGAACAAGTCCGATTCCTCCTCATACACGTCAAGGCCTGTTGCGCCGATCTGACCGCTCTTGATTGCGTCAAGCAGCGCAATGCTGTCTACCAGCGCGCCCCTTGAAGTGTTTATCAGCGTCACTCCGTCTTTCATCAGCGCAATGGTGCGCTTGTTTATTATGTGGTGCGTGTCCTTGGTGAGCGGACAGTGCAGCGATATTACGTCCGAGCGCGCGCACAGCTCGTCAAGCGGCACATACTCAGCCAGCAAATCCTTTGCCGGATATGGGTCATAAGCCAGCACCCTCATACCCAAGCCGCGGCATATGTCAATGAAAACCCTGCCTATCTTTCCCGTGCCGATTACGCCCACGGTCTTGCCGAACAGGTCAAAACCCGTCAGCCCCTGCAGGCTGAAATTGTGCTCCCGCGTGCGGTTGTAGGCACGGTGCGTCTTGCGGTTGAGCGTCATCAGCAGCGCTAAGGCATGCTCGGCAACCGCATACGGCGAGTACGCGGGCACCCTCACTATATAAATTTTGCCGAACGCGTGCGCAAAGTCCACGTTGTTGTAGCCCGCGCAGCGCAGCGCGATTATCCCGACGTTCAAGGCGGCAAGCGCGTCTATGGTCTTTGCGTCAATGCTGTCGTTTACAAACGCCACAACGGCATCGCTTCCCGCCGCAAGCGCGGCCGTGTCCGCCGAAAGCTTGCTCTCAAAGTATTTTATCTCAAAACCATAACTTTCCTTCAGCCCGTCGAAGGATTGCCTGTCATAGGGCTTGGTGTCAAAAAACGCAATGCGCTTCATGTAAAACAATCTCCTTATCGATAAATCCCGCAAAAAGTATCCGGGGATACCGAATTATTCTTAAAATTTATTTATAATGTATATTATAGTTATAACCGCAGGCCGCATAAATAAACGTAAAAGTTAGGCTCGGCAAACCTTGACAGGCAAAACCTGCCGTTTAGAACGGCGGATAAGCGTTTAAAAATGCGCAAGGATACAAATGCGGCAGGCGATGCGGCGGCAAAGCTTGGTTACAGGCGCAAACTGCATGACAGCCATGTGCGGCAAGTTATAATAGTCGGCGTGTAGTGCGCGGTAAGTTATATATAGGCGGTGCTTATATGGAAAAGACACTTGATTTAAACCAGAGCGTTTACTCGCTCTGCAAGCAGTACCCGGAGCTTAAGCAGCTGCTCAAGGACGCGGGATTTGACCAGATCACAAAGCCGGGTATGCTGGCTACGGCGGGCAGGTTTATGACCATAAAAAAGGGCGCCGCCATGAAGAAACTTGACATTGCAAAGATTGCCGCACTGCTTGAAGCAGACGGCTATATTATTCAAAATTTTCAGGAGGAAGGCGATATATGAGCCAGGAAATCAACAACAGCGAGTACCGCAAAAAGGCGCTCAAAAACCTAATCGGAATGCTGCATGACGGCAAGAGCGTAGACGAGGTAAAAGAGCTTTTCAGGCGCGACTTTGCGCTGGTGGACGCAAGCGAGATTGCCGCCGCCGAGCAGGCGCTCATAGCAGAGGGAATGCCGGCGACGGAGATTCAGCGGCTGTGCGACGTTCACGCGGCGATATTTGAGGGCTCGGTTGCGCAGATTCACTCGCAGCCTGCGAAAGAGCTTACGCACCCTATCACCGTTATGAAGGCGGAAAACCGCGCGCTTGACGCGCTCAGCACGCGCGCATTGGCAACCATTGAGGAGGGCGACGCCAAAAAGGCCGGTGAGCTTGCCGCGCAGCTTGAGCAGCTGCTGGAGGTTGACAAGCACTATCTCAAAAAGGAAAATCTCATATTCCCCTACCTTGAACGCAACGGCATAACCGGCCCGCCCAAGGTAATGTGGGGCGTGGATGACGAGATACGGCGCGCCTTAAAGGACGCACTTCAGCTTTTGAAAGCCAAGCCGCTGCTTGCAAAGAGCGCATACGAGGCCGCACAGGTTGCGGTAACCAAGCTTCGCGACATGATAAGCAAGGAAGAAAACATACTCTTCCCCATGACGGAGCAGGCGCTCTCTAAGGAGGACTTTGACAAGATTGCCGAGGAGCTGCCCGGGCTTGGCTACTGCCTGATTTCCGGCCCGGCCTATGTGGGAGAGGTCAGCGCGGACTATGGCTTTGTGCCAAGGGATGTTGACAACAAGCCCACCAGCACGGACGCTCAGCTGTCGGACGGCATGATTCACCTGCCCACGGGCGCGCTCACCGCAAAGGAGCTAAGCGCACTATTTAACACACTGCCCGTAGACATAACGTTTGTGGACGCAAACAACGAGGTGCGCTATTTTTCCGAGGGCGGAAGCAGGATTTTCCCGCGCACTAAGGCGGTAATAGGCCGCAACGTGACTGCCTGCCATCCCCCGGCAAGCGTACACGTGGTGGAGGATATAGTAAACGATCTGCGGTCGGGCAAAAAGAGCCACGAGGACTTTTGGCTGAATGTGCGCGGAAAGTTTATTCTCATACGCTATTTTGCCGTGCGCGACGAAAACGGCGAGTATTTGGGCGCGCTGGAGGTCACTCAGGACATCGGGCCGCTAAAGGAGATTACCGGCGAAAAGCGGCTTGTGCAGGACTGATGTCAGTGTACCTTTAAATGTTTAAGTATAAGGTTTAAGTATTTGATCGGTTTTCTCCTTAAAATCCGCTCAAACTGTGGCTGACATTTGAAAGCTGATTAAGTGAAACAAACCTTTTCGTTAAGTAATTATATTAATTTTTTCGGGAGATTTAAATCATGGCAATTATCAAAAACATTGAGCACGACCTGCCGCTGGCGCTTGATTCGCTTGTGGTATACAACGAGGGTCAGATAGTCAGCCGCACGCTGGCGCAAAACTCCGCGGTATCTTTTACGCTGTTTGCGTTTGACAAAGGCGAGGAGATAAGCTCGCACCATTCGCGCGGCGATGCCATGGTTACCATACTTGACGGCAGCGCGCAGATTACCGTGGGCGACACCGTTCACACCGTAAACAAGGGGCAGACGCTGGTAATGCCGGCAAATGTCCCCCATGCGCTGCTTGCGGTTACGCCGTTCAAGATGTCGCTGTGCGTGATATTTCCCCCAAAAAGCCAAGCTTAAGCTGTGCAGCTCTATACTCGCTGAATTTGTTTAAACCAAATATAATCAGTAATATATTAAGCTGCTTGATGCTTTAGTTTATGCATTGATTGCCTGTAAACGGCAGCAATGCAAC
>CAZPMG010000026.1:16541-19067 GCA_964587785.1 uncultured Clostridia bacterium
ATAATTTAATAGTTCATTTAATTGACTATTATTGATTATCCGATTACACCGCACAAATGTGCATATGCGGTTTGCACGCTCATGTTCAGCTTACCGCCTGCCGCCCGCCCTGTAAAAGTTTATCAGGCAGCCGTCAAGCAGTATTTGCTTTTCGTCCTCGGTAAGGTAATCCAACTTTAACACTATCTCTATGGACTTTCCGCCGCGCACAAGCTTTGCCTTTTGGCTGCCGCAAGTGCGAACAAAGCCGGTTACGTCCTCAATGAACAGGAAATCGCCGGGCGCAAAGTCAGCAAACTCGGTGACAAAGGGCAGCATCCCCCAGTTTATAAGGTTGCTGCGGTAACGCTTTGTGGCGTATTCCTGAACGATGTTGCACACACCGCCCAGTACGCGCTGACAGGACGCCGCCTGCTCACGCGCAGAACCGTCGCCCGGACGCAGCGCAAACACTGCGCTCCCGATTGCCGTGCTTTCCTTAAGCTGCTCCGCTTCGGCAACTCTGAACGCCTCGGCGAACTCCGCAGACAGCGCCTTGCCCTCTCTGCGCGCGGTTTCCTCCGCCTGCACGGCCTTGGCGCGCTTTACGTATCCGGGGTCCTTGCGCGAGAGCGTAAACTCCGCAAGCTTATAGGGATTGCTGCGGTATGACGACGTCTCGCCCGAGGGTATAAGTTCGTCTGTGGTGGTAACGCTGTCGTATATGGCGCTGGCTATGCGTATCATAAGGTTGGGCGCAAGGCTTGGCATCTCCGGCCAGTCGGCTATGTTGGGGCCGAACCTAAGCTCGGTGGCCTCGGGCACACCGTAGCCGTTATACACGCGCGCGGCGTATATGTCGGGCTGGAAGTTGTATGAGCGCGGCGCAGGCGTATAGTCATAATCCATTGCCGAGGTCAGCGCGCCGCCGTTTGCCGCCGTGGCCGCAATCGAGCGCGCGTCCATGAGCGCCACGGACGCAATCTGTCCGCTGCCCGGCTTTGAGCCCTCGCGGCTGGGGAAGTTGCGCGTGGTGTGGCGTATGCTAAACGCATTGTTTGAGGGAACGTCGCCCGCGCCGAAGCAGGGGCCGCAAAACGCAGTCTTTATGAGCGCGCCCGCACGCATCAGGTCGGGCATACACCCGTTTTCGGTTAGGCTCTGAAACAGCGGCTGGCTTGCGGGGTAAACGCTGAGCGAAAACTCGCCGTTGCCGCAGCTCTTGCCGCGCAGAATGTCTGACGCCTCGCTTATGTTTTCAAACATACCGCCCGCGCAGCCGGCGATTATACCCTGCGAAACCATTATTTTGCCGCCGACAATCTTATCGGTGAGAGTAAGCTTTATTGCGGGGTTGTCAATAGCCGCGCGCGCCTTCTCCTCTGCCTCCCTGAGCACGTCGTGCGGACTTGATATCACATCGGACAGGCGGTACACATTGGACGGGTGAAAGGGCATTGCTATCATAGGCTCAACCTTGGAAAGGTCAATCTTTATAGCGCCGTCATACATGGCAAGCCTGTCAGGTTTCAGCTCCCTATACGCGTCCGGCCGCCCCATTGCCGCGTAGTAATCCTTTATAACGCCGTCGGTCTGCCATATAGAGGACAGGCAGGTGGTCTCTGTGGTCATTACGTCAATGCCCATGCGGAAATCCGCCGACAGCGAGGCTATGCCCTCGCCCACAAATTCCAGCACCTTGTTCTTTACCAGTCCGCTCTTAAACACCGCGCCTATAAGCGCCAGCGCCACGTCCTGCGGGCCAACGCCCCGGCGCACCCGGCCGGTAAGCTCCACGGCAATCACAGGGGGCGCGGGGATGTCATAGGTCTTGCCAAGCAGCTGCTTTACAAGCTCAGGGCCGCCCTCGCCCACGCCCATTACCCCAAACGGACCGTAGCGTGTGTGGCTGTCGCTGCCGAGTATCATGCCGCCGCAGTGTGTCATTACCTCGCGCACGTACTGGTGGATTACCGCTATATGCGCGGGCACGTATATGCCGCCGTATTTTTTTGCCGCGGACAGGCCGAATACATGGTCGTCCTCGTTTATTGTTCCGCCCACAGCGCAAAGGCTGTTGTGGCAGTTGGTAAGTACGTAAGGCACGGGAAACCGTTCAAGCCCGCTTGCGCGCGCCGTCTGGATAATGCCCACATATGTTATGTCATGCGAAGCCAGAGAGTCGAACCTCAGGGCAAGACCGCGGTCGTCACGGGATTCGTTGTGCGCGGACATGATGCTCCACGCAAGCGTTCCCTCTCTTGCGCGGTCAAGCTGCGCATCGCTGAACTTGGAAAGCTCGGGCACGCGCGCGGCAACCGCCTGCACAGTCTCAAGCTGTCCTATCTCTATCATCTGCCCGTCGGCTATCAAAACTTTGTTATAGATACATTCTGTCATATGATATTCGCCTCCGTTGCTGCAATTTTGGCGCGTGCCGCATAACAGATAACTTTGCGGACATAAGTCCGCATAAGCAATTCTCTGCTTGTTTTTCAGGCACGCTTTTTGTGTAAAAAGGTAGTAATTTAGTATACCACAACCACG
>CAZPMG010000027.1:0-4664 GCA_964587785.1 uncultured Clostridia bacterium
TTACTCCCCCGGATACACTATACCAGCTTGCCTGCGGCATTCGTCGAGTATCTTCATCACCGCCAGGCTGTGCGTATGAGGCATTTCTGCGCTTTGTTTTTTTCCGCTGAGTATATCCTCCGCAACCTTGTCAAACTGCGGCAAAAAACCTCTCTGCCCGCGAACGGTGTACGCTCCGCCGCCCTCGGGAATAACCCTTGCCCGGACGGGTTTGAAAAACATGGGTACTGTTATTTTTCCTGACTCGCCTTTTATCACCGCGCGGCAGGGCAACAACCTGTCTATGCCGGCGGTTATGTCCGCGTATGAGCCGCCGGAATAATCCAGCCTTGCGCGGGTAAACATATCCACACCGCCCTTGAGCTTTGAGCGGGAGGTTATGGATTGAGGCTCGCCCAGCAGCATAACCGCATATGCCGCGCAGTATACGCCCACGTCCAGCAGCGCGCCGCCGCCCGCCATGGGGTCTGTCACGCGCCCGGAAAAGCCTGAGAACCTGCGGTCATAGCTGAGCGTAAGGTTTATGCTCTTTATCTTTCCGATTTCACCGCTCTCCGCCGCGCGGCGCACCGCCTGTGTCACGTGCATAAAACGCGTCCACATTCCCTCACAAAAATAGGTATCCGCGCGCTCAGCCGCATCCAGTATAATACTCAGCTGCGCGGCGCTCAAGGCGGCGGGCTTTTCGCACAGCACGGGCACCCCCGCTTTAAGGCAGCCGAGTGCGTTTGATATGTGCGCGCTGTTGGGCGTTGCGATGTATGCGCCCTGCACTCCGGGCGCAGCCAACGCCTCCTCAAGGCTTGCGTACGCCCTGCCGCCGAATTTTTCCGCAAGCTTTTGCGCTGAATCCATATTCCTCGACCACACCGAACATAGCCGATGCCTGCCTGTCTTGGTTATCTCGCCAAGCACGCGGTGTGCAATCACGCCGCTGCCTATTACCGCCCAATTAAATGCCATACCACATTCCTTAAATAAATGTGCGCGCAAACATAGCGCTTTAAAACTGAAGTTAGTATAGCACAAAACGATAGTTTTTGCAATGAGCGCTTGGCAAACTGTCTATAATAATTGCGTGATAAACCAGTACTTTTTGGCGGCCTTAATTGTTTATCTAAAGTACGCATATATTATCTGTCTACAGTGCGCATATACGATAATACGCCGTCCGTAAAAAATTTACTGTTACTTCGGGAGCAAATGTGATACAATAATACCAGCAAATGCGCATTGCTCTCGTGTTTACGCTTCAGGGCGCAAGGCAAGCTGCGCCGAGAAATTTGGCGCATTGGCGCAATCAAACTTGAACAAAACGTCAAAGGAGAAAATATGAGTCATACGGTGCTTGAACTTCAGGGCCTTACCAAGCGTTACGGCAGCAGGCTTGCGGTAAACGACATAAACCTAACCGTAAATGAGGGTGAGGTATA
This sequence comes from uncultured Clostridia bacterium, assembly GCA_964587785.1. GTDB lineage: Bacteria > Bacillota > Clostridia > Christensenellales > HGM11417 > CAZPMG01. Next base: position 1,434 of record CAZPMG010000027.1, read on the forward strand.
CGGCTTTATCGGCCCCAACGGCGCGGGAAAGACCACCACCATACGTATAATTGTGGGGCTTGCGGCGGCCACGGCGGGCGACGCGCTTGTTTGCGGTTATTCGGTGCGCAATCAGTTTGAGGACGCCATACGCAACGTGGGCGGCATTATAGAAAACCCCGAGCTCTACGGATACCTTACGGGCCGTCAGAACCTTGAGCTTTTTGCCGGGCTTTACAAGGGAATAACCCGTCAGCGCATTGACGAGGTAATAGCGCTTGTTGGGCTGGAGAACAGGATAGACGACAAGCTCAAAAAGTATTCGCTGGGCATGAGGCAGCGCGCGGGAATTGCGCAGAGCCTGCTGCACAATCCCAAAATTTTGATACTTGACGAGCCCACAAACGGGCTTGACCCCTCGGGCATACACGAGATGCGCGAGCTGCTCAAAAAGCTTGCGCACCAACTCGGCGTTTCGGTGTTTATCTCCAGCCACATACTGTCAGAGATGCAGCAGCTTTGCGACCGCGCTGCAATAATAGACAACGGCAGGCTTGTGGACGTGCTTACGCTAAGCGAACTAAGCGCAGCTGCGGCATCGGCGGTGCTTATACGCACAGGCGACGGCACGCGGGCTAAGGAGGTTATTTCCGCGGCGTTCCCGCAGTCGGCGCCCGTGGAAAAGGACGGAACTCTCACCGCGCTTTTAGAGGAGCAGGAGATTCCCGCCGCGATAAAGGCGCTTGTGCTTGCGGGCATAGAGGTTTTTGGCGTGCGTCCGGTTACCGTTGACCTTGAGGCTGCCTACCTGCACAAAACGCACGGCAGCCGCATTCAGTAAGGGAGGATTTTTTATGCATAGATTAATTTGGGCGGAGCTTAAAAAGGTCTTCCTCAACCGCACGCTTGTCATATTGCTTGCCGTGGTAATTTTGCTGTCTATATCGCTGTTTACGCTGATATATTATGCAATGGAACAAAGCTATAACTCCTACGCCGGCTACGAGCAAGGCGAGGGCGGCTATACGGACGCCCGCATAGGCCGTCCGGGCAGTGAGGTTGTGCCGGGAATGATTGCCGAGCTGAATAACCACAAAAGCGTAATGGAAGGCGACATTGAGCGTGTACGCGAGATACTTGACGCAGACACAGTTACGCTGCTACGTGCGGCGATATTAAAGTACCGCGCAATAAACGCGGATGTGCAATCCTTTGCAAACTCAAATGAACTTGGCGATTGGGTTGACAAAGTTGCCCCCGAGCAGGAAAAGAGCGGCAACAATACAGGCTTATCTGGCGGTGCACAGCCTATTTGGGACGACGTGCAGCCTAAGTGGCAGGATGTTCTCCCCGACTTGGAATTGGACGACGAGCTTATTGAGGAGTTTTTCGGCAGCCAGCAAATTATTGCTGTACTGGAAACGCTTAATACTGCCTTTGAGGATTCCCTATCGCAGCCGCTGGTTGTGCAGCGCTTAAAGTCTTACGTATATTATTCCTTAGAGACACTGGCAAACACGCGCGATTGGTACGGCTGGCACATTACCCCGGGTGTAAAGATATCATACGATGTGCTTATGGAGGCTTACCAAAACTATACAGACGCAAAAGCCGAAGGTGCGTCCGAGTCAGTATTGCAGCGGCACCGGGAAGAAATCGGCACGGAACTAAGTTATATTGTATATGCGTATACACAATATAACTCCTCCTTTGGCGCGAGCCTTTTTTCCGAAGATATGATATCTTATGAGCTTGCGCTGCTTGAGGGCGCAATAGGGCTTAAGCTTACGGAAGCCGATTTCAGCCATATGCAGAGCATAATAGGCGTCGGGACCAATAGCGCAAAGGCGCGCATAGACGAAATTATTGCGCGGCTGGCGGAATATTCAGAGATAACTTCGCTTACCAAAGAGGACGTTGCGGCTATGTCCTTGGATGCAAACAGGGGCGCACGCATAAGGGATATGATGTCGTATTACACCGACACATACCTGCGCAACCGCTCGATTGAAAATTACACCGACCAGGAGCTGCGCGGGTACAGCGTGAGCGACTCGCAGACAAAATACGCACTGAAAAAATATATAACACTCACGGAGTATGTGCTGGAGAGCGGACTTTATCCAAGCGGAATAAGCTATGGCGGTATGTTCAGCGCCTCACGTGAGCTGTCCGTAGAAGGTTTTAACCAGCCCTCGCAGCCGCTGTCGTTTTTGGGCGCGCTGACAGGCACAATGGCGATGTCTTTCGGCGGCGCAGAGTACACTCTTTACACCTACATCACGTTTGTGTTTTCCTTCCTGTCGCTTGTGCTGATAACGCTGTGCATAACCTTGGGCGGCGGCTCTATCGCCGGCGAGCAGCAGCGCGGCACAATCAAGATGCTGATAATACGCCCTTACAAACGCTGGAAAATCTTAACCGCCAAGATACTGTCTACACTTATAGTGTCTGTGGGGCTGACGATTGTATGCCTGTTGCTGCTGCTGGTACTCGGCAGTTTGTTGTTCGGCTACAGCTTGTCCGCCCCGCCGGTAATATCCGTGTTCAACGGCGCGCACGTGCTTGAGCTGTCGGCATTCGGCGAGCTTTTAATAAACATATCTATGATGATTGTAAGCATGGTCATATACACGCTCATATCCACGCTGTTCTCCGCGGTGTTCAAGTCGCGCACGGCGGCGGTGCTTGTGTCGCTGCTGCTCAATATATTCGGCGGCATACTGTCGCTGGCGCTGGGCTGGTGGGAGCCGTTCCGTTACTTTATATTCAACAACACCGAGCTGTTTATGTACTTTGGCACCGGCCCAAACCTGCTGGATATGACGTTTGGCTTTTCCTTTGCTGTGTGCGTAATATACTGCGCGGTATTCGGCTTTTTGACTTACTATCTGTTTACAAAGCGCGACTTGAACTAAGCCGAAATGCAGTATTGATTGGCCGTAAATATTTTTGAACCAAGTAAAATTACGGGTCGCTTGCAAAAAGTTCGACATGGGATTGATTAACTAAAAATACTTTATGCTAAAAAAATTACGCGCCGCTTGCAATTTGCAAGCGGCGCGTAATTTGTCTTTCTTTAGTTTTTTATAATTTATTATCTTTAGTTTATATTATTGCGTTAATTTATTTTTAAAATTGTTTATCAACAAATGCCATAAGCATTATCGGCTGCATATCTGCAGATTAGCTTACTACTGACATTCATTTATATAATGCGGCAACTGACTGACAGCATCAGCCGCCTGCCGC
>CAZPMG010000027.1:4764-8050 GCA_964587785.1 uncultured Clostridia bacterium
CTGACATTCATTTATATAATGCGGCAACTGACTGACAGCATCAGCCGCCTGCCGCGCTCTTTTTGCGGTAGTCCTCAATGGCAAGCTTTATTGCCTCCTCCGCAAGCACCGAACAGTGCAGCTTTTGCGGGGGCAAGCCCTCGAGCGCCTCGACTACCTGACGGTTTGTAAGTTTTTCTGCCTCGTCCACCGTCTTGCCGATTATCAGCACGGTGGCCATGGAGCTTGTGGCGATTGCCGCGGCGCACCCGAATGTCTGAAACTTTGCGTCTACAATTATGTCGTTCTCAATCTTGAGGAACATACGCATTATGTCCCCGCACCGGGGGTTTCCCACAAGACCTTCGCCGCTGGGGTTTTCTATCGTGCCCACGTTGGGCGGGCTGGCAAATGTGTCCATTACCTTTTGGCTATACATATTTGAGTTCTCCTTGCTTTGCGTTAAACAGCGGCGACATTTCACGCAGCGTCTGTATAATTTGCTTTAGTTTGTCGACTGCGGTGTCAATCTCCTCAGCCGTGTTGCACTTGCCCGTGGTAAAGCGCACAGAGCCGTGCGCATCCTCAATCTTTACGCCCATGGCAAGCAGCACGTGCGAGGGCTCAAGCGACTGCGACGCGCAGGCCGAGCCTGAGGAAACGGCTATGCCCGCCAAATCCAGCCGAAGAAGTATGCCCTCGCCCTCTATAAATTCAAAGCCGAAGTTGGCGTTGTTGGGCAATCTCTCCGTGCGGTGGCCGTTGAGGGTTACGCCGGGAATCTCCGCCTCTATGCGGCTAATCAGCCGGTCGCGCAGCGCGGATGCGTGCGCGTTGTTTTTTTCCATGTCGCGGACGGCATCCTCAATAGCCCTGCCCATGCCCACGACCAGCGGCGTATTTGTGGTTCCGCCGCGCAGTCCCTTTTCCTGCCCGCCGCCTGCCACAAGCTTGGAAACCCTTACGCCTGTGCGCACGTACAGTGCGCCTACGCCCTTGGGCCCGTAAAACTTGTGCGCCGACATACTGAGAAGGTCAATGCCCTGCGCCTTTACGTCGATGGGCAGGCTACCCACCGCCTGAACGGCATCGGTGTGAAACAGCGCACCGAACTCCTTGCACAGCGCGGCTATCTTTTCCACCGGCTGGACTGTGCCCACCTCGTTGTTTGCCATCATAATGCTGACAAGCAGTGCGCCCTCTGAAAGCGCGGCGCGCAGCTTTTCAAGGTCTATTACGCCGCTACTGTCAACGTCAACATATGTGACGCGGAACCCCTCGTTTTCCAGTTGCTTGCACGCCGACAGCACCGCCGGATGCTCGATTTTGCTGGTGATAATGTGGTTACCCTTGTGCTTGTAGGCATATGCCACACCTCGCAGCGCCCAGTTGTCAGACTCCGTGCCGCCGGAGGTAAAATATATTTCTGCCGGCTTTGCGCCGATTGCAGCCGCTACGCGCGCGCGCGCGGCGTCAACCGCCTTGCGGCTCTCCCTACCCAGCGAGTGCAGGCTGGACGCGTTCCCGAAGTGGCCGGAAAAGTACGGCAGCATCTCGGCAAGCGCTCCCTCTGATAGATATGTCGTGGACGCGTGGTCCAAATATATTGCCATGTTAAACTGCCTCCGTAATTAAGATTGCGCGCGCATTCCGAAGTGAAAAAATCATCGTGCGCCGCCAAAGCTCTCTGCCGTTTAAACGCTCAATTAAAGCCCAAAAGGCTTAGGCACTGCCGCAACTTGCGCAGCCTGCATAAATTACAGCCATGCCTTTAGGTTTCTGCCGCAATAACGCTCAAGGGCCGCATTCGTGCTCGGCCACCTTGCGGTGGTCCTCTATCATCTGCGCGAGCGACACGTTGTCTAATATATCGTTTATGCCGTTATAGAGCAGATTCCAAACCGAACAGGTGGGGCAAACCTCTTTTCTGGGGCACTCCTTTTTGGATATGCAGTCCATAATCTCCAGGTTGTCCTCAAGCGCGCGCACCACCTCGCCGGCGGTGACGTCCTCCGGCCGGTCAATCAAAAAGTAACCGCCCGCAGAACCGCGTTCAGAACCTATCAATCCGGCGCGTCTGAGCGGTATCATAAGCTGCTCAAGGTAGGCGTCGCTCACGTCGGTAAGCTCCCTCAGCCGCGATATGGACAGATTGCCCTTGCCGTAATTTTCCGCAAGGTAATAACAGGCTTTCAGTCCGTATTGTGCTTTGGTTGACAGCTTCATTTTAAACTCCTATCCATCTAATCCCTATTGAATTAGTCGGATATTATTTTAGCACAGTATAAACGGGTTGTCAAACAATTAAATAAAAAAAGCAGAAAAATTTGCGGAGCAGATGCCCCGCAGCAACAGAGGCCATATGGATGCATGAGGAATTTTCATGCGTCTGGAAAGCTTTGGGATTCTAATATAGTCAATTAACTTAAAAATCGCGTAGCAATTTTGAACTTAAATGATTATTGGTATTGAATGCACAGAGGAAAGCTCTGATACTTTTTAGTGTCAAATATGTACGGGCGGGCATATACGCGGCAGGTTTTCCGCATAATAAGAGCATGAAAAGGTTAGGTGCAATGCTTATATTTACCGCGCTGACAGCAATCTTGGCGGTTTTTTTTGCCGGCGGACAGTGCGCATATGCGGGCGGCACCGGCATTTGTGCGTGTGAGCGGAGCGCCTGCTTAGGCGGGCAGCGTGCTTATGCGCAGGCAGAGCCGTACCAAGCCGCGCTGTCTGCGGCAGCTAAAAGCGCAAATGATATATACGTATCGCTAAATATTGCCGGCGACACCTATAGGTTTGAGGGCAAGGACATAGAGTTTTCCCCCTCGCTGGACGCGCAACTTGCCCGTGCGCTGGCGCTTGACGGACGCGGACGCATTGTGTCCTTTGACAAAAAATATAAGTTTTCTTTTGCGCTCAAAGCTATTGACCAAAAGCTCAGGCAGCTGTACGATAAATATTATCTGGCGCCGGTAAACTCTACGCCCTCGTTCAGTCCGGATGCGGCAAAAATGTTCAGCTGCACGCCAAGCGTGCCCGGACTGAGGCTTGATATAGAGCGGCTGAGAGGAGAAATTTGTGCCGCGCTCGAAGGCGGCAGGCCGTATGAGGGCAGGGCTGTGCCGGAGAAATTTGAGGGCAGCCTTAGCCGGGAAAAGGTCAAAAAATCATTTGCGCTGCGCGCGCAGTTTTCCACGGATATGAGCGCGTCCATTGCCGAACGCAAGCACAACATAGCGCTTTCTGCGTCAAAGCTGTCGGGCGTAATGCTTTATCCCGGCGACAGCTTTTCCTTTAACGC
>CAZPMG010000027.1:8150-12242 GCA_964587785.1 uncultured Clostridia bacterium
GGCAATCACCACAGATAACAATATAAAGATTGAGATTTACGGGCAGCCGCACGGCTACACCATAAAACGGCGCAGCCAAAGGCTGGAGGAAATCCCCGCGCCGCCCGAGGACATTGTGGACGACCCGCTGTTTGCCGGAAAAGTGACGTACGTCGATGAAATCTTTATCATATCGCCGTCTAAGGCGGGGCTTAAAAGCCGCGCATTTTTGGATTATTTCAACAGTGACGGCTCGCTTGCAAAGACTGTGGATCTGCGCTCGGACTATTACGCGCCCGCTCGCGGCACAGCCGTACGCGGAAAGTTAAAGCGCCCCGCGGCTTAAGTGATTTAGAAAAGTGATAAATTGCTCAAAGCAAATGCGCAATTAATGATACATCACCACGCCGCTTAACCAATAAAAATCAAGTGTAGCAAACCTAAGTAATCACCTTTAAAAGTGCAATCAAATAAGTGCGGAATCTGCCAACGTTACACAACATTATTCCCCCTGCAATTTTTGCAGGGGGAATAATTGTTTATAATTACATTTCATATTTCAAAATCTTGTTTAAAGTTTCGATTTTGTTCCAAGTTTTAAATTATATTTAAATTACAAATATTATATCTTTATCTTGTGCTTTATGAAAGTGCCCTCGTCAAGCTCGGCAAACGCACGCATAAGTTCCTCGCGCGTGTTCATAACTATCGGGCCGCCCCACGCAATAGACTCTTTCAAAGGCGGTGCGGAAAACAACAAAAATCTGGACGGCGCGTCCGCCGCAGCCTCAACCGATACAGCGTTTCCCTCGCCAAGCAGCAGCGCGCTCTTTTCCGTGTATGCTTGCCCTGCAACTTCAAGGCCGCCCTCTATCAGGAATATGAACACAGTCTCGCCCGCCGCGCACGGGATTTCCGCACTGCCGCCGGACTTAAGCTCAAAATCCAGTATTGTGGCAGGCACGTGCGGCGGGTTGACTCCCGACGCGCCGTTAAAGCTGCCGGACATAACGCGCACAAGTGCGTCGCCGCAGGTTGTACCTCCCATCAAGTCGGCGGTTACCGCAAGGTATGCCGGCTTTTCCATCTTTTGCGCCGCCGGCATATTCAGCCAAAGCTGAAGCCCCAGCATACGCGGAGCGGGCTTTGGCATCTCCTCGTGCATTATGCCGCTTCCCGCGGTCATCCACTGCGACTCGCCCGCGCGGATTGCGTCGGCATTGCCAAGGCTGTCGCGGTGCTCAATAAGCCCCTCGATAAGGTATGTAACCGTCTCTATGCCGCGGTGCGGATGATAGGGAAAGCCGCGCACATAGTCGTCAGGGTCGGTGGAATCAAAGGAATCCAGCATCAAAAACGGGTCAAAATCCGCGGTGTCCGCGTGTCCGATTACGCGCACCAGCCGTACGCCCGCGCCGTCAACCGCCTGCTTGCCCTTTACCTCTCTTACAACTCGCTTTTGCGCCATATCAAATCCCTCCGCTGTATATCTAATTTTATAATCGCGCCGCAACCAAGTGCCCTCGCCGCCGCACAAAGCCGCTCATAATTGCATACGCGCGGAAAGTTGATACGCCGCTTAACCTGTATGCCAAACGCGGCGAACACGAACATAGCCGCTGGGAGAACCGCTGCGCCGTGTATCAGCCTGCAGAGCTTACGGCAGCCTCTTCCTGCGGCACAATTGCTATGCACTTTACCGGGCACTTTTGCGCGCAGATTTCGCAGCCCGTGCATTTTTTATAGTCGATTACCGGCAAATTATCCACCATCTCAATGGCGTTTTCCGGGCACACGCGCGCGCATATGCCGCAGGCTATGCAGCCTGTTTTACATATCGAACGCACGTCGTTTGCCTTGCAATACGTAGAGCAGTTAATATATACCTTTGCGCTGCGGGGGATTCTGCGGATTATGCCCTTGGGGCAGTCCTTTATGCAAAAGCCGCAGGAAACGCAGTTTTCGCGCGCAACCTCGGCCACGCCCTTGCCGTTTACCTCGATGGCAAAAAAGTGGCATACGTCAACGCAGGTGCCCTTGCCGATACATCCCGACGGGCAGGCCTTTATGCCGCCGGCGAGCAGCTCTGCCGAGCGGCAGTCGCCGTAGCCTTGATAGTCATATTTGTTTTCACAGTCGTTGCCGCCGTTGCAAGCCACCACCGCGACGGTCTCCTGCTCTACGCCCGAGCCGCCGCCAAGCAGCTGCGAAAGCCCCTCCGCGCCCTTGGGGCTTAGCGGGCGGCAGGCCGTATACTCCGCCCTGCCCTCGGCAAGCGCCTTGGCAAACTCGTCACAGCCCGCAAATCCGCAGGCTCCGCAGTTTATGCCCGGGAGCAGCTCGCGCACCTCGGAAAACCCGGGCGGCGCGTGCACTGCAAACTTCCTGCCCAATGTGACCAAAAGCACTGAAAATACCAGCGATACAGCTGTCATTACCGCGGCGGGCAACAGTGCCTGCGCCAAATCAAAGCCCACTTTTATCTTCTCCTTATTGCGTCTTTATGTAAAAAATTGTGTCTTGTTAAGTTGTATAAGATCCGTGACCGCGGCAATTATCCGAACAAAAGGTATTGTCGGCAAGTGCCGTAGAGGCTTAATCGTGCGTATCGGCACGGTTTGAGGTTATAACCGTGCGTAAACCGGCACGGTTTTTTGCGGGGGCAATTATGCTAAAGAACGACCTGGCTGCCAGCCAATCGATTCAGCAATTAAAGGTAATCGGCTGCGGATAAATCCGGTTTAAACTACGGCTGAAAACACGCAGCTTAGCACCGGATATAAGCGCAAATATTACAGTTTGCCGCGGCTTTTAAAAAACTATTCCGCGGAACGCCGAGAACGCAAGCGCCATTATAAACGCCGCAAGCAGCGTAATGGGAAAGCCCTTGAACGCCGGGGGCATATCTAAGATCTCCAGCTTTTCGCGTATGCCTGACAGCAATACGATTGCCAAGGCAAAGCCAAGGCCGGAGAACATTCCGTTTAAAAATGCGTACAGCAGCGAGGACTCGGGCGTGGCGCTTATCAGCGCAAGGCCCAGCACAGCGCAGTTTGTGGTGATGAGCGGCAGATACACGCCGAACGACGAGTGCAGCCCGGGCACAAACCGTTTTAATATAATATCCACAACCTGCACAACAGATGCGATTGTGAGTATAAAGACAAGTGTTTTTATATACTCAAGCTCAAGCGGCAGCAGCACCCAGCGGTACAGCGCAAATGTAAACAGTGAGGATATGGACATTACGAACGTCACCGCAACGCCCATGCCGAGCGCTGTGCTCGTCTTTTTTGACACGCCCAAAAATGGGCAGATGCCGAAGAACCTTGAAAAAATCACGTTGCCGGAGAACACCGCGGCAAACAAAATTGCAAATACGTTCATTTCTTGGCCGCGCCTCCCTGCCCGCTGAATTTGTTGTAAATTGCGTTAAATGCAGCCATTAGCAGGCCGAGCACCAAAAAACCGCCGGCCGGTATGGTGAGAATACCGAACGCAGGAAACCAGCTGCCCAAGATTGTCACGCCGAATATCGTGCCGCGGCCGAACAGCTCGCGCACCGCCGACACAATCAGCAGCCCCAATGTAAATCCCGTGCCCATGGCAAGCCCGTCAAGCGCGGAATAAATGGGATTGTTTACGCTTGCAAAGGTCTCAGCCCTTGCAAATAGCAGGCAATTGACCACTATAAGCGCCAAAAACACGCCCAGCGAACTGTAAAGATTGGGTAAATACGCCTGCATAACCATCTCAAGCAAGGTTACAAACGTGGCGATTATCAAAATCAGCGCGGGTATGCGCACCTTGTCGGGGATTATTTTGCGAAGTACGGACACGGAAACGCTTGAGAGTATCAGCGCGACAGACGTCGCAAGCCCCATGCCGAGGCCGCTTTCCACCGTGGTTGTTACGGCAAGCGAGGGACAAAGCCCGAGCACCAGCCGAAACAGCGGGTTTTCGCGAACCGTTCCGTTGTAAATTATATTTAGCGTACGGCTGTCTTTCATGCGTTAGCCTCCTTGGTTTTCCGCGCCGTTATCATCTGCTTGTGTATCCAAAAAAGCCAGATAGCGCTGCACTGCGTTTTTTACAGATTGAGTTATGCCGTCG
>CAZPMG010000027.1:12342-18934 GCA_964587785.1 uncultured Clostridia bacterium
CCCTGCGCGCTCAGCACATATACGGTTTCGCCGCTGTCATCAAGCGCGGCGTAAAAGCCAGTCACTCCCGTCTGGGAAAGATTGCCCGGCCCGAAGTCTATTGGCGCAAGACCCGTTACAGTGTAGCCGCTCTCTTCAAGAGCGGTCTTTGTCATTCCGTAATATATATCTGTGTCTGCATCCAAAAACAGCAAATAATGCTGCACTGCATTTTTTACCGCTTTAGTTATACCGTTAGCGGAAAAGGTTGCATTGGTATATATATCTATATCCCCGCCGTCTTTCTTTAGCGCCCAGTTTGTATACGATATATTCCGCCCAGGAAACTGGTCAAGAAAGGCTTTCCGCATGAGGTCTTCAAAAACCGCCTGTGTTTCTCCGTGCTCGCCCATGGCAATATGCAGTAACACCTCGCCCTTAAAGACCACGGTGACATTTATTGTGCCGTTGAATCCCTCCGCCTGCGCGCTCAGCACATATACGGTTTCGCCGTTGTCGTCCTTCGCGGTGTAAAAACCGGTCACTCCCGTTTGAGCAAACTCGCCCGGCCCGAACTGCGTTGGGGTGAGTTCGGTAACCGTGTAACCGCTGTTATCGAGCGCCGCCTGCGTCCTCTCAAGATAGGCGTCAGGGGTTACAACTTCCATTGTCAGCTGGCGCACTATGCCTATGAGCAGGCCCGAGCACAGCGCTATCAGCGCAAGCACGCCCACTGAGTACCAAAATTCCTTTGCGGCCGCCTTTTTCATGATACCCTCCTCCCTGCGCTTACGTGGCCGAACGGCTTGGGTATCAGGTGGCGGTCAAGCAGCGGAACTATTATATTGCCGAGAAGTATGGCAAAGGATACGCCCTCGGGCATGGCCGCATACTTGCGGAAAAACGCCGTCAAAAAGCCTATCAGCACCGCATATATTACCGTGCCCAAAATGGTGTTGGGGCTGGACGAATAATCGGTCGCCATAAATATTGCGCCTATCATGAGGCCGCCCGATAACACCGCGGGCAAAATAGCGTTGAGCGGTGTTCCGAATACAAGCATAAACACTGCCGCTGAGGCAATCACAGCAAGCGGCAGGCCGGGATGGATTACCCTGCGTATACACAGGTAAATGCCGCCGATTATGAGCGCGAGCGCGCTTGTCTCGCCGATTACGCCCGCATGCCTGCCCACAAACAGGTCAAGCAGCGCCACGCTTTGGTTGGGGTTTAGCGGCGTAGCGGATGTAACAACGTCCGCTCCCGAGTAAAAGTAAGAGAAATTGAAAAATCCGGAAAATCCTGCGGAGTAGTTTATGGGCGCTATAAAGCGGCTCATAAGCCCGCCCCACGCAAGGAACATGACTATGCGCGCGGTGAGCGCGGGGTTGGCAAAGTTTTTGCCTATGCCGCCGAACAGCATCTTTGTGAGCGGAATTGCTATCAGCGCGCCCACGACCGGAAAAAACAGCGGCGCGGTAGGCGGGAAGTTGAGAGCAAGCAGCACGCCCGTGACCGCGGCGGACAGATCCCACAGCGTGTGTTTTCTGCCGCGCAGCACGCAGTAGAGGTACTCTGCCCCTACGCAGCACGCCGTCGTAAGCGCCACTAAAAGCAGCGAATACAGCCCGAAAAAGAACGTGCCGGCAAGCACCGCCGGAACCAGCGCAATCAGCACGTCCAGCATTATCCTCTGCGTTGTGTCCTTACCGGCAATATGCGGCGATGAGGACATTGTAAATTTTTTTGCCTGAGCCATAATTTCTCCGAAACTTAAACTTTGGTTTGCATAATTTTGATGCGCCGGCACCTTGAATGCCTTTGAACGCTCAAACAGCGCAAAGCCTTAAATATTGCGCGCCTTTATCAGCTTTTTTGCCAGACGTATGCTCTGCACAAGCGGGCGCTTGGCAGGACAGACATAGCTGCAGCAGCCGCACTCTATGCAGTCCATGGCATAGTATTCCTTTGCTCCGGCAAAATCGCCGGCTATGCTGCGGCTGTCGATATACATGGGCATCAGCCGCATAGGACAGCTGCGCGCGCATTTTCCGCAGTTTATGCAGGCGCTTGCCTTGCTGAGGTTTACCTCGTCCTCGGCAAGAAACAGCAGCGCGGTAGAGGCCTTTGTTACCGCGGCGTCCAGGGTATGCTGGCTGTAGCCCATCATAGGGCCGCCGCTTATCACCTTTCTTGGGTCTTGCGTAAGACCTCCGCAGTGCGCCAGTACATCGGCAATCGGTGTGCCCGTTGCCACCCACAGGTTGCGCGGCTCTTTCACCGCCGTACCCGAAACCGTAAGCACGCGCTCATAGACAGTCCGCCCCTTGCGCACCGCATAATATACGGACAGCGCGGTGTGTACGTTGTCCACAAGCACGCCTATATCGCGGGGCAGCCCGCCCGCAGGAACCTTGCGGCGGGTTACGGCGTGAATCAGCTGGCGCTCTGCGCCCTGAGGATACTTGGTTTTGAGCACGCACACCTCGACGCCGGCAGCTTGCAGCGCGCTTATTGCACGGGGCTTGTTGTCCTCAACGGCAAAAACAAGCCGCTGCGCGCCGCAGGCAATCTGGATGAGCTTTGCGCCCTCGATAAGCTGCTCGGTGTAGTCAAGCATTATGCGGTAATCGCAGGTTATATATGGTTCGCACTCCGCGCCGTTTATCAGCAGCGTGTCAACCGGCTTGTCCTCCTGCGGCTCAAGCTTTACGTGAACGGGAAAAGCCGCGCCGCCCATGCCCACCACGCCCGCCGCGCGTATGCGGTCAAGCGCCTGGCGCTGGGTAAGCCCGCCCTCTATGGGCTCAAGCGTAAGCTCGCCGTCGGTAAAATCGTTTTCCAGCACGACGTGCGCAAGCCTTATGCCCGTGTGGTCGGACATTTCGCGGATTTCCTTTACCGTGCCGTTTACCGGCGAATAGATGTTGGCGGAAATGCGCGCATCGCTCTGGGCGATAAGCTGACCTTTTTTTACGGTGTCGCCCGGGCGCACCAGACAGGTGCACGCGCCGCCTATGTGCTGGCATACGGGAATGCGCAGCTCTGCAGGAGCAGGCATCCGCTCTATGGCCTTATCCTCGCTCAGGGACTTGTGCCCGTCGGTGTGTATGCCTCTTTCAAATGTACTCAAGTGACTCTTTACCTCCGCCTTTGGAGAAATTTTCTTAAGATTAAACGCAACTTAAACCGCAAACCGTATGCGCGGCCGCAAAACGCGGGCGCAAACAATCTGCGCGTTACGTGCAAACAACGGCGGGTGAGCGCCGTACGTGCGGTAAATATAGATGGGTACCTTTAGGCTTCCGTGCTTACGCGGCAAAAGCCTGCTTCTTGCGCGTCAATCCGCAGGTGATGGCGGGGCGGATTTTTCCGCGGATGCGCTCTGCCCTTCGGCCTGCGCGTCCGCGTCTTTGTCTCCGTCGCCGAGCTTTAAGGCAAAATATGCCTGCACGCCGGCAAGTATTATCAAAAAGCCGCCGAACATTCGCCCCACAAGCTCTCCGCCTGCGTTCTTTGCAAGCAGCGCGCCCACCGCGGCCATGCCGCACGCGGGCGGCACAAGCGCGGCAAGGTGCTTAAAGCATACCAGCCGGTTTTTTATGTGTAGCAATATGGCAACAGCGGCCATGGGCAAAAATGTGACAAGGTTTATGCCCTGGGACTCAAGCTGGCCCTCGGCAAAAAAAATAGTGAGAAGCGGAATCAAAATCGTTCCTCCTCCCATTCCCATGCCGCCCAGCACGCCTGCTGCCAGTCCCGCCAACAGATACAGTATAAACACTTATTTGCCTCCCGTCAATAATTTTTGGCATAATTCAATTTTTTAAGCCGCTTCCAACATTTATTAATGCATGAAAACTTACCGCATAATTTAAAGAGATTTGAAAAAAACGCGCTGCTGATAAATACGTGCCGCCAAATACTGCGCCGCAGCTTACAATATTTGCGGACACAAATCAAGCAATGTTTTGCGCAAGGCAATACAGGGCTCACCTTAAAGCTTGCACGAAAGCGGCAATCCCGCCCTCAAAAAAACAGCAGCTTTATGCCCGCCGCCGCCATTACCGCGGTAAACAGCAGGGTTATTATACGGTTGGAAATGTTTTTGAGCAAAAAGCTGCCTATTACCCCGCCGGCAAGAACGCCTAACCCTACGTTAAGCGTAAGCCCCCAGTCAAAGCCGCTCAGGTTTATATAAAACAGGCCGCTGACAATGCTCACCGGCAAAATTACAAGCAGCGCGGTGGCGTGCGAGCTCTTGACGCTCTGCTTTGCAATAAGCAGCAGTGCGGGCACTATTATCATGCCGCCTCCGCCGCCAAAAAAACCGTTTGCAAGCCCTGTAACCGCGCCCGCGCCTATCAATAATAATGTCTTGGTAGTCTTGTGCATGTTTTTAGTTTGCATTTATTTCCCGAAAGTATGAATGCGGCAAAGGTTATTTGCCTGCTTCTCCGGATTTCTTTGAGCTTTTACTGTAATTTGTTTGATTTATTTCGGCTTTTATATTAAAATATATCGGTGACACTACAAACTTAAGGATATGGTGGAGATTTATGCAAAAGTTCGGACACATGACCGCTGGTAAGCATTGGAGGCTGCTGTGCCTGCTGCTTGCCTTTTTGTTGATGTTTTCCGTTTTTCTTGCTGCCTGCGAGCCCGATGACGACGATGGCGATAACGGCGGCGGAGAGGAGGAAACCCCGGAAGAAGTTGTCGTGCCCCTGCCCATTTTAAACGGGTATTTTAAGGACACGGCTTCTACGGGAAATTATCCGAGGTCTGCTACGAACTGGACGGTTTCAGGCGACTCTTTAGGCGGCAGCACTGCCGACCTGACCGCTTACCGCGGCGGAATCCTCAGCACCGAGGACGATATTTACAGCAGCGAGTGGGATACCTTGCTTACCCAGAAGATGCAGGACTACAATAATAATCCCGACAACACATCGGGTGAGAATTTTGTTCCGCTCAAACTGGAGAACCCGGGCACGCTGTTCCCGCAGATTGACTATAACGTGCTGTTCCTGATGAACAGGCAGCGCAACGCTCTGCGCTATGCGTCGTCGAGCTTTACGCTGCCGCAGGGCACGCACGCGCGTATTATCGTGTATGTAAACGCTTATACCTATGAGCACGAGACCGCCGGCGACACAAGCTCGCCCATAGTAAAGCGCGGCTTTTTGCCCGGCGAGGGCGGCGCGCAGATAACGCTTACCGGCGCGACCGACCAGGTATATACGATAAACAATATATCCACGTTCGGGCAGGACGCTCCCACCGCCGCACAGGTAAACTCCTGGCTTGAGGCGTACCCCGAGGACGTTCGAGAAAACGAGGTTGACGCGTTTGAGGAAGACAGCGACGTTCCCGCGGGCTGGCAGCGCTATGAAATTCTTGTGCAGGGCTCCGGCCATGCCTCCAAGAACCTCACGCTTCAGCTTGGCCTCGGCACAGGCTCGTCGGTAAACTCACTTGGTTATTCCGAGGGCTATGCGTTCTTTGACCAAGTAACCGTTGAATACCTGACTTATGAGCAGTACAGACAGGCTGCCGCCACCGTCAAGGATGCGGGCTATGCATACAATGTACCCGCTGCCGAGGTTCTCTCCGCGCCCAATTACGAGGCGACCAAGCCCGAGCGCAAGTTTATTGACGCGTCGGACGCAGCTTTTGAAAATATAATCGCATACAGCTTTAACGGCTCTTCCTATACCGCTCCCGCGCTTACGACAAGCGGCACCTACGGGCTGCCCTCAACGGTAAACGTAGTGCCCGAGGCTGACTCGGCAAAGGCCGGCATAAAGAGCGTGTTTGAGTTTGACGAGGGTTTTGAAAACGGCATATTCAAAAAGACGCTTGAAAAGACCGTGCTTGACGAGGACGGTAAGGACACCGGCGAGACCGAGGACGTTATTACCTATCCCGCAGACGGCTTTCCGTTTGCGTACAAGAACGGCGACAATATAATCGGAAACGACCAGGTATATTACCTTTACAACACAAAGGCGCCCGCCGCGCACTATATCACATTGGGCGGCACAGGCGATGTACAGGTTCAGTCCAACAAATATTACAGGGTGAGCTTTTGGCTCAAGTCCTCTGCCCCCACGCACGGCGCAATCACACTTAGGATGATTGACGAGACGCGCATTGGGACAAGCGGATACTCCCCCGTTGCGCTCACGGTTAACACCACCGCGTTTGACATCGACCCCGCGTATGCGGACAACGCCACCAACCGCAGCAATAAAAGCGGCAACTGGGTGCAATACAGCTTCTATATGTACGGCGGCCTGTACGGCAACAGCTCGCTCAAGTTTGAGCTGGTGCTCGGACCCACGCTGCCCGTAAAAGATTATGCGACGGTTACAGACTTCCCCAACAAGGAAAACTATGTGCTGTCCACCGGCTACTTCTTTGAACAGCTCACACAGACGGAATACAACAACGCAGGCACGGCGACAAACACCAGCACGGGCAACAACGTTTCCCAGTCTACAGCCGGCTCGCCCTCTGTAACCAACGGACAGTTCAACGACACCGTAGCCGCGCATTCGGGCAATAACTCCGGGCTTAAGACACCTGCAAGCTGGACCCAAAAGTTTGC
>CAZPMG010000028.1:0-8655 GCA_964587785.1 uncultured Clostridia bacterium
TTGCCGATTATTACGTTTTCCTTGAGTCCGATAAGTGGGTCTACCTTGTTTTTGATTGCCGCCTCGGTCAGCACGCGCGCGGTCTCTTGGAAGGACGCCGCGGCAAGGAAACTTTCGGTCGCAAGCGACGCCTTGGTGATGCCCAGCAGCGTGCGCTTTGCAGTGGCAGGCCTGCCACCTGCCTCCAGTGTGGAAAGGTTCTCCTCCTCGAAACGGAAGATGTCCATCAGCTCACCGGTCAGCACGTTGGTGTCGCCCACGTCCTCGACCTTTACCTTGCGCATCATCTGGCGCACGATTATCTCGACGTGCTTGTCGTTAATTTCAACGCCCTGGTTGCGGTAGGTAGACTGCACTTCCTTGAGCAGGTATTCCTGAACGCCCCTTACGCCCTTGGTCTTGAGTATGTCGTGCGGGTTTACCGAGCCCTCGGTGAGCACGGAGCCCGGCTCGACCTTGTCGCCCTCGCGTACGCGCAGCTTGGAGGTAAAGGGTATAACGTATTCGTGAACGTCGCCCTCGTCAGAGGTAACGATGATTACGCGCATACCTTCGCGCTCGACAATGCTGACTGTGCCGATATATTCGCACACAAACGCAACGCCCTTGGGCTTTCTGGCCTCAAACAGCTCCTCGATACGGGGCAGACCCTGCGTGATATCGTCTGATGTAGCAACGCCTCCCGTGTGGAAGGTACGCATGGTAAGCTGCGTGCCCGGCTCGCCGATGCTCTGCGCGGCGATTATGCCGACGGCCTCGCCGAGGTTGACCGGAGCGCCCGTTGCCATGTTCCTGCCGTAACACTTGGCGCATATGCCGTGCCGCGCCTTGCAGGTGAGCACGCTGCGGATGTGCACCGAGCTTACGCCCGAGGCCTCCGCCTTTTCCGACTGCTCGTCGGATATCATCTCGCCGGCGGCTACAATTACCTCGCCGGTCTTGGGGTGAACGATATTTTCAACGGCAAAGCGCCCGCTTATGCGGTCGTGCAACGGCTCAATGATTTCGCGCTCGGATTCGCCGGTGATGGCGGTAACCTGCATACCCTTGGGCTTTTCGCCCGCGCTGGCAAAGCAGTCGTCCTCGCGCACGATGACCTCCTGCGATACGTCCACAAGGCGTCTGGTAAGGTAGCCCGAGTCGGCTGTCTTGAGCGCGGTGTCGGCAAGGCCTTTGCGGCCGCCGTGCGAGGATATAAAGTATTCCAAAACGGTAAGCCCCTCGCGGAAGCAAGCACGTACGGGAACTTCAATAATCTTTCCTGCGGGGTTGCTCATCAGCCCGCGCATACCGGCAAGCTGGCGTATCTGGTTCATGTTGCCGCGTGCGCCGGAGTTCGCCATCATCCAGATGGGGTTGAAGTCGTCAAGCACTTCCTTGAGCTCGCGCGTGACCTCGTTGGTGGCCTCCGTCCAAATCTTTACAACGCTCTGATAGCGTTCGTCCTTGGTTATCAGGCCGCGGTTGAGCCGCTTGTCGATGTCGATAACTTTCTTTTCCGCCTCGGCAAGTATCTGTTTTTTGCCTTTGAGGCCTTTTTCCTCATCTTTTTCCGGAATCACAAGGTCAAATACGCTTGTGGTAATCGCGCCTATCGTGGAGTACTTAAAGCCCATGTCCTTGATTTTGTCAAGCATGAGCGCGGTCTCGGTGGCGCCGTGTTTTTTGTAGCAGGCATCGACAATGAGCTGAAGCTTTTTCTTGTCCAGCAAAAAGTCTACTTCCAAATCCAGCATTTCCTCGGGCGTTGTGCGCGGTTTAAAGCCCAAATCCTGAGGGATGGACTCGTTGAACAGCAGCTTGCCCACGGTGGTGCGCAACATCTTTTGCACCTTTACGCCGTCGATTTCCTTTGTTCTGCGCACGCGGATAATGGACTGAAGCTCGATTTGCTTGGTCTGGTAGGCCATTACCGCCTCGTGCTCGTCCATGAACGCCTTGCCGGGTACAACGTTGCCTTTTTCGTCGGTATACTCGCCGCCCAGCGCGCCGGGGCGCTCTATGGTAAGGTAGTAGCTGCCTATTACCATGTCCTGAGTGGGGGACATGACGGGGCGGCCGTCGGATAGCTTGAGTATGTTGTTTGTGGCAAGAAGCAAGAACCTTGCCTCTGTCTGCGCCTCTATTGAGAGGGGAACGTGAACTGCCATCTGGTCGCCGTCAAAGTCGGCGTTGAACGCGCCGCAGACCAGCGGGTGAATCTTGAGCGCGCGCCCCTCGATGAGCACGGGCTCAAACGCCTGTATGGAAAGCCTGTGCAGCGTGGGTGCGCGGTTGAGCAGCACGGGATGGTCTTTTATGACCTCCTCTAAGACGTCCCAAACGATAGGCTTTGCGCGCTCTACGGTGCGCTTTGCGCTCTTTATGTTGTGCGACTGGTTCATCTCAACCAGCCGTTTCATGACAAAGGGCTTGAACAGCTCGATGGCCATTTCCTTGGGCAGGCCGCACTGATAGAGCTTAAGTTCAGGGCCTACGACGATAACCGAACGGCCGGAATAGTCAACGCGCTTGCCCAGCAGGTTTTGGCGGAAGCGCCCCTGCTTGCCGCGCAGCATACCCGACAGGCTCTTTAGTTCGCGGTTGCCCGGGCCGGATATGGCCTTGCCGCGCCTGCCGTTGTCAATCAGCGCGTCCACGGCCTCTTGAAGCATACGCTTTTCGTTGCGGACGATTATGTCGGGCGCACCCAGCTCGATTAGCCTTTTGAGGCGGTTGTTGCGGTTGATTACCCGGCGGTAAAGGTCGTTGAGGTCGGAGGTTGCAAACCTGCCGCCGTCCAGCTGAACCATGGGGCGCAGCTCGGGCGGTATTACGGGCAGAACGTCAAGAACCATCCATTCCGGACGGTTGCCGCTCTTGCGGAATGCCTCGACAATCTCCTGACGCTTGATTGCGCGCAGGCGTTTTTGACCGGTGGCGGTCTCTATCAGCTTTTTTAAGGTCTCCGATTGTCCGTCAAGGTCGATTGCAATGAGCAGTTCCTTGACCGCCTCCGCGCCCATTCCCGCCTTGAAAGCCTTGGGGCCAAGCAGTTCCAGCTGCTCGCGGTAGTCCTTGTCGGTGAGTATCTGTTTGTATTCAAGTCCGCTGTCCTTGGGGTCGAGCACAATCCAGTTGGCAAAGTAAAGCACCTGCTCAAGGGTCTTGGGGCTCATGTCAAGCAAAAGGCCCATGCGCGAGGGCACGCCGCGGAAATACCATATATGCGATACGGGCGCGGCGAGCTCTATGTGACCCATGCGGTCACGGCGCACCTTGGCGCGGGTGACTTCTACTCCGCACTTGTCGCACACAACGCCCTTATAGCGTATGCGCTTGTACTTTCCGCAGTGGCACTCCCAGTCCTTGGTGGGCCCAAATATCTTTTCGCAGAACAGTCCGTCGCGTTCGGGCTTTTGCGTGCGATAGTTTATAGTCTCGGGCTTTGTGACCTCGCCGTAAGACCATTCGCGGATTTTCTCAGGGCTTGCTACGCCTATCTGTATGGAATCGAAATTGTTGAGTTCAAACATTTAAATTTTTGTCCTCCTTAAAGGCAAAAAGTTTTAAAGCTTTTGGCCGGTCTGCATTAGTTTTAATCTTATGCAGACACTTACCTTCTTGGCTTGTAATAGCAGGGGAGAGCGGCACTTTCACTCTGTCCGTAACCGCAAAGGAAACAGCGGGGAAGCAGTTACGGCACTTTAATTGTGGCTGACTTTATATTATCACTGCCATAATTTTAACGCACGGAAAAAATTCAGAGATGCAAGCAATGCATTTAAATTACGGCGGAGATGCGAGCAAGGCGAGAAAAACAAGGTTTTCCGTAGGGAGTGTACTCCTTGTACATGACCGAGGAAAATCGAAGTTTGCCGAAGCATGGCGACGCATATACGCCGTAATTTTTATAGGTCGTCGTCAAAGAGTTCGGATAGATCAAACTCCGCGTCCGCATCGTCCTCCTTGAGCACATCCGCCGCATCCTTGCCGCCGATATCCTCAAAGCTGAGCACATCCTTTTCAAGGTCAAGCTCCTCGGTGGGCTCAAAGTCAAGGTCAAGCCCGGACTCAAGCAGGTCGCGGTCGTCGTCGATGAGGTCCTTGATACCCACTTCTTCCTTGTCCTCGGTGAGCACCTTGACGTCAAGCGCCAAGCTTTGCAGCTCTTTTATAAGCACCTTGAACGATTCGGGAATGCCCGGCTCGGATATATTGTTGCCCTTTACAATGGACTCGTAAGTCTTTACCCTGCCCACAACGTCGTCGGATTTGACGGTGAGTATCTCTTGCAATATGTTTGCCGCGCCGTAAGCCTCGAGCGCCCAAACCTCCATCTCGCCGAAGCGCTGGCCGCCGAACTGCGCCTTGCCGCCCAGCGGCTGCTGGGTGACCAGTGAGTAAGGCCCTGTGCTGCGCGCGTGAATCTTGTCGTCTACAAGGTGCACCAGCTTGAGCATATACATATAGCCCACGGAAACCCTGTTTTCAAAGGCCTCGCCGCTGCGCCCGTCATAGAGCTGTATCTTTCCGTCAACCTGCCCGTTCTCGTTTACAAAGCCGTTTTGCAGCAGCAGGTTTTCAATGTCAATCTCGCTTGCGCCGTCAAATACCGGCGTTGCAATGTGCCAGCCAAGCGCCTTTGCCACAAGCCCTAAGTGAACCTCGAGCACCTGCCCGATGTTCATACGCGAGGGCACGCCCAGCGGGTTGAGCACGATTTCAAGCGGCGTGCCGTCCGCCAAGAAAGGCATATCCTCCTCGGACAGTATGCGCGATATTACGCCCTTGTTGCCGTGGCGTCCCGCCATCTTGTCGCCCACGCTGATCTTGCGCTTTTGCGCGATATACACGCGCACCAGCTTGGATACGCCGGGGGATAGCTCGTCGCGGTTTTCGCGCGTGAACACCTTGACGTCCACCACGATTCCGCCCTCGCCGTGCGGCACGCGCAGCGAGGTGTCGCGCACCTCACGCGCTTTTTCGCCGAATATGGCGCGCAGCAGGCGCTCTTCCGGGGTAAGCTCGGTCTCGCCCTTGGGTGTGACCTTGCCCACCAATATGTCGCCCGAGGTAACCTCGGCGCCCACTCTTATTATGCCTTCATCGTCGAGGTCCTTGAGCGCTTCCTCGCCCACGTTGGGGATGTCGCGCGTAATCTCTTCCTCGCCCAGCTTGGTGTCGCGTGACTCAATTTCATGCTCCTCTATGTGTATTGAGGTAAACACGTCCTCGCGCACAAGCTTTTGGGAGATGAGTATTGCGTCCTCGTAGTTATAGCCTTCCCACGCCATGAACCCTACCAGTATGTTCCTGCCGAGAGCAAGCTCGCCGCCCTCTGTGGACGGGCCGTCCGCGATGACCTGGCCCTTTTTGACCTTGTCGCCGCGCTTTACAAGCGGCCGCTGGTTCATGCACGTGCCCTGGTTAGAGCGCATAAACTTGGTCAGGCTGTAGGTGTCTATTCCGCTGTCGGTCTTTACTTCGATTACGTTGGAGTCAACATAGCGCACTGTGCCGTCGTTGTCACAGATGATCATTACGCCGGAGTCGTACGCAATTTTATGCTCAATGCCCGTTGCAATGAGCGGCGCCTCGGGGCGCAGCAGGGGAACGGCCTGACGCTGCATGTTCGAGCCCATGAGCGCGCGGTTGGTGTCGTCGTTCTCAAGGAAGGGGATAAGCGCCGTGGCGACGGATACCAGCTGTTTGGGGCTGACGTCCATAAAGTCAATCTGTTCCTTGGGAACCTCGATAATGTCCTCACGGCGGCGGCAGGTTACGCGCTCGTTGACAAAGTGTCCGTCATGGGTAAGCGGCTCGTTGGCCTGTGCGACGGTAAACTTGTCTTCCTCGTCCGCGGCAAGATAATGGATTTCGTCGGTGACGACGCCCGTCAGCTTGTCTACCCGGCGGTAGGGCGACTCTATAAACCCGTGCTCGTTTATGCGTGCGTAAGTTGACAGCGAGGAGATAAGCCCGATGTTCTGGCCCTCGGGCGTCTCTATGGGGCACATACGGCCGTAGTGGCTGTGGTGAACGTCGCGCACGTCAAATGTGGCGCGGTCGCGGTTGAGGCCGCCCGGGCCGAGCGCAGAGAGCTTTCTCTTGTGCGTAAGCTCGGCTATGGGGTTGCTCTGGTCCATAAACTGCGAAAGCTGTGACGAACCGAAGAACTCCTTTATGGCGGAGGTCACAGGACGGATGTTTATCAGCGTCTGCGGCGTGACCTCGGAGGGCTCCTGCGTGGCCATACGCTCTTTAATCACGCGCTCCAGCCTTGCGATTCCTATGCGGAACTGGTTTTGCAAAAGCTCGCCCACGCTGCGCACGCGGCGGTTGCCGAGGTGGTCTATGTTGTCCACCGAGCCTATGCCGTAGAGAAGGTCGAGGTTGTTGCTGACCGTGGCGGCGATGTCGTCGGCGGTGATGTGCTTATGGTTGAGCAGGTCGTAAACCTGGCGCAGCGCGCCGTGGTCGGGCGTTACCTTTTTGCCGGCCTTTGCCTTTTCCAGCAGGGAAAAGAACTCCACAGCCGCGGCAACAAGCTTCTCGCGTGTAATGCGGAAGTCAAGCTCGCGCGGGTCGCCGTCCTGCTTTTCGTCTATAAATAAAATTTTGTTTAGCTCAGCCTTGAGGTTTTTTGCGATGGTCTCTATTGACGCGCCGCCCGTTGCCAGCCCCGCTGCCTGTTCAAGCACGGTAAAGGAGGGCAGGTGCATACAGTCAAGCAGCCCGAACACGCGCGGCGAAACGCCCGTGCGGCTCTCAAAGCCCGCGGTGTGGTTGCCGATTACCTTGTGCGACACGGTCTTGCCGTTCTCGGTGACCTGCACATATACGCTGTTTATGCCGCCCGTCTGAATCCTCAACGCCAGCTGCTCGTCCAGCTTTGTGCCCTTTTTGGCGATAACCTCGCCGTCGGGCGTAACCGCGTCCTCAAATAAAACCTGCCCGGCAATGCGCGATGCAATGCCCAGCTTTTTGTTGAATTTATAGCGGCCCACGCGCGCTAAGTCGTAGCGCTTGTAGTCGAACAGCAGGTTGGAAAGCTGCTGCTTGACGGCGTCCTCTGTGGGCACCTCGCCCGGGCGCAGACGCTTGTAAAGCTCTACAAGCCCTTCGCTCTCGGTCTTGGCGGCGTCCTTTTCGCAGGTAGAGTCAATCACCGGGCTGTTGTGGTACAGCTCACGAATATGGCTGTCAAGGTTTGCGTGGCGGATGTCGCGCTTGCAGTCGGTCAAAAAGCGGAACACCGCGCGCAGCAGCACGGACGCGGTAATCTTTCTTGTACGGTCAACCTTGACAGACAGCACGCTCGCGCTGTCCTGCTCAAACTCCAGCCACGCGCCGCGGTTGGGGATGACGGTTGTGTCAAACAAATCGCGGCCGGTCTTGTCCACCTTTGCGCCGTTGTATACGCCTGGTGAACGCACCAGCTGGCTGACGATTACGCGCTCGGCGCCGTTTATGATAAAGCTGCCGTTTTTGGTCATGAGCGGAAAGTCGCCCATAAACACTTCCTGGTCGATAACGCTGCCGTCATCCTTGCTGACAAGGCGGACCTTGACCTTTAGCGGAAGCGCATAGGTTGCGTCGCGGTCACGGCATTCCTTTTCGTCATACTTGGATTTGCCTTCCAGGGAGTGCTCCAGAAAATACAGTTCAAAGTGACCGGAAAAGTCCACGATAGGCGAAAAGTCCTGAAAAACCTCTCTCAGCCCGTCGCTCACAAATTGCTTGTAGGACTCCTTTTGCACTTCGATAAGGTAAGGTATTTCAAGGGGCTCCTTGATCATGGAAAAACACATTCTCTCGCGGGTTCCATACGTTTCCTTGTGAATGCTTCTTAACATTACGGATAACTCACTCCTTCCAAAAAACTCTAAAACAGTACGGGCGGGGTATGTAACCGGCAAAACGCGCGCGGACAGAAAAAACAATTTCCGGCCTTTAGCGTATGTTTGCCGTATTCAGCGCCCCGACAGTGCCCGTGCGTGCGCCTTGCAGAGCCGCAAAAAACTGCATCCTTATAGATTAACGATACAGTTTTTTGTAGTCAAGTTGACATAATCGGCGGCGGCAGCTATTCCCTTTCGGGGCAAGCCTTGACGCCGGCGCGTACGCCGGCATGAAAAAACGCGCCGGCGGTTTGCTTTAAGCGGTTACAAAAAGGTCTTACCGAAAAAGGCTTATGCCACGCGCGTCTCCTTTGCCCGGGGGGCTTAAAAAAATTTTTAATAAATTGCGCCAAACTACTTGAAAAAATTGCGCACATAGTGTAGAATACATTTAAAATCACGGTCGGCGGGGCTTTGTTCCCGGTAAAAAACCGATTAAACGGCATGGATGGAGGGAAAAATACAGCCTACACGCGATAATAGTGCATTTTAATATCTTACAACAAAGGTCAAGCGATGTCAAGTGTTTGGCAATGTTTTTTGACCGGAAAATCCAAAAAAACAAAGAGATTGCTTGATTTTTTACGGTAAATTAATTAATTCGACATAAAAACACGGAAAAAACAAAAAATTAACCCCGCGAGCGGCAAGAAAAGCGCTCGCGGGGCTTTTTTATTCAGGAAACAAAATGCCGCTTTCAAGGGGTGGTATTGCCCGCCGGCAAAAGGGTTTATATCCCGCAGCTTGCTCTCGGAATACTCGCATATGGGAA
>CAZPMG010000028.1:8755-12761 GCA_964587785.1 uncultured Clostridia bacterium
CGCTGCGCGGGTATAGCTTTGGATTAGACACCGGCTCAAAACACAGACATTATTGCCATCAGTATCAGCAGCAGTCCGCCGGCGATTTCCGCGCGTCTGCCCATGCACTTGCCCAGCTTTTTCCCCAGCAGCACCGCCGCTGTGCACAGCGCAAATGTGGCAATGCCTATGAGCGCGGCGGCGGGGAATATGCTCACGCTTACAAGGCTGAGCGAAATTCCCACAGCAAGCGCGTCAATGCTTGTTGCAAGCGACTGCACTATCAGCAGCCCGGGCGTAAACTCCCGGTGGGGGCGCTGCTGTTCTTTGCAGTCCTCGCGCGACATGCCCTCCCACAGCATTTTCATCCCGATTATGCCGAGTATGGCAAGCACCGCATAGTCGGCATAACCGCCGATATGCGCGGCAAATATGCAGCCGAAATAAAATCCGGCAACGGGCATCGCCGCCTGAAACAGCGCAAACATGGCCGGCACGGCCAAAAGCTTTTGGCGTGCGCAGCCGGAAAACGCCATGCCGTTCGCAAGCGCCACGGCAAAAGCGTCCATGCTGAGCGCAGCGCCTATCACAAGGATTTCATAAACATTCATTATGCTCCGAACCACAGCACTCCGGCGCGCCGCCGCAATGCTCCCTAAAAGTCCTTAAAAAATTTTATAGTCAATTAATTTCATTGCCGCATCTGCGGCGTTAAAAGACTATATCCGCCTCTGTTTGCAAAAGCTCCCGAATTTGCAAAAAGCTCCCGATTTTGCCCTTAAGTTGTTATTTGCGCGGTTAAAGCTTGTTCGTAAGCAGAGGAAAAAAAGAAAAACTCATGCATAGCATTATGCTATGCATGAGTCTCGTTAATTACGACAAAGCCAGGTATGCCCGCGCGAAATTAATTCGGATTAATTCCGTCAGCCGCGCCGTTGCACGCCAGTATGTTGACATTGCCGCGGCCGGGGCAAACGCGCCGGACGCAAACTACTCCCTCACTTGCGGATAATTACATTTTAAAGCAACGCCTGAGTTTTGTCAACAAAAAACCGTCAAAACCCAGCCGCAGAGTTCTGCCGGGCGCACAAAATTTGCGGCAAAGCGTTTATGCGGGTTTGTTGTGTTGTGTTTTGGCGCATAATTTGATATAATAATCGCTATGGAAAATGCCGACTTCAAAGCGCGGGCGCTTGACATAATGCCAAAGAGCCTGTTTATATTCGACGACGATCTCAATGTGGTCTACTGCAACCACAGCTTTGAGGTGGCCTTTGGCGTAAAGTGCGGAAAGTTCAGCACTGTGGGCGAGGGCATAAGCTGCGAAAATTTTGTGCTCAACCAAAGCTGCGAGCAGTCTCCCGACTGCCTCAGCTGCCACCTGTCCGAAGCGCTCAGGCGGTGCATCGCCCAAAAGAGCGAGATGCTCAGCCGCAATTTTTCCAAGACCATCGTAACGCGCGTGGGCAGCCGCCGCATGGATATGGTGCTCAATGTGCGCCCCATAGACGAGCGACATTATCTCTGCCTGATAGACGACATAACCGAGTCGGAGGACAAAAAATCCCGCGAGCGCCGCAAGGAAATCAAGCTGTTCCGCGACCTTGACAAGGCAAAGGAGATTCAAAGCAGTTTCTTGCCCGTAAAAAAGGGTTTGGAACGCCTGTGCGACTTTACCTATTACTACCGCCAGCAGTTCAAGGTGGGCGGCGACTTTTTCAACGTATACAAGATAAATGACCACACATTCGGCGCATACATAGCCGACGTGTCGGGCGCGGGGATGTCCGGCGGAATGCTCACCGTGTTCCTGCGGGAAAACTTTGACACCTCGCAGAGCTCTCCGGCGGCGGCGCTGTCCGCGCTCAGCGGCCACTTTAACCGGCTGAATTTGTCGGAGGAATCCTACATAACCGTATTTGCCGTAGTTGTGGATATCCGCTCGCGCACAATAGCCTACTGCAACGCCGGGCACAACCAGCCCATGCTGCTGCGCCGCGGCGCAAACGTACTGCCCTTTATCATGGACGGGCGGCCGGTGTGCAGCTGGTATGAGGATTTGTCCTATAAGGATTCCTACACCGAGTTTTCAAGGGGCGACGTGCTTGCGTTTTATACGGACGGCATAACCGAGATGCGCGACGAACAGGGCGCATTTTACGGCGAAAACCGGGTTATGGACGAACTCATGCGCGGCAAGGATATATACGCCACGCTGCGCAGCATAACCGACAGCCTCACGGACTTTAACGGCGGCAAGAGCCTTGACGAGGACGATTTGACCGTGCTGCTGATTGATTTAAAGCATTGAAAATCGATTATACATAACAATTTTAATATAGAATATTACGCAGACTAAACCCTTTAAGGTATATATACGTATGGACTACAAAAAGCATATAGCGCAGATGATAAGCGCCGCGGGCTTTGAGGATTTGCCCGCAGAGGAACTGATAATACCCACCGCAGACCGCAGCATGGGCGACTATTCGCTGCCCTGTTTCCGCCTTGCCAAGCAGTTTAAAAAGCCGCCTCAGGCGATTGCCGAGCAGCTTGCCGCCGCGCTTGTGCCCGACGGAGTGATCAGCAAGGTTCAGGCGGTGTCGGGATATCTCAACTTTACATTGAACCGCGCCGCGGCGGCGCTTGAAACTGTCACCCGCATACTCGGCGAGGGCGGGCGCTACGGCTCGGACAGAATCGGCGCGGGCAAGACTATTTGCATTGATTACTCCTCGGTAAACATAGCAAAGCCCTTTCACATAGGCCATCTCAGCACAACGGTGATAGGCGCTGCGCTCTACCGCATTTACAAATTTTTGGGCTATAATGTGGTGGGCATAAACCACCTTGGCGATTACGGCACGCAGTTCGGCAAGCTCATTGCCGCATACAAGCGGTGGGGCAGCGAGCAGCAAATCCAAAGCGGGCGCATAAAGGCCATGCTGGAAATTTACGTAAAGTTCCATGACGAGGAGCAGCGCGACCCTTCTCTTACAGACGAGGCGCGCGGCTGGTTCAAAAAAATCGAGGACAACGACCCTGAGGCTTTAGCGCTTTTGGAGTGGTTTAAAAAGCTTACGCTTGCGGACATACAGGCCATATACGACCGTCTGGGCGTTACGTTTGACAGCTACCACGGCGAGAGCTTTTTCAACGACAAGATGCAGCCGGTTATAGACGAGCTTGGGCAAAAGGGGCTGCTCAAAACGGACAACGGCGCGGGCATAGTAGACCTTGAGGAATACGGAATGCCGCCCTGCCTTATAGTAAAATCCGACGGCACGTCGCTGTATGCCACGCGCGACATTGCCGCCGCGCTGTACCGCAAGCAGACATATGATTTTGACAAGTGCCTGTACGTGGTGGCTTACCAGCAAAACCTGCACTTCAAGCAGTTTTTCAAGGTTCTTGAGCTGATGGGCAGGGATTTTGCCTCCGACCTCGTGCACGTAAGCTACGGCATGGTGTCCTTGGAGGACGGCGGAAGCATGTCCACGCGCAAGGGCAACGTGGTGTTTTTAGAAAATGTAATAGATGCCTGCGTGGCAAAGGCGGCGGACATTATCGCCGCAAAAAATCCCGACCTTGAAAACCGCGCCGAGGTGGCGGAAAAGGTGGGCGTGGGCGCTGTGGTTTTCTCCGCGCTGATAAACAACCGCATAAAGGATATAGTGTTCAGCTATGAGCGCGTGCTCAGTTTTGAGGGAGAGACCGCGCCTTACGTTCAATATACCTGCGCGCGCGCGCACAGCGTGCTTGCAAAGCAGGCGCCCGACCTTGCGCTTGCCGACTTTTCAGAGGTAACTGACGAGGAAAGCGCGCTTGCCTCGCTGATTGCCGCGCTGCCCGGCACCGTGCGCGCCGCGGCTGAGCGCTACGAGCCGTCGTTTGTCACAAGGCTTGCCATAGACATCGCCAAGGCATACAACAAGTTCTATTTTGAGTGCCGCATACTGGGCGAGAGCCAGGGCGTAATGCACAGGCGGCTTGCGCTGACCGCAGCCGCGCTCACAACGCTTAAAAA
>CAZPMG010000028.1:12861-18796 GCA_964587785.1 uncultured Clostridia bacterium
CACGCCCTAAGGCAGCAGGTTTAACCTTGTTGCCGCGCAAAAAATCCGCACAGTTTTCCGAGATATCCACGCGCTGTTTATATTACGCTCGGAGCAACGCGGCTAACAAAGGATAGGTAATGAAAAAATTTGACGCTGTAATACTTGATTTGGACGGAACGCTGCTGGACACTTTAGAGGAACTAAAGGACGCAATGAACAAAGTGCTGCATGAGGCAGGCCTGAAGACGCTTACCCGCGCCGAGGCACGGCCCATGGTGGGCGACGGCTCGCGTGAGTTTATGCGAATGGCGCTGCCCGAGTCCATGCGCACGGACAAAATCATAGATGATATGGTGCAAAGGTACCGCAACAACCGCGGCTGGCACAGGGTGGGCGGACTTGCAAAGCCCTATGAGGGCATAGAAGGGCTGCTCAAAAAGCTGGAGAGCGCAAAGATCAAGATTGCCGTGCTGTCCAACAAGACGGACGACGCCGCAAAGCGCACAATAGCCGAGTTTTTCCCCGGCACGCCGTTTGACGCGGTGTACGGGCAGCGCGAGGGCGTGCCCGCCAAGCCGCACCCTGCGGGCATATTGAACATACTCGCCGAGCTTGGCGTCACCGCAGATCGCACGCTAATGGTGGGCGACGGCGACGCGGACTGTATGTCCGCCATTGCCGCTGGCGTTGTGTATGCGGCCGCGCTGTGGGGCTACCGCACGCGCGAAGAGCTGGAATCCGTGGGCGCGTACGCGTTTTATGACAGCGTGCAGGAACTTGAGGAATATATATTCGGAAAGTAAGCGCACGCCCGAAAAGCGCTTAAACGCACAGAGCAGCGGCGGACAGCTGTATGCCTTGCCGCGCGTTTAACCGGCGGGCGTATATACCTGCCGCGTGTTTAACGATGCGCAAACTATATTATTAATAATATAATTAAGACAATAATGTAATTAGAAGTAAAATATCCGCGCCGCAGCAAGCAGGCGCGGCAAATGGTAAAAATGAATACAAAGCTTAAAAAAATAGCAGAGGATATTGCGCAAAAGACGGGCATATCCATCGACATATACGATATTTTCGGCGGCCGCATAACCGGAGGGGGCGGCAGGCCGGATTACGCATACAAAAATTTCCGGCTGTCAGACTTCAGCCAAGGCATACGCGAGGACGTAGACGGCAAGCGCACTTACTTTTTGATAAACGCGCCCGGCGCAGCGTATATAGGCGTAATCGAGGGCGCGGACGAGGTCAGCCGCAACTATGCGTACATGACCTCCGCGCTGATAGAGAACACGTTGGTGCACTCTGACGATTCGCTCAGCCGCACGGACACGCTCAAGGCGCTGCTGTCGGGCTCGTGCACGCGCGCGCAGATAGACAAGTTTGCGGCAAAATACGCGCTGCCGTCGGGTACGCTGGGCGTGCTTGCCATCAGGTGCGACAAGGAGCACTCGGGCGAGGTGTTCAGCCTGCTGCTGCAGTTTTCCGGCAACGACGGCTCGGTGCCCGTGCTCATGGACGACGGAAACATTGCTTACCTTAACTTTGACGCGGACGGCGGCGAGTATCAGTCGGCGCTTGACTTTGCCGAGCACCTTTGCGCAAGCATAGCCGACGAGGCGGGCGTGCGCGCGGACGTGGGCGTGGGCAGCATATGCCGCACGCTCTATGAGGTGCCGGGTTCCTATTCGCAGGCGGTGAGCGCGCTCAAGATGGGCGCGTCCTCGGCGTCCAAAAACCGCGTGCATTCATACAAAGAATATATAATGGTAAAGATGATAGAGGACATTCCAAAGCCCACGCTGGCGCAGCACCTTGACGTGCTGCTCGACCCGTCCGCGCGCGAGATACTCGACGACCCCGAGATGCTCTTTACCGCGGAGGAGTTTTTGAGCAACAGCCTAAACATAAGCGAGACCTCAAGGCATCTGTATATGCACCGCAACACGCTGATGTACCGACTTGACAAGATCGAGCGCTATATGGGGCTTAACATACGCAGGTTTTCCGACGCGGTGACGTTCCGAATAATACTGCTGCTGCACAGGCACTTGAACGGAAAATAATCCGCCGCTTAAGTTTAAAGCTGCATTCGCGGCAAGCTGACCGTGATAATATACGGATACAGCATATAGCCGCATGGCCCATTAATTATTTAATAAATTATTCAAGATTAATCGACTTTAACAACAGGGAGGCGCATATGTCTGAAAAGTTGAGCGCGCTTGAAGCGCACAGGGCATGGAAGGGAAAGCTTGAGATAAAGCCGCGGTGCAATGTGTCCACGCGCGCCGAGCTTGCGCTTGCATACACGCCGGGCGTAGCAGACGCCTGCCTTGAAATCAAGGCCGACCCCAAGGAGGCATACGAGCTGACGCGCAAGTGGAACAGCGTGGCGGTGATCTCCGACGGCAGCGCGGTGCTGGGCCTTGGCAACATAGGCGCGCTTGCGTCCATGCCGGTAATGGAGGGAAAGTGCGCGCTTTTCAAGGTGTTCGGCGGAGTGGATGCAGTGCCGCTTGTGCTTGGCACTCAGGACACAGAGGCGATTATT
Organism: uncultured Clostridia bacterium; assembly: GCA_964587785.1. Taxonomy (GTDB): domain Bacteria; phylum Bacillota; class Clostridia; order Christensenellales; family HGM11417; genus CAZPMG01. The sequence continues at coordinate 15,401 of CAZPMG010000028.1, forward strand.
TCGGTAATAAAGGCGGTTGCCCCCACATACGGCGGCATCAACCTTGAGGACATATCCGCGCCGCGCTGCTTTGAAATCGAGCGGCGGCTCATAGAGGAACTTGATATACCGGTTTTCCACGACGATCAGCACGGCACGGCAATAGTTGTGCTCGCCGGACTGATAAATGCATTTAAGGTGGTAAATAAACCGCTTAAATCGGCAAGAATAGTAATCAACGGCCCGGGCGCGGCAGGCTGCGCCATCGCCAAGCTTTTGCAAAGCTACGGCGTGGGCGAGATAATACTGTGCGATCAGCACGGCACGCTTGTAAACGGGCGCGAGAATATGGACTGGTCAAAGCAGGAGCTTGCGTCGCTCACCAATCCGCGCGGCGTAACCGGAGGCCTTGAGGCTGCGCTTTCGGGCGCGGACGCGTTCATAGGCGTATCCGTGGCAAACGCACTCAAGCCCGAATATATCCGGTTTATGGCGGAGCGTCCGGTTGTGTTTGCCATGGCAAACCCCGTGCCTGAAATCCTGCCTGACGAGGCAAAGGCCGCGGGCGCGGCAGTTGCCGCAACCGGCAGGAGCGATTATCCCAACCAGATAAACAATCTCTTGGCGTTCCCCGGGATATTCCGCGGCGTGCTGGACAGCGGCGCGCGGCGCATAACCGTGGATATGAAACTTGCCGCGGCACAAGCGATAGCCGACATCGAACCGGAGGGCGGCCTTTCTGCCGAGAGCATAATCCCCACCGCGCTGGATGCGCGCGTGCCCAAGGCGGTTGCAAAGGCGGTTTACCTGTGCAAGGCGCGTGAGGGCAGGGACGGCAAATAGCGGACAAATTTGTGTTGATAATCTTTTATCAAAATATCCGCGCCTGCAAATAACGTTTTTTGGCGTACGCGCGGCATATGATATACAGGGCGGTTATGCACAAACCAATGCAAGCCAAATTTACAAGGCGGTAACAAATGGACAATCAAAAAGGCAATATGCAGCATCCGTTTGAGGAGCTGCAGGAGAGCGGCGGGCAGCAATACCAGCAGGTTGACATCGCACGCGAAGAGCGCTACGGCGCGGGCGACAAGGGCACCCGCAGGCTGATTGCCGCGTTTTTGAGCATTATGCTTGTTGCGCTGTCTTTCCTTGGCGGCGTAATATTTTCCGAAGTTACGCTTTCTGAGGAGGCCAAGCTTGCGCGCTGGATATACGAGCAGGTGAGCCAAAACTCCTATTACGCGTCAAAGTCGGGCCTGTCCGAAAAGCAGCTGCGCGAGGTGATTATGACCTACGGCGTGCAGGGGCTGTCCGTGCTGGGCGACGATTACGCGTCGCTGCTCACACCTGAACAGACCGAGCAGTTCAGGCAGGAGATAACGCAAAACCAAAGCAAGGGCATAGGCATTACAATGGTGCCCTTTTCCGACAATCCCTCCGCCGACTGGTGGGGCTTTGGCCTTAGTTACGGCAGGGGCGTTGCGGTAATGGACGTAACCGTGGGCTCGCCCGCCGATATTGCCGGCATAAAGCGTTACTACAAGCTGCGCGGCCTCAAGTGGGAGTATGAGGGCGAGAGCGCGGACATAACCTGGGACGACAACCACGTCCCCGGCAGCGCCGACAGCCGCTCATTGCAGCAGATTATTTCCCAAGATATCTCCGCAGTGCCCCAAGACGCAGAGTTTACATTGCTGCTTGCCGTGCCCGAGCAGTACGGCGGAGGCATGAGGTACAGCGACGGTAATGTAGAGGAGTTTACCGTAAAGCGCGATTATTTTGCCCACAAGCACACGCGCTACTATACCGCAAGTCCCGACCTTGCGGCCGCCGGCATAGACCTTGACCCGTATACGGCAATTGTGCAGTTCGGCTCCTTTGAGGACTTTAACATGGATACGCAGGTGGCAGGCGAGGCGTTTGCGTCAGCCATGCGGCGCATGAAGGACGAGGGCAAGACAAAGCTGATACTTGACCTGCGCTACAACCGCGGCGGCTATGTCGCCGAGGCGGTGGTGGTGGCGTCGTACCTTGTTCCGGGCGAGGCAGGCGAAGAGGTTCTGCTCGGTTACGACGAATACGCCGGCGAAAAGTTTGCTCCGTTTTACACCGCTCCCAGCGAGTATGCGGCCATGGGCTTTGAGGACGTCGTGGTTATGGTAAACGGTCTGTCCGCATCAGCGTCCGAGCTGGTGCTTATGGCAATGCAATACTATGACACCGACCTGAAAATTCTTGGCAAGCCCACATTCGGCAAGGGAATCAAGCAGGATTATTTTTTCCAAAACAACTTGACGGTAAGCGGCTACGGGCTGGTAATGACCGTTTCAAAGCTGCTGCGCCCGGACGGCGAGACCTCCCTGCACGGCACGGGAATAGTGCCGCAGCATATCCATGACGACGCAATAGCCGACGGGTTTACCGGCGATACGGCGATTGCCGCGGCTGTAGGACTGCTAAGCTGACATAACTTTAATTGCAAAAACCGCCGTGAAGTGTTGCCAAGCAAGCCTTATACCGGCTTGCGGTGATCATGCGCGGGCGGCGCAGGCGCGGGTTAAATTGCATACAGTAAAAAACGGCATAAGTGCCCAAACAAATGAATAAAAAAACCAAAATTCCCCTGTCCCAAAGGATTGGGCTATCCACAGCAACATATTTCGGCAAATCCCTCACCGAGGAGTCTCTTGCGCTCATTGCGGACACAGGCGCGCAGGTGTGCGAGATTTTTTTGACCACATACAGCGAGTACCGTCCGGAGTTTGCAAATCTGCTCAAACAAAAGCTTGCCGCACTTCCGCAGCTAAAGGTGCATTCTGTGCACACGCTCAACTCGCAGTTTGAGCCGCAGCTTTACAACCGCGCTCCGCGCACCTACCGCGACGCGCTGGACGTGTTTGAGAGCGCGCTCAGCGTCGCAAGGGAGCTGGGCGCAAAAAATTATACGTTCCACGGCGTTGCGCGCCTGAAAAAGCTGGACAACAACTTTGATTATGCCGCGCTCGGCAGGCGCACCGCAGAGCTTTGCGAGGTGTGCAAGAGCTACGGCGTGACGCTGTGCTTTGAAAACGTGCACTGGGCGTATTATTCGTTTGCGGGGTTCTTTCAAAACCTGCTTGCGCACTGCCCCGAACTTTACGCTTGCCTTGACATCAAGCAGGCAATGCAGAGCCGCGCCGATTACAAGGCGTTTGCAGAGGATATGCAGGGGCGGATACGCACCGTACATATCTGCGACTACAACGCCGACGGCAGCCTTACGCTGCCCGGCCGCGGCATATTCGACTTTGACGAGCTGTTCCGCGTGCTTGAGGACAACGGCTGCAGCGACGCGCCCATACTGCTTGAACTATACAGCGAAAATTACGCGGACTTTAAAGACGTAAAGCGCGCATACGATTTTGTGTGCGG
>CAZPMG010000029.1:0-3704 GCA_964587785.1 uncultured Clostridia bacterium
ATTACATCCATTTGAGCTGCCTTAAGCCACTGCCCGGCCAAGTTTTGTATATGGTCGCTTCATCTTTCGATTCAAAAAAGAATCGAGGGCTAAAACTGAACGGCGGCATGTTTAACTGCGGCGCATATCTCTTTTTTTGTTTGAGTTCTAAAATCAAAAACGCAGCAAGTATTTAAACTGTTTTTTATTTATGAACACATTCCGTGAGCCGTAAATGCTTTGACGCAGCTTGCATAAAACACCCCCAGCGTATAAAACATTTAACTTGAGGCTTTTTAAGAGCCCTTCACGCCTATCACTGATAATAACGCCGCGGTTTGCCGTCAATAATATCGTAAAAAATAATTTTGTAAAACTCTATCAATGCTTTGCAAGAAGTTCTTATCTTCTACATCATAAATAGTATAGAGTTTTTGAGAAAAAATCAAGTTATTATCGTAATAAATTTTTATTTTACCCACTCCGTCCGGATTGGGCTTGTCAAGCAGTTTTTTTTCATCAACTTCAATGCGTGTGCTGATATTTTTAATCTCCGATTCTTTTAAAGGATAGCTGAATCCTTTGCGGGAGAATAGCTTTACCGGCTTGTCAGACTCGGGCGGAGTCGCCTCGCATACCTGTTGATAATCGTCAAGCAGTCTATGCAGGGAATATTCAGAATACATTGTTTCAAAAAGCGCAGAGGATATCTCAAACATAGGCCCGCAGTTAAGCACTACGCATACCGCTTCCAATTCGCCGCGCTTACAGCTTGAAACAAGACATCTGCCTGCTTTTTTTGTGTAGCCGGTCTTTATTCCGTTTCCGCCCTCAATAAGGTTCAACATTTTGTTTTTATTGAAAAGTATGCGTTGATAGTCTCCCTCACCTTGTCCGGCAGGAATGGTAAATTTTGAGGTGGACACAATTGTGCGGAAATGCGGGTTTCTCATCGCGCAGCAGGAGATAACCGCCAAGTCATATGCTGTGGTGTAATGGTCTTCATCGTCAAGGCCGTGAGGGTTTTTAAAACTGGTATCCTTAAGGCCAAGCTCTTGTGCTTTTGCATTCATCATTTTGGCAAAATCTTCAACGCTGCCGGCAGTGTGTATCGCCAAGGCAACGGCGCAGTCATTACCCGACCTTAACATAAGCCCGTATAAAAGCTGCTCGACGCTCAGCTTGTCTCCCGTGCGCAGGTAGATGCTCGATCCCTCTACTCCTTGCGCCCGCTTGTCGACTGTAACGATCTCTTCGGGTTTGCATGTTTCCAAAACTATCAAAGCAGTCATTATCTTTGTGGTGCTGGCCATTCTTCTGCGTGTGAACGCATCTTGAGAATACAATACGCGCCCGGTGGAACTTTCCATCATGACCATTGAAGAGGATGGAGGCAGCTGGGCAGCATGTGCGGCCTCGGCGTTTTCCTGCCTTAAAGGCGTAAAAACGGCTGCGGTCATGCAAACTAATAACGCTACTGTTAAAACAAAAAAATATTTCTTTAAAAAAGCCGGTCTCACTGATAGCCTCACGTTAAACTTAATTGGGTTTGATAAATTTTGAAAGCACACTTCCTGCAGCATCAAATAATTTTTCGTATGCTCCGGCCTGCTGGACGTTGACCATTTTAATATCGTTTCCGCTCTGCACCAAAAAACCGATAGGGTTTAAGGAAATCGCCGCCCCGCTTCCGCCTGAAAAGGGATAATCTTGCGCGCGTTTGGCAAGCTCTTTTGAGCCGGCATACTCGCCTCCGCCCGTCAGGACACCCACCGTAACTTTACTTACAGGGATTATAGCCGTTCCGTCCGGGTGAATAAACGGCGCGCCGATAACGGTATTTACATCGGCTATGCTCTTAATATTTTTCAGTGCCGTAGACATGACGGCTTCAATTTGGTTCTGACTGCCTTCTTGCATGGTAAGCTCCTTTAAAAAAGAAAACAACTAAGTTTTTAATAATATCCGCAATCCTTATATTTAATATACCCACGGCCTCGGCGTCCAATGCGGGCCTGTGAGAGACAGACATTAGAACAGCGGATTGCATAGGAAAATTAAATTTAAATGACACATAATTGTTGATAAGTTTAGAAAAGTACTCTATAAAAGCAGTGGTTTGCATAGTACTATGCAAGTTTTCGAGTGAAATTATTACAATATAATCAATCTTTTGAGGGCGAATGCTTCTCTGTACGGCATCAAGAAAAATGTTGGTTTTGTATGAAAACTCAAGTGTTTCTTTCTTTCCCTTTTTCTGCTCTAAAAACACTCCCTCTTTATATGAGATAGTTGCGCAGTATACAGGTAAAAACCAAAGCTTTAATTCTGCCTTGGCTTTTACTTCAACCAGACATAATTTTATTTCCGCAGTAAACCTGAGCGGCATAAATAGAATCAGCACAGCCAGCATAGCCGCGGCGATACCGTAATACATAAAACTATTTTGTGTAGTTAAAATTCAAAAGATACCAATTGATTTGATTTTGTTTATTTTTCGTGATATCATTTTTAACATACATAGGAGGAAAGTATGTTTGATCAAAGAGCACTGATCGCGCTTTTACTGTCTGCAATTGCAGGCTTTTCAACAATGCTCGGTACGCTTGTCATTTTTTTTACAAGAGGCAAAAGCGAAAAGCTTCTCTCAATATCCTTGGGTTTTGCAGGCGGGGTAATGCTGAGTGTTTCCTTTACCGATTTGCTGCCTAACGCTCAGGAGTTTTTGACCAACTTTTCCGGCGATAAGCTTGGAATTTTTTTCGGTGTATTCTTTTTGATCTTAGGGATTGTTTCGGCGGGTGCATTGGACCGCTTTATCCCCCACCAAAGTTTTGACGAATCAGAAAACAGCCGCCCCCATAAAAATCTATTTCGCGTGGGCGTAGTATCTACGGTTGCAATCGGCCTGCATAACTTTCCCGAAGGAATTGCAACCTTTATGGCAGGTTATGAAGACATTGCCTTGGGAATATCTATTACCATCGCCATAGCCATGCACAATATCCCCGAGGGAATTTCGGTGGCGATGCCGGTATATTATGCGACAGGAAGCAGGCGCAAGGCTTTCAGATACACCTTCTTATCGGGGGCGGCAGAACCGCTGGGCGCACTTTTAGCTTTTTTAATCTTTAAGCCATTTATCAATGATTTTTTGTTAGGCGCGATTTTCGCCCTAATCTCGGGAATAATGATATATGTAGCCATAGAAGAGCTCATCCCTTCCTCGCGGCAATACGGGTTTCAGCGAGCTGCGCTAATAGCTACGTTTGCGGGAATATGCATAATGCCTTTAAGCCACATTTTTTAAGTTCTTCTAAAGAACCGACGCATCCTTTTGCTTGATTTTTGTTTTCAACTATGTTAACATAAATTTACTGAATCGATGATTTCCAATCGGAGAGTAAGTAATTCACTGTTTTCCGCGTGACCTTTGCAGCAGTTTGATCTGCCGCAACGGCAATCGGTATATTTGTGTTTTTACTGCAATCTTTTTGGTTGCAGTTTTTCTTTTTCCGGAGGTCGGACGTGCAAAGATTAGGTGTTATGGGTATAATAATTGAAAAAGACAGAAGCAAGGCCGAACTTGTTCAAAACTTGTTATCACAATTCGGCGATATGATTTTGGGAAGAATGGGCCTGCCCTATCCGCAAAATGAGGTTTTTATAATAAGCCTTATTGTCAAAGGCACTAACGAGCAGATATCTGCGCTTTCCGGAAAAAT
>CAZPMG010000029.1:3804-6850 GCA_964587785.1 uncultured Clostridia bacterium
CTTGCAAGTATTTAAGAGCGGAATTTTAAAATTAACAAGCATGTGGAGTAATAATCGGGTTTTGGTTATCTTTACCTGCAGTTAAAATTATAGTATCAATAATTTATTTCTTTTGGAGGAAGTATGAAAAAGATTGTTATATTCTTTTTTCTATTGATTGTTGTTGGGGTTACCGCGTTGGCAGGCTGTTCCGGCCGCCCCGATCAAACTGTAACTGTTTTTATGACAGACGGCGCCCCCGCTTTGGCGGTTTCAAAGCTATTACATGACAACTATCAAGGCAGCCGGGAAATTATCTATGAAATAAAGACAGTTCCTACGGCACTCAGTTCGGGGATAATTTCTAATGAAGCGGATATCGTATTAATGCCTACAAATATGGCGTCCACTTTATATAATACCGGCGGGCAAAACGTTATATTGCTTTCCACGGTAATTCAAGGCTCACTATATATGGTGACAACTGACGGCAAAACATTCAATGACGTGCAGCAGCTTGTCGGCGAAGTCGTGGTAAATATCGGCAGAGGCCAAACTCCCGATATTTTGTTCAAATATATACTTGAGCAAAACGATATCGAATATGTGGAAAGTGAAGAGCCTGTCACCGGCAAGGTTGCCTTGACTTTTGTGGATCAACCGCCTAAAGCTATAGCCGCACTGGCAACAGGCGACTATAAATTTGCCATACTCGGAGAGCCGCAGGTTACCATGTCACACGGAGCGACGGGCGCGGTTGTCGCCTTTGACCTTCAGGAACTTTGGAGACAAGCTGAGGATAGCGATACAAATTATCCCCAAGTATCCGTTGTTGCGCGTCGGGAGTTTTATAACAACAACCGCACATTTATAAATAACTTTATTTCTCAGCTACAGTCGAGCGCTCAATGGACCAACGAAAACCCCGAGGCAGCGGGCTTGGCCGTTCAGGCTGCGGGCAGCGGGCTTCAGCTTGCGTTTACTGCGGATCTTATACAGCGCTGCAACATCGAATTTAAAAGCGCCCAGCAGTCTAAGCAAGCGGTTGAATCATATTTAAGCGCGCTACACGCATTCAACCCCGCAACCATAGGCGGAAGCTTGCCTGATGACGACTTTTATCACAATGATTAGGCAGGCCATTGTGAGCGCAGACAAAATTGCCTTGAAGCAGACAAAGTTGATTTGAATCGGCTTTTTGTAAGCCGGGCATTGCGTATGCAAGAGTGTCATGCGCAGACAAGAGATTTCAAAAGAGTTTTGCCCTTTTAAATTTTCTGTCCCTTCCTGCGTCCCGCTGTGTTCTTTTTTCTTGAAATAACTACTCTACTCTATTACGACAATAAGTCTTGCGTACACAAAAATGATTAGTAATCATTCTTACCGCTCATGACCGCGTAACGATGTTCCTTATTGATTGAGACGTTTTGGAAATGGATTCTATCATTTTATGATTATTTCTGTTATGTGTTATGGCAATAGCGACGTTACGACAAAAAAACAACAAGGCGAGAAAGGCAATGCTGAAACGAGGCCCTGCGTATCTCAAACAGCATTGTAATCATCATTCCTTATGATTACAACGTGGTTTAACCGAAACAAAATTAGCTGCAAAGATCGCAGCTAACTGTATCTGATATGCGCATTAAGTATTTGCAAAATTTAATACAACCGGTTTTGGCGCTGGCTTTGATAATTTTATCATGGCACGTGTTTGCGCGCATAATAGATATCGCTATTATTTTGCCTACGCCGGCACAAACCTTTTCCGCGCTGGGCGAGCTCATTAAGTCAGGAGAGTTTTTAGCAAACACGGCAGGTACGCTTGTACGTGCGTTGCTCTCTTTTTGTATATCATTTTTTGCTTCCTTGGCGCTTGCCCTTTTATGCGCACAATTTAAATGGTTCTATAGATTCATTTATCCCTTTATTGTGCTGGCACGCGCAGTGCCTACTATGTCGGTAATACTTATTGCTGTTATATGGCTAGGCAGCAAAAAAAGCCCCATATTAGTCAGCGCACTTGTAATTTTGCCCATGATGTTTTCTGCCTTTTATCAGGCCATGATAAGTCGTGACAAAAATTTAGAAGAGATGTCAAAAGCTTTTGAAGTCCCTCGCTCCCATCGTCTCTTGTATTTTTATATTCCGGCAATAGCAGAAAACATGTTTTCACAGGTAATCAGCTGCCTGAGTTTAAGCGTAAAGCTTATAATCGCCGCGGAGGTGTTTTCACAGACTAAAGCAAGCATGGGGCTTGCCATGAACATAAAAAGCGCCAATCTGCAAATGGACGGGCTGCTTGCGTGGACCATAGTCGCCATTGTTTTAAGCTATGCCCTGGAAGTTGCTGTTCGGATTATTCAGCATTATACGCTGATTTGGAAGAAAAAAAATGTCGTTGATGCCAATTGAATTTATAAATGTCAGTAAAAGCTATGGCCGATTGGCCGTGCTGAAAGATTTTTCCGCCACCTTTGAAGGCGGAAAAATCAGTGCTATATTGGGAGCTTCGGGCTGCGGAAAGACTACAATGCTAAACTGTGTCAGCAAGCTCAGCGGCTATGAAGGCTTAATAAAAGGTGCGGACCGAAAAATTTCTTATATCTTTCAAGAGCCCAGATTGCTTCCTAATCTCACAGTGAGCGAAAACATAGAGTATGTATTGCGCTCCGTGTACCCCGAAAAGACGTCCAGGCTCAGGGTCGCGGAAGATGTGCTTAAATTAGTGGAAATGACCGATTATGCCGGATTGTATCCGAGTCAACTCTCGGGCGGCATGGCTCAGCGTGTTTCCATTGCCCGCGCTTTTGCTTATCCATCAACAGTGCTGCTTATGGATGAGCCTTTCAAGGGCTTGGATATTGGTCTGAAACACAGGCTGCTCGCAGCATTCTTAAAGACATGGGACGCATATCCGCGCACTACCTTGTATGTAACTCATGATGTTGACGAAAGCCTTTTGATAGCCGATAAAGTATTTGTGTTAAAAGGTCCGCCTGTCACAATTACGAAAAACTTTGTAATGCCTTGGCCCGCACAACAACGAAAGCACAGCCAGCCTGAA
>CAZPMG010000029.1:6950-18543 GCA_964587785.1 uncultured Clostridia bacterium
CCCTCGCTGCCGAATATTTTTCCTTCACTCAACCACAATTTTGCGCGTTTGGATATCCGCTCTTCAACTTCCTTCGCGGATAAGCCCGTATATCTAAAATCTATCCATTGCAGATAAGTACCCTCAAGCGGAAGTCGGCTTACACCGGAAATTTCACTTAACGCATGAGACATCAAATTATAATTTTCTTTTAAATATTTCAAAAGCGCGTCCAGCCACGGCGCGCCTTTTGCATAGGCCGCTTGAGTTGCCGCCAGTCCCATCGTATTGAGCAGGCTATAGCCTGTTCGGGCTATTTCCCGTCGAAATTCCCTTCTCAGTTCTTGATTTTCTATAAAGACATTGGAAACTTGAAGCCCTGCCAGATTAAAGGTTTTTCCGGCCGACGTACAAAGCACCGTGCGCTGCGCCGCATCCTTGCTCAAGGTATTAAATACTGTATGTGTGTGCGGGGAAAATGTTATATCGCAGTGGATTTCATCAGAAACAATTATCACATCGTTTTGCAAGCAAATCTCCGCCATCGCCCCAAGCTCTGCCCTGCTCCAAACTCTCGACACCGGATTGTGAGGGCTGCATAAGATAAATAATTTTACGTTGTTTTTAACAATCTTTTCTCTAAAATCATCAATATCAATCTTGTAGCCTTCCGGACTGTAGACAAGCGCGTTGTTTATCAATTTGCGGTTGTTTTTTAATATTACAGAAGAAAATGGGTAGTAGACAGGGCGCTGAATTAAAACGGAGTCCCCTTCGCATGTGAATGCCCGCACAGCGGCGGCAATTGCGTAAACTACACCCGGCGTTCCGGTAAGCCAATCAAACTCGGGCCGGTAGTCAAATCGGCTTGCATACCAGTCATACACTGCCTGAAAGTAACTTTCATCAATTTCTGTATATCCGTAAACTCCGTGCCGGATGCGCTCTGTCAGCGCGTCAGTGATACATTGCGGAACGGCGAAATCCATATCCGCCACCCAAAGCGGTATAGTATCCGGACTGCGTCCGCGTCTTAAGGTAGAGTCAAATTTTACTGAAGACGTCCCCTTTCGTTCAATCCGACTGTCAAAGTCAAACATTGCCGCCTTCCAACAAGCTCAGAAAATAGGGCATCTCCAATTCAAAGTGCACCCCGTATCTTACATCGGTGCCTGCGGCAAGCGTGCGCTTTATACAGCGATAAGTATATTTGACGGCAATATCCATACTGCGCTCCAGAGAAAATCCGCGCAGCAGCGCAGCAGTCAACGTGCTTGCGAACACGTCGCCAGTTCCATGATATTCACCCTCAATATGCGAAGTAAAGGCAAAGCTTGCTTGCCTATCCTCAGCGCGTTTACATGCCGCGCCAAGCTCGCCTTTTGCAAAGCTTACACCGGTGAGCACCGCGCTCTTGGCGCCAAGATTTAAAAGGCCGTCCAACAAGCTTTCAATAAATTGCGGCGCGTACGGCGGCGGGCTGTAAGTTTTGCCAAGCAGAAAACATGCTTCGGTAATATTTGGTATGATCAGGTCAACGTCTTTTGCAAGCTGCACCATACCAGCGACAAAGCGCATGTCAAAAATCTTATAGAGTTTTCCGTGGTCTGCAATAACGGGATCCAAAATTTTTAGTGCAGGCGGACTGCCGAATTCTGCAAACAGGCGTTTTATTATATCCAACTGCCCAAATGAGCCCAAAAAACCCGTGTAAATAGCGTCAAATTTTTGACCAAGGCTCTTCCAATGTGCGGAAATGGGCAGCATATCTTCGGTAAGATCGCGATAGGTAAAACCCTCAAATCCGCCCGTATGCGTCGAAAGCACGGCAGTAGGCAGACATGCGGTCTCTATTCCTGCTGCGGAAATTATGGGCAAGGCAACTGTCAAAGAGCATCTGCCTACGCAAGATATGTCATGTACCGCTAAGACGCGTTTTTGTATATTATTCATTTTTCCTCAGACGCATAGTACTATTAAAAACCCAGTTTTTGCATAGTACTAAGCGTAATTAATTAAAAGTTTTTGGGAATGGCCGGATAGCAGTTGCTGTATCGATACCTGCTTCCCTTAAGTTGTCGAAATAATATCTTTTACTATTTCGCCGGCAAGTATGAGGCCGGCTACTGACGGCACAAACGAAACACTGCCCGGGATTTGCCGCCTTATTGTGCATGTACGCTTTGTATCCTTGGGGCAAATACAGTTGTTCCGACAGCTGTTTGATTCGTCCTCTGCGGGAGCAATCGCGATTTCTTTGGAATATACTACCTTAAGGCTTTCAATGCTTCTTTGACGCAACTCTCTGCGCATTACCTTTGCTATTGGGCATACTGAGGTAGCAAATATGTCCGCAACCTCAAATGCGACAGCGTCCAATTTGTTGCCTGCGCTCATGCAGCTTATTATGGGTACGCCATATGATTTTGCACACTCAACCAAAGTCAGCTTGGCGGAGATTGTATCGATGGCGTCGGCGATATAACTGTAGCTGCCAAAATCAAACTCCTTTTTGCTGGCGTCGGTAAAAAAACATTGGTGGGTTACAACCTCGGCCTTGGGGTTTATGTCCAATATGCGCCTACGCATTACTTCTGTTTTATACATACCCACCGTGCTTTTTAGAGCCACGAGCTGCCGGTTGATATTTGTAAGGCAGACTTTGTCATCGTCGACAAGTACAAGCTTGCCCACCCCAGATCTCGCAAGAGCCTCTGCGGTATACGAGCCAACTCCGCCGATTCCGAATACGGCAACACAGGCGTTTTGCAGTTTTTGCATCCCCTCATCGCCAAGCAGCAGTTGAGTTCTGGAAAATTGATTTAACATTGAAAAATTCCGATTTAAAAATTGTTATATACAAATTGTGTTTGCTACGCATGTCCGGCCTTAAATACTTTTTGCACATTAATGTATATTATTTTGAGATTGCAGAAAACACGAAATATCAAGACTGATACTAATCCACTTGTAAATGTTTAAGCATTTCGGTACTTATTCGGCTAAAGCCGCCTAAACACTCTCACTTGGCATCTTTTCGGTTAAGCCACCTAAATGCATTCGCATTGGCATCTTTTTGGTTAAGCCACTTAAACGCTTTCACATTGGCTACACCAAAGGCTTGCGCCTTGGGCCATTTTTTACTTCAAAAAGCCACTCGGGCTACTATTAAGCATTTACAAGCTGCTTAGCATAAAATAACCGCACAGAGTTTTGTGCTATCAAATTACTGCTGCGGTTTAGTTATCAAGGCAACCGCTTCTATTTCAATCAGTACGTCTTTAGGCAGTGCCGCAGCTTGAATGCAGGAGCGGGCGGGGAAAGGCTGCAAAAAATACTTTGAGTAGATTTCATTTACTGCGAAAAAATCTGATATATCCTTTAAAAAAATTGTAGTCTTCACTACATTTTCAGTCCTTGCCCCCGCGGCATTCAACACGGTAAGTAAATTTTGCAGCACAAGTTCAGTTTGAGCTTGTATACCATCCGGGATTTGGCTTGTAACAGGATCCACAGGTAATTGTCCGGATGTAAATACAAATCCATCGGCAACAACCGCCTGAGAATATGGCCCTATTGCCTTGGGTGCTTTGCCTGTAGAAATATTTTTTATCATGTACTGCTCCTTGCATAATACTATGCAAACTGCGCTGCTTTCATAGTACTATGCATTTATTCCATGCGGCTTTCCATGCATTCAAACGCCGCTTCCGCCTGCCTGCTGCAATCATCTTCGTCCGGGCCGTGGATATGCACGTAAATTTTAAGCTTAGGCTCAGTACCGGACGGGCGTAAAATCGCTTTTAATTCCTCAGTCTTATACGAGAGCACATCAGCGCTTTCCATGCCCTCTATGCCCTGCAAATAGTCCTTGACTTCAATTACTTTCTGTCCGCAAATTTCTGCAGGCGGATTTTTGCGGAAATCAGCTACAATGCTTTTCATCTTTGCAGCGCCCTGTTTGCCATTAAAGTCGTAGGCGCGGGTTATGCTTACATAGTGACCGTAACGGCGATATAGCTGCTTGAGAACTTCCACCAGATTCTGACCCTTTTCGGCATAATAGTCCGCCATTTCCGCAATTAGCATGGAGGTTGCCACCGCATCCTTATCACGTATATAGCCTCCCGGCAGATAGCCGTAGCTCTCCTCAAACGCAAGTATCAAATCAGACAGCTTTCCCTGCGATTCCAGCTGCCCGACCTTTTCGCCGATATGCTTAAAGCCTGTGAATGTATCAATACAATATCCGCCGTAATCTTTAATTATCACCTCGGGCATTGTGGTGGTGACAACGGTTTTAATTATAACAGGGGTCTTTGGCAGTGTTCCCAGTGTTTTTTTGCGCGAAAGTATATAACTGCAAAGCAGAACCCCAAGTTCGTTTCCGCTGATAAGCCGCATACTTCCGCCGTGACGTACGGCGATGCCCACCCTGTCCGCGTCGGGATCTGTGGCAATAACAAGGTCGGCATTTTCTTTGTTCGCAAGGGCGATAGCCAAATCAAGGGCGTCCGCCGACTCGGGATTCGGGTAAGGGCAGGTTGTAAAGTCGGGATCGGGGCGCTCTTGTTCAGGCACAACCATGATATTTTTTGCGCCTATGCGGTTTAAGATATCACGCACAGGTAAATTCCCTGTCCCGTTAAGGGGCGTAAATACGATTTTAAAATCTATCTGTCCGTCACTAAGAGAATATTTCAGTATCTCCGCCATATAATCTTCATAAAGCGTGTCTGGTACAAAGCTTATCATCCCTTGCCGGACCGCGCGGTCAAAATCTTGCTGCGTCACTGCGCCGTCAACTGAATGAGAGCGCATGTTGTTCTCTATTTCTTCTGCGACTTCTGCGCCTATCTGACAGCCGTCATCCCCATAAATTTTATATCCGTTGTATTGCTTGGGGTTGTGACTGGCGGTAACCATTGCGCCGCCCGTGCATTTGAGCCGGCGAACGGCATAGGAAAGTATGGGCGTGGGCATAATGTTCTCAAACAGATGAACCCTTATGCCGTAGGATGCGTAAACACTTGCGGAAATACGGGCAAACTCCCGTGACTTGTGACGAGTGTCATAGGAAATTGCTATGCTGGGCAGGTCAGATTGGGTGAGCAAATATTTTGAAACTGCGGCCGCCGCCCGTGCGAGCGTAATCTCGTTCATGCGGTTCGTTCCAGCACCTAAAATTCCGCGCATTCCGGCAGTGCCAAAGGCAAGCTCCCGATAAAAGCGATCCTCTATCTGCGCTTTATCACCCGAAATATCCAAAAGTTCCTGATGCAAATCGGGATACGGTTCAGTAATCTCTAGCCAATGTTGATAAATTTTTTCCATTTCAATCTCCGTTAAATTGGTATTATTCTATCACAAGTTGCCTTGCAGTATCAAGCAAACTCGGCATACCTTATTATTTTATAGGCATTAAAGTAAAATATATGCTATAATATCATATACTGCAGCATCGCAGGACTGCCGATTTTGTTGCGTGTGTTCTATCTTGTGTAAACTATTTTTTACTGCATCGCCTGCAGATTATTAAGCGCAGATTTTCTGCCGTGAGCTAATTTGCGGCAGTAAACTTAAAAACAACTGCCGAATTTTAACCTCTCCCTTGCAACGCGGCAATCCCCTAACTTTGCCTTTGTTGCAAGCTCTGTTATGTTTGTTGACGCAGCGACTTGATGCTTACATTATATCCGCAATTAATTTTGCGCAAAAGCTTCAATCAATCCGGGTTAGTCCCACTGCGTATTGCATCGCTTCACTAAACGCGAATGAAGTGAGCTAAGAGCTACAACGGGTCTTGCCTCGATGAGATTTTTTATAACATACATAATATGTGTATAAATATTTTCAATAACATTATTGCGCCAAAGCATCTCTTGCTTGCAGTCGAAGAGCAAAACGCTTTTGTAAATTTTGTTACGGAGTCCCGGCGCCACCGTTTTATTACTGTAATTCCCGGCGCCGCCGCTATGTTTATACACGTTATGAATTATATATAATATGCTATTATATGACTAAACCATAAGGAGACAACACAGAATAAATCATATGCTACACGAACGATTGAATGCCGATATGATAGACATACACTCACACACTAAATTTTCCGCGGACGGCAGGGACACCGCGCAGGATATGGCTGCCGCCGCCTTTACAGCCGGATGCAAAATCTTTGGGTTTTCCGAGCATGTTGACATGGATTACTATGTAAGCGGCTTGGATTTTGTGCAGACTGACCTGGACGCATATCTTAGCTGCGCTCACGCGCTCAAGGTTGAGTACGCCGGCCGGGGGGTGACGCTGCTTGCCGGTGCGGAATTTGGCTATCACAGCGACGCACAGGATGAATATGTGCGGCTAACCAATAAGTATAGTTTTGATTACTGCATAAACAGCGTGCACTTGACCGACGGAAAGGACTGTTACCTTCAGCCGTATTTTGAAGGCAAAGACAAACAATTTGCGTACAGGCGCTACTTGGAAACCGTGCTGGAGAGTTTGAATGTCAAGTATGATTACCACATTGTCGGGCATTTGGGCTATGTGGCACGAAACGCTCCCTATCCGGACCAACTGCTAAGATACAGCGATTTTCCCGCGCTCATAGACAAAATACTGGATACGGTGATTAAAGAGCAAAAGGTGCTTGAAGTGAATACCAACGTAAAAACCGCCGGAACACCCGTTATGCCGTCATATGAAATTTTGGCGCGCTATTATGAACTGGGCGGCAGGCTGATAAGCTATGGCTCAGATGCGCACAATGTAGGGCGCATACTCGAAGGCTTTGGGCAAGTTTCCGCCAACCTTAAAAAAATCGGATTTGAAAACTTGAGTTATTTTGAAAAAGGCAACGCTAAATTCATAAAATTATGACAGTGCATAGACATAAATAAAATTGTCGGAATATGAATGGAACGGCCAAGTTACTTATAACTTGTATTATGTTATTATATCATATAAATGTTAATTAGCTGCGTCCGGTAAAGCTTATCTAAAACCGGTTTATATGCGTGTGCATTATTTGAGCGGTTTAATCTATTTAAGTTAGGGTTAAAATAGATATGATACATTGATTCTGCCGGCACAGGCGGCAACGCCGCATTAAAAACGACCGAGGAGATACGATATGGATAACAACACTTATGATTTAATTATTTTAGGCGGCGGCCCTGCCGGGCTGACAGCGGCTATTTATGCGGCGCGGGGCGGGCTTAAAACGCTGTTGCTTGACAAAATGGGTATAGGCGGACAGGCGGCGATTACCTATGAAATAGAAAATTACCCCGGATTCGACAACATAGACGGCTACACCTTGACCCAAAACATGCTCGCAACCGCCAAGCGTTTCGGGCTTGCCCAGCTGAGTACGGAGGTGCATAAGCTTGAGCTTGAGAACCCTGTAAAAAAAATTGTTACCGCACAGGGAATTTTTCAAAGCACTTATATCATATTATGTACTGGGGCGTTTCCTAAAAATCTCGGGCTTTCCAACGAAAGCGCGTATCTTGGCAAGGGGCTTTCATATTGCGCGACCTGTGACGGCGGTTTTTTCAGGGGCAAACATGTGGCGGTAGTCGGCGGCGGAAATACCGCCGTTGAGGAAGCCATCTACCTATCCCCTATTTGCTCAAGCGTGACGCTTGTCCACCGCAGAGACTGTTTTCGAGCGCCCAACCTTATGGTGGAAAAACTTAAAAAACTGCCCAATGTTACGATTAGGCTGAACAGCACCGTGCAAGAACTAAAGGGCGAACCCGTGCTTAAGCAGGCGCTGCTGAAAGACGAAGTAACCGGAGAATCGGGCAGCCTTGAGATTGACGGGTTGTTTGTGGCCATAGGCAGAACGCCGGAAACCCAGCTTATGGACGGCGTTGAGCTTGACAGTTTTGGATACGTATTGGCAGACGAGTTTATGCGCACCAATATTCCCGGAGTATACGCAGCAGGCGATGTGCGGCAAAAGTTTTTGAGGCAAATAGTAACGGCATGTGCAGATGGGGCAATAGCCGCGGAACATATCTTATCGAATCATTGAGCTGATTTTTTACGGAGTAATGTAAAGCACTTGCTTATCTTGCGTAAAATAACGGGGCTCGAGAGTTTCGCTTTTACGGGGGTAAGATGCTAAAATATTTCGGAACCGACGGTATCAGAGAAATCGTACACAAAAGCAGTCTTTGCGAGACTGCTTTTTTTGCCGGCAGTGCACTTGCGCGAATCGCCTGCCAGAACAATCCCAACCCCAAGGTACTCATCGCAAAGGACACCCGGCTTAGCGGCGAATTGATTGAAAACGCCTGCGCGGCAGGCCTTGGGTCCGGCGGCTGCAGTATCATTAAAGCCGGGATACTTCCTACGCCCGCGGCGGCTTATCTGTCCGGACTGTATGAGTGCGATTACTGTATCGTCATAAGCGCCTCTCATAACCCGCCGGAATACAACGGAATCAAAATTTTTGAGGGTACCGGCAAAAAACTCAATGTATATCAGGAGCTGGAACTGGAAAAACTTATTGATGAACGCAACGCGAAGAGCCGCGGCAATTTGGGCAAAATCTTGGATTACTCAGCAACCTCAGAGGATTACATAAAATATGCGCTCTCATTGCTGCGTCACCCGCTGAAAGGCCTTAAAATAGTGCTTGATTGCGCAAACGGCGCAACCGCGGTCACCGCACCTGAAATTTTTAAGCGTGCGGGCGCTGCGGTCACGGCCATAAATACTTCAATAGCCTCCGACCGCATCAATGACGCCTGCGGCGCAACATTCCCCTCTGCCCTGAAAGACTGTGTGCGAAAACAGCACGCCGATTTTGGCTTTTCCTTTGACGGCGACGGCGACCGCGTAATCGTAAGCGATAGCCGTGGAAACATTTACGGCGGCGACAGCGTGTTATACATACTCGCCTCCTATTATAAATCAGAAAACAGGCTCTCCGGCGGCGCGGCCGTAGGTACTATAATGACCAACATGGGTGTGGAGGTCTCGCTTAAGGATGCTGGTATAGGGCTTTACCGGGCAGACGTAGGCGACAAGTATGTGCTGGAAAAGATGACCGAACACGGCCTCAACCTGGGTGCCGAGGAATCCGGCCATGTAATACTTCGAGATTACCTTTCCACAGGAGACGGCGTATTTACAGCGTTAGAGCTGCTCAACGTAATCCAAAGCCGCGGCAAGAACATCAAAGAATTGATTGATAATTGCAAGATTTATCCTCAAACATTGATAAATGTGGCGGTACAGCGCGAAGCCAGAGACAAAATATGCGCTGATGAACGCTTGAAGGATAAAATTGCGGAAATCGAGGCGCAGCTGGGCGGCCGCGGACGCATTGTAATCCGTCCCTCGGGTACGGAACCTAAAATCCGGGTGATGGCAGAGTGCTCAGACCCGGTGCTCAGCCGCGTGACCGCCGAACAAATTGCGGAGTTTTTAAAAAACGTCATTTAATAATTATAACTGTTTAAGTGTTTCGGCATCATTTGGCTAAATATTACCAAAATGCTCTACAAAGTTTCACTATGATATGCGCTTTGGATAAGCTTACCTCAAGAACCCACTTGAACTCCTGCTCAAACATTTTTCAAACTACTTAGATAAAATAAACATTATTTTGTAAAAAACCCTAAAACCTTTGATTTATCTACCCTAAAAACAGGTTAAAATAAACTTACAGCGTACGTATAGAGGGGGCTTTTAAAATATGACAAAATAGCGATATATAATTGACTTTTATATTTATACGGATATAATATTTATTGTATATAATTTTATCAAGCTGCCTCCCAAACGACATTAATGACATTTTTAATAAAGACATCTACCTCGAACAAGTTTCGGATAACGCCAATCGGCTCTAAGAGTACCGGTTTTGTTGTGATTTACCGGTTAATGCCATACTGCCCAGTATATAGTTGCCGTTCTGCGCTATCAGCAGGCTGCGCCTTAAAGCCGATTTAAAACCGCACAGCCGCAGCCCCATAACTCATCCGTTCTTGTCTGCAGTCAAATATTTTTGATTTTGTCTCTTCAGTCTTTTATCTATTAATAGGCTCTTCCTGTCGGAGGTTGCTCACGGAGCAAACAATGTTAAATAAATCAGAATTTGATAACGTCAATTTATTCCAGCTCAGAGACATCGCTCGGGAGCTGGGAGTAGCTTCCCCTACCTCGCTAAAACGTGACATGCTGATTGAAGCCATCTGTGATATTGTTACCGGTAAGACTTTGCCCTCTCCCAAGTCACTCCGCGGCCGTCCTACTAAGGGAACAGATGAACCCAGCCCTCTGCTTAAAAAGCTTAAAAGCCAAATGGAATTTTTGCAAGGCCATGTCGTGAGGCAGGAAACCGCAGCGCCAAAACAGGCTTATACCGCAAGGCAGGAACCGCCGGAATTTGAAACGCCTACCGCGCAGTCTATCCCCGCTCTGGCCTTTGAAAGAGATGCCGACGAGCGTGAGGGCGTGCTGGAAATCCACAACGAGGGCTTTGGTTTTTTGCGCGTCCGAAACTGCGAGCCCAGCTCGGAAGATGCTTACCTCTCCAACGCACAGATACGCAGATTCAATCTGCGGCGGGGCGACACCGTTCGCGGTAAGGTCAAAAACATCCATGAGGACAAGTATGACGCTATGTACAATATCATCAGCGTCAACGGTATACCCTTGGATAAGCTTTTGCCCCGCCCGCTGTTTGAAGATTTGCAGCCCATATATCCCAATCAGCGTTTAAAGCTTGAAACCGACCATTCTTCTTTGGATCTTGCGCTCAGGTCAATAGACCTTGTGGCACCCGTGGGCAAGGGACAGCGCGCAATGATTGTGTCCCCCCCTAAGGCCGGAAAGACCACGCTGCTCAAAAAAATTGCGCAGTCCATAGCTTCAAACTATCCTGAAATGAAGCTGATAATGCTTTTGATTGACGAGCGTCCTGAAGAGGTCACCGACATTCAGCGCTCAATACGCGGCGAGGTTATTTACTCTACGTTTGATGAAACCCCCGATCACCATACCCGCGCGGCCGAACTCGCTCTCTCTAAGGCAAAGCGTCTGGTAGAACTCGGCAGAGACGTTGTCATATTACTTGACAGCCTTACACGCTTGGCAAGGGCTTACAACTTGATTGTAGAGCCCAGCGGACGTACGCTCAGCGGCGGAATCGATCCCGGCGCTCTGCACGCTCCCAAACGTTTTTTCGGCGCAGCGCGCAACATCGAAAACGGCGGCAGCCTTACCATTATTGCAACGGCGCTGGTTGAGACAGGCAGCCGCATGGACGATATAATATATGAGGAATTTAAGGGCACGGGCAACATGGAGGTGCACCTTGACCGCAAGCTTTCGGAAAAACGCATATTCCCCGCTATCGATTTAAACCGCTCGGGCACGCGCAAGGAAGAACTGCTGCTGTCGCAGGCCGAACTGCAATGTATGTGGAACATCCGAAAGCTGCTCTCCAACGGCGATACGCAGGAGGCTACCGAGCAGCTTTTGAGTCTTTTGCTGCGCACAAAAAACAATGCGGCGTTCATAAAGTCGCTGGAAGAACACATTAAGGTTTTAGATTTGTCAAAATAATTTACAGTATCTGCAATAAAATAAG
>CAZPMG010000030.1:0-18310 GCA_964587785.1 uncultured Clostridia bacterium
TAAGCACCAAGCTTTGTGCCAAGCAGGAATCCCCCCGGCGCGGGGCGCCACCCCCCTTTAACAAGGGAGGCTTTTGTGTATGCGTGAAACAAAAATTTACAGCAACTTGCAAAACATAAGCAAAAAACTATAGATGCTATGTACTTAATTACACAGCATTTCAATTAAAAAAGACAGTCCTGTATTTTATCTATTGCTATAAAAACGTCAAAATCCACTAAAGTACGCAAAAATCGGCCGCACAACCCCTTAAACGGCGGCTTTTTTATGCCCCGCTCTCCTGCTTGTTCTTGTTTTTATACTCCTTGGGGCTCATGCCGTAGGTTCTTTTAAAAAATTTGTTCATGTGCGCGTTGTCAAAAAAGCCGCAGTCCATTGCGATTGCCGTCACCGATTTATCGGTGTTTACCAGCTGGTTTGCGGCAAGCGTAACGCGGTAGTTTGCAAGGTATTCCAGCGGCGTGGTGTGGCAGATCGTCTTAAAGTGGCGCAGGTAAGTGGACGGCGACATATTCGCGCCCGCCGCAAGCTCGCCCACGGATATGGGGCTGGTATAGTGCGTGCGGATATGGTTTATGCTCTTCATTATGGCAAGGTAATCGCAGTTTTTGTCCGAGGGCGACTTTATCCTGTATTCGTCGGATATCATGTTGGAAAACTCCGAGATAAGCATCAGCGTCCGAAGCTCGGCGGTCACGCCGTCCGGGTGCACGCTCAGCCAGTTAAAGTCGCTTAAAAGCCGGTTCAAGTCCGCCATGCACAGCTTGAGCGCCAAGTTGTCCTGATAATTCCGCCTTATCTTAGGCTCGATTTCAAACAGTATATGAAACCCCGTTATGCTTGCCAAAATCTTTGCGTACCGTGTAAAAAACGTATCGGGTATGATGAGGTGAAACAGCTCAAGGCCGCTGCACGACCAATAGCCGTGCCGCACTTTGGGCGGTATGGCAAACACGTTGCCCGTCTCCGCCGGACAGTTCATGCCCTCGATATAGTGGCGGCCGTGTCCGCCCACCACGATGTTTATCTCATAAAAAGAGTGGGCGTGCATATTGATGGGGAAGTCGTCCTTTTTGTGAAAATAGGCGCGGTCAAGCTTACCGACGGGTGACAATATGTCGATGTCATAAGTTTTTATGCTGTGCTCTTTTAATGACTTGGGATAGTTTTGATATTCTGCCATGGTATATTTATTATAGCGCATATTTGCCTGTTGTCAATAGGGTTTTTTGGGCAATTTGATTAATTCGTACACGAACATAGAGAATTTATACAATTTTTATACAAATTTCTATATTATACTGTGGTTAAATACTGACAAGTTTCCACAGGAGTACTATTTCATGGAGCTGAAATTTAAAGATTATTACGACAAGGTGTACGGGTGTTACAGCGGCAAGACCATAGGCGGAACGCTGGGCGCTCCGTTTGAGTGTCACCGCGGCGTGTTCAACGTGGATTATTACGTGCAGGACACCTCGCGCCCCGTGCCCAACGACGATATTGACCTGCAGCTTGTGTGGCTGCGCGCGGTTGAGCTTGAGCGCGGCCGCATAGATTCCCACGTACTTGCCGAATACTGGGCGAC
Source organism: uncultured Clostridia bacterium (assembly GCA_964587785.1). Classification (GTDB taxonomy): domain Bacteria; phylum Bacillota; class Clostridia; order Christensenellales; family HGM11417; genus CAZPMG01. The sequence continues at coordinate 1,589 of CAZPMG010000030.1, forward strand.
ATATATCTCCGCCAGCCTGTGCGAATACGGCATAGGCAAAAACAACGCGGGCATGAACATACTGCCGCCGCTGTCCGGGCATCTCCACAACGTAAACCGCGATTCCAACGGCGCGTGGATAAGGACGGAAATCTGGGCGTGCCTTTGTCCGGGCAACCCTGCTTTGGCGGCTATGTATGCATACTATGACGCCTGCGTTGACCACAGCGGCGAGGGCGTATATTCCGCGGTGTTCATGGCGGCTATGCAGTCGGCTGCGTTTATCGAGAGCGACATATTAAAACTGATTGACATAGGCCTGTCCTATATCCCCAAGGACTGCGGCGTTGCAAAGGCCGTGCACTGCGTAATGGAAAGCCATAGAAGCGGCGCGGACTTTAAGCAGGCGCGCAAGGCGCTGCTAAATGCCGTGCCCGGCGGTTTCGGTATGCTGTCGGGCTACTGGACGGGAAACACGCACGACAACCAGCTTCCGCTCTCCGACAAGTATCCCCCGCAGCAGCCCGAGTCCGACGTTCCGCGCGGCACGCACGGCTATGACGCGCCGTCAAACATAGGCATTATAATTATCGGACTTCTGTATAGCGACGGAGACTTCGGCAAGGCCGTGTGCACGGCAGTAAACTGCGGCGAGGACACCGACTGCACGGCAGCCACGGTGGGCGCGCTGCTGGGTATAATTTACGGTCAAAATGCGCTACCTAAGAAGTGGGTGGACGGCTGCAGCGGCGAGATAAGCGTGTGCTGCCTGCGCATGGACGGCAAGCTCAATCTTCCCAAGACCGTAAAGGCCTTAGCCGACCGTGTCGCGCGCCAGGCTCCGGTCATGCTGGGCGCGCACAAGTGCGACGTCACGGCGGCGGACGGGTTTACCGTGATTCCGCAGCAAGACCTGTACAGCGGCGCGCCGGGCGAGCCCGATCTCAGCGTGTTTTTAAGCGAGCAGCCGCACGCCGTGCGCCACCACTTTTTACTGCACGACGTAATCGTGCGCTATGACGGCAGCTTTGTGACGGCGGAAGAGGGCAGCGAAAAGACGCTGGAGTTTACGTTTATAAACAACCTGTATGACCCTCAATATATAACCGTGCGCTTTTTGGGGCTGCCCGAGGGCTGGCAGATAGCAGGCGGCGCGGAAAAGGCGGTCAGTCTGGAAAACCCGCACGGCACGTCAATCGGCAGGGCGTATGCAAAGCTTGCCGTACGCATAACCCCGGGCGCTTTGGACCGCGCAAAGTACACGGTTGCCGCAGAGATATCGGTAAACGGCCGCCCGACAAAGAGCTATATACCTCTCACGTTTATAAACGGTGTATAAGTTTAAACACCGCGCAAGCTTTAACAAATATTGACACCGTATTAACCAAAGGCGTGCCGGAAGCGTGTATACTTACATACGGCACAGGCTTTAACAAATAATAAAGACAGGGGGCAGATTATGAGAAGAACCAAAATTGTAGCGGCATTTGTGGCGGCGGTGATGCTGCTTGCCGCGGCTGCGGCCGCAGTCGCTTCGGCGGACATTGCTCTGCCGGGGGCGCAGGTGCTGCAGGAGCAGGTCAACGATTTTTCCTCCAATGCCTGGCAGTCGGACGCAAACCGCGACACCGGCTTTACCACGTTCAAAAAGAGCGGCGCGACAAACCGCAGGCTGACCAGCACCAGCGCGTTTTACGGCACTTACACACTGCGGTTTACTGTGATATTTGACAGCACGGCGTCTTGGAACGGCAACGCCAAGAGCATGCTTTTCCTGTCGCTGTCAGGCGACGCAGGCGGCGGCTATTCGGACTTTTTTATATTTTTTGAACAGAGCATAATCACCGGCGGCGAGTTTGCGTTCGGGCCGGCAAACGGCTATGACCCCACTCTCTGGCGTCAATCGGGCATGGAGGGCGGCTTTACCGAGGCAACGGGCCGGGCATATGACTTTATGCTGGAGGTAAAGGGCGGAAACACCGCAGAGCTGTATATAGAAAAATACGGCACGCCCCTGCTTGTAAGCCGCTACAGGGCGGAGGCGGAGGAAGAGGGCCTGTTCGGCGGGCACATAGTATTTGAGACGGGCGAATCCGGGTTTATATACGAAATCGGCGCGCTGTCCGTGGATTACTCCGAGGAAGGGCTGCCCAAAACTTTCAACTCAAACTTCCACAGACCGGGCGCAATAGCCACGGTTCAGGGCGGCGCGGATAATACATTTATCTCCAACTACAACACGGGCAACTCCGTGCGCAGGCTGGACACCCAAACGATAGCCCCCAATCAGCACCTGTATAGCAACTTTGCGCTGACGGGCAAAACGTTTGCCGCGGAATACGAGCTTTCCGGCATAGTAAACAACAACGCGTGGAACAACATGACCGCGGCAATTGAGTTTGTGGGCGGCATCACCGACGAAAAACCCGACGGAGTGCTGCTGGGTCAGGCGCGCAAAAACTACTTGAGCCTTGGCGACCACGATTGGGCGGACTTATCCATAGCCGACGGCGTAAACGCCGGCAAGTTTATAGACGCAACAAATTACAAGTTCAAGATAGAGATGACAGACGGCTCATACCAGATGTATATCTCCGCACTTATAGGCGGCAGCTACGGCGCATATGTGCCGTTCAGCTCAGGGGACGAGAGCTTTGACGATGACAACATAGGCAGGATAGGCGTGCGCGCAAACAGCCCTGCAGGCGCTGCTCCGATTACGTTTAAAGTAAAGCTGCTGTCGCTTACGGGAAATATCTCCGAAAACATATTCCTGGGCACGCCTGACGATTCCGTGTTAAACCCCGCATTCAGCGGCACGCTGCGTATGCTGCTGCCCGAGATGCCGGTGTTCAACCCCGCAAAGGCGGACGAGCGCGCGGTGTGGAGCCTTGAGCCCACAAATCTTGCGCAGCTTAGCGGCGGCGTGCTTACGGCAGACGGCGCGGGCGAGCTACAGCTCAGGCTGTCCGCGCAGAGCGACCCGTCGGTATACCGTATATTTAACGTGACCATAGCAGACGCAACCGCGCCCGTAATCGAGTTTGCGCAAAAGTACGTTTCCGCAGCCGGCGGAGCGCTTGCCGAAAGCGCGTTTTGGCAGAACGTAACGGTGACCGACAACGTCAGCGAAAACGTTGAGCCTGTACTGGAATCCATAACTTTTTACGCGGATATGCAGGACGCGACAGACCGCACAAACGGAGCGCCTAAGGCGTTTGACGGCGGCAGCCTGCAGCTGCAGAGGGGCGTATACGAGTTTACCGTGTCCGCAGCCGACGAGGCGGGCAACACCGCACAAGACTACTGCCTGTACTTTGTGGACGCGGCGATACTGTCCGGCACGGGCGCTTACTCGGATTTGGAGTTTACCGGCGCGGTAATAAAGCTGAACCTGCCCGGAGTGGACGGCCTTGGCGGCGGCTTTGTGTTTGAGGTTGCAAGGGGCAATGCCTTTATCGGCAAGGGCGGCAACGAGGGCAAGCTGCTGATAATGGGCGCAGGCGAGACGGAGCTGACCGTGATAAACACGCTTATGCCGCAGCTTAGGACGTCGTTTGTGTTTGACGTTTTGGACAAGCAGCTGCCGGTTATCACCGCGTACCTGCCGCAGGCCGTGCGCGTGGGAACATCCGAGGCCGACATAAAGCTTGGCAATATGTTTGAGTTTTCACAAAAGGACGGCACGATTGCCGTGCAATACAGCGTAAGCTATTTCTCCTCCAAGTCCGACATGGAGCGCGGCGAAAACGCGTCGGCCGTTCAGGTGAGCGGCGGACAGTTCAAGGCGGAACGCGCCGGCTGGTACGCAATAAGCGTGACGGCAGAGGACGGCAGCGGCAACCTTGCGTCAGAGAGCTTTTCCTTTGAGGCGGTGAGCGGCGCAGGCTCGGGCGGCGGCTCAGACTCCGGCTGCACGGGTGCGCTATCCGGCTCAATCGCCGCGCTGATTGCGGCGCTGGGCGCGGCATGGCTGCTTACCCGGCCTGTCATCACAAAAAAGAACAGGGCATAAAGGACAGGGCATGAGGATAAACTCTCAAAAAATCTATAGAACGGTGTTTTTCATCATATTTCTTTTGCTGGCGTTTACCTATGTGTTTCCGCTGCTGTATGTGCTGTTAAACTCGTTCAAGACCAACATAGAGATGGGGCGCGGCATGTGGTCATGGCCGGACAGCCTTGCGCTTACCAACTACAGCTATATCTTTACCCACTACAACGTGGGGGCGATGTTCGTAAACAGCATAATAGTCACCTTCGGCGGCGTCGCCGTGTCTGTGACCATGGTTACAATCACCGCTTACGCGCTGGCGCGGTTCAAGTTTTTTGGGCGGAACTTCCTGTTTGTGTTTGCGCTGGTTGTCATGTTCATACCCAGCATGACCTCGCTGCCCGCCATATACAAGTTCATGTCGGATTTGCGTTTAATCGACACCATAGGCGGCGTGCTCATACTCTATGCCGGGCCGTTCGGTATGAACTTCTTTATAATGTATGCGTACTTCAAGGGCATATCCGCATCCTACAGCGAGGCCGCCAAGATAGACGGCGCAAGCGAGATGGCAATTCTTCTGCGGATAATGATTCCCATGGCGGCCGCCGGCATCGCCGTGATTGCGCTCATGTCCGGCATAGGCTACTGGAACGACTATCTCACGCCTTACATCTATATGCGCAACGTGCATACGCTTGCGACCGGGCTTCAGGACTTGACGCTCAACGCGCAGAACAGAGGCAAGTATGTCGAGCTGTTTGCCGCCACCATAGTATCTATACTGCCGGTGATAACGGTATTTATAATTTTACAGAAAAACATAATAGGAAATATAATGACGGGAGGATTAAAAGGATGATGAAAAAAGCGCTGATTGTAGTGCTTGCGGCCTTGATGCTGGTTACAGTAATCGGATGCGGAGTGGTCGGCGACTCAGGCACAGATGCCTGGGGCAACGTATTAAACACCGAAGCGGAGTTCCCGCAGTATGCGGACAACGGCTCGTCATTTAGGCTGGCGGTATACTTTCCGCCCACCGACTACCTGCGCACGGACAAGCACTATGCGGAGATGGCGGACGCCAACATCAACTTTGTGTTCGGCGACGAGCAAACGCACTTAGGGCGCGTCAGCGAGCTGGATTTGTGCGCAAAGTACGGTATGCAGTATATGCTGTATGACAAAAACATCCAAGAGCTAATCCGCCAAGACCGCGCGGGAGCAAACGAGATACGCGCGCTGCTTGACATGATAGAGCTGTATGCGGGCCACAGCGCGTTTGCGGGCGTGCACCTGATTGACGAGCCCAACTACTCCAACCTGCCCACAATAAAGCTGTTTACCGACGCTATATGGGAAAAGTATCCCGGCATCGAGATAAACGTAAATATGCACCCCATATGGCAGAGCCAGCCGGTCTATGTCGGCCCCCACGGCTACGAGGCGTGCATAGACGCAATCTATGAGGTTGCGCCCGGAATACTGTCCTATGACAACTATCCCCTGTACAAGGGCGACAGCAACTCACCGCCGTACATCGGCTCTACCAACACCCGCAACTTAGAGGTAATTGCCACCAAGGCAAAGCAGTACGGCGTTCCGTTCTACAACTTTTTGCAGACAATAGAGGCATACGGCTTCACCATATCAAGGGCCAGCGACAACTATGAGGAAATCGCATGGCAGTTCAACTGCGACATTGCGTACGGAATAAACGGCATAATGACGTTTACCTACAGGCAGGTGGGCGAGCTTGCGATAAAGGCGATGCTGCGCAAGGACGGCACGCTCACAGAGACCTACCACGCGTTCAAGGAATACACCGACGAGCTTATGAAGTGGGACTATGTGTATGAAAAGTTCTCATGGGAGGGCACCATGCTGTATAAAAAGGCAGGCACGTTCCTTGACGACTTTGACACGGTTACCACCGCGCGCAAGACTCACCCTCGCATCAAGAGCGTCACCAACACCCAGCACACCATGATAGGCACATTCTTAGACGGTGAGGAAAGAGACGGCTTCTTTGTGGTAAACTACCTTGACCCCTACTACAAGCTGACCAACGAAGTTACTATCGAACTGAACGACGCCAAGTACGCGCTCATATACGAGAGGGGCAAGCGCCGCGTTGTAGAGACTGACGCAGGCAAGCTCAAGTTTAAGCTTGAGGGCGGAGACGCAGCGTTTGTAATACCGTTTAACTGACAACGTTAATGCAGTTGCGCAAAAAGAAACCATTTAAAACGAGGAATAGAATATGAGAAACAAGCTGTTTACCAAGATTATAATGTTTGCGCTGATAGCGGTGTTCATGCTCTCCGCTGCGGCGTGCAACACCGGCATAGACGAGGGCGACAAGATAGAGGGCATACTCGACATAAACGACGTCGTGCCCGAGGGCGCCACGGTGATCCGCCTTGGCTACTACAAGGCGGGCTACGGCGACGGTTGGATGCGGCAGTATTGCGGCGCGTACCACAAGATGCACCCCGATGTTTACTTTATGCTTGAGGGCAACGTCAGCATAGACGGAACGCTGGAGGGCCGCCTGCGCGCGGCAGAGAGCGGCGCGCCCATAGCAGACCTATTTACCACGCTCACCGTGCAGGCGTTTGACCTGTTTATCAAAAACGGCTGGGTAGAGGACTTGACCGACGTATACGGGCGCGAGATAGAGGGCGGTCACACCATGCTTGACCTTTTGGAGGACAGATACATTGATTACGCCAACATGGGCGGCTCTATGTATGTTGTGCCCTGGGTCAACGCGGTCACCGGCTTTATATACAACAAAAAGATGTTTGACCGCTACGGCTGGGAGCTGCCCGAGACAATGGAAGACCTCATCACGCTGTTTTCGCGCATCAAAACCGACACCAACGGCACGGTAGACCCCATGGTTTTCCACGGACAGGGCGGCGGCTACTTTAACGCCATAGCACCGCAGTGGTTTGCGCAGTATCAGGGCGAGGAGGGAATCAAGGAGTTTTACAAGTTTGAAAGCGCCGAGATATTCAAGATGCCCGGACGGCTGGAGATGTTCCGCGCTCTGCAGACGCTGTTTTCCGACAAGTCCAACTTCTCGGGCAGCGTGGGCGGATTCAGCCACACAGCGGCGCAGACGGCATTTTTAGACGGCGAGGCGGCAATCATATCCAACGGCTCATGGCTGGAGACCGAGATGGAAGAGTACCTGAGCGACCCGGCATATGCGGACTTTGAGATGGCTTTCATGCCTCTGCCCAAGGTCTACGCAAGCAAGAGCGGCGATACGCTGCTTGACGTAAACGGCGACGAGGTAAAGGACTATAACTCCGGGCAGCTCAACGGGTTCTTCATACCCAAGCGCTCGCAAAACAAGGAGATTGCAAAGGACTTTTTGCTGTTCATGCACACGCAAAAAAACCTCAAGCTGTTTGTGGAATACGCCGGCGCGCCCCGTCCGTTTGAGATTTTGGACACCGACACAAGCTATCTCAGCTCTGCATTCAAGAGAAGCGTAATGGAACTGTACCAAAAGTCAGTAAAGATATCCGACTTCTCGCACGCACCCATATACCTCAGCGGCGAGCTGGATTTCTCGCCCAACAACGGCGCGTTTGCAACCAAGATATTCAACGGATTCAACATTGAAAACATGGTAAACGACGAGTATAACTACGCAGTGCAGCGGTTTGCCGCATTTGAGGCGGGCTGAGGCAGGTTGCGGAAGATTACCGCAAAACCGGAAACTTGACGCTTAAATCGGCTATATATACGGGAATTTTTTGATATGGCAAAGACAAGGCCGGCACTGCCGGAGCTAAAAAAATATTTGTTTGTGTACGGACTGCTGCTGCTGCCCATACTCTGGAGCGCGGTGTTCATCGTATACGCAAATATAAACACGGTATTTTTGTCCTTTCAGCGGTTCGGCTTTGAGGGAACGTTTACCTTTTACAACTACGAGCGGTTTTGGTTTGAGCTAAACAACCACTCGGCATGGCAGGTTTCCGTTAAAAACTCGCTGCTGTACTTTGTGGCAAACGACTTTGTGGCATTCCCGCTGGCGCTGGTGTTCTCTTTTATCATATTCAAAAAGATACCGCTTGCAAAGACCTTCCGCGCGCTGTTCTTTTTGCCCAGCATACTTTCCATAGTGGCCGTGGCGCTGGTCTACCGCTATGCTTTTGACGCAAACCCCAAGGTGGGCATCGTCACAAACCTGCTTATTTCGGTGCTGGGCGTTGACGCGGCGTCCGTGCCGCTGTTTTTGACCGACCCGAATTACGCAATGAACATGGTCTATATATTCACCATATGGGCGGGCTTAGGCTACAACATACTGCTGCTCTCGGGCGCGATGTCGCGCATACCGCCGGAGATCACCGAGAGCGCGCAGATAGACGGCGCCGGATATGTGCGCGAGCTGGTTGTCATCACCATACCTTTGATTTGGAACACGCTGTCCGTGCTGCTGATCACCTCGCCCACCATAATATTCGCCATGTTCCTGCACCCCATGCTGATTACCCCCTCGGGCGACATCTCGCAGACCTATACGTTTGCATGGCTGATGTTTAACGAGGTGACGCGCAACGTGTACTATGCGGCGGCAATAGGCGTGGTGCTGGCGGTGCTGGGAACGGCGGTGGTCATGCTGATTAAATTTTTTACCGAACGGGTCTATAACGACATTGAGTATTAGGAGAGGAAGATGAGAAAAATAGCATATTTATTGTTGGCAGCCGTGCTGTGCCTTGGACTGTTTACCGGCATAGCCGCGGCAAGCGCAGAGGAAAACCTCAATTTAACCGAGGAGTTCTGGAGCGGCGAAGCGGCAGACAGTGACGGCTATCTCAAGCTTGAGACCGGCGGAAACGAGTGCTTTTTCGGCGTGGACTATGAAGTAACCGGCAACTACACCCTCGAGTATGAGTTCAAGGACCTCAGCCCGTGGAGAAAGTCGGGCGGCGAGTGGCGCAACATAAACCACGGCGGCGAGGCGTGGATTGTGCTGGGTTCCAAAAAGATGAACGGACAGTGGCAGGGCAACGTGCGCGGCAACGGCAGCGGCGGCGTATGCATACGCGTTACCGACGGCTCAATGGAATCTTACGACTTTGTGGGCGGCCCTTACCCGTTTTTTAATGCGGCAGGCGAACCCATACCCGCAAACACCTCGTGGACACCCGCGGGCACGTACGCACAGCTGATTGACGCGCGCCTGGTATACCGCTTTGTGGTAAAGGCAGACGAGGGCAAGATAGAGATTTGGGCGGGCTTTAAGGATGTCACCGAGCCCGAGCTTCAGGTGAAATACCGCGGGCATCTCATATACGGAAGCTCGGGGCTTACCGACGGCTCGTTCATGATGATGTTCTATTACGATTCACTGTTTGACAACTTCAAGGTGGAAAAGGAAGGCCAGACGGTGTACAGCCTGGATTTCAATGACGGAGTTGTTCCCGAGGAAATAGCCTCCAGCCTGCCGCAGGAGAGCGTGACCGTTGCCGGCCATTCCAAGACCATAACCCAAGGCCAGCCGCTGACCTCTGACTTTTTTGTGAAGTGGGATTTTTACAAGCAGACCGATTACCTGTTTGAAAACGTATTTTTTGCAAAGAGCGCGGCGGCAGGCAATAGCTTGAGCTATGTGCTGGGCAGGGACGGGAGCGGAGAGAGCCGCATAACCTTTGCCAAGGCCGCTCAAACGTTTACGGCAGGCGGCGGCGTGATTGCGCCCACAACCGCCGGCACGGCGAGCTATGACCTTTCAAAGGGCGCGTACTTCAGGCTGCTCATGCACAACGACGGGCTGCTTGAGATATATGTTATCAACAAGGAGCTGCGCTGTCCGGTGGAGCACTGCGAGCAAAAATTGCTTGCCGCATACCAGCTCACGCGCGAGGACATTGAGGGATATATTGAGCTTTCCGCAGAGGGCAGCGTGCGCATCGACGGCTTTACCGTGGGGCAGCGCAGCATAGGCGTACACTCGGTTATCCACGGTATAGAGATAAGCAGTGCAAGCTTTGCCGGCGCAAAGGCGGGCGGGGAGATAACGCTTTCTGCAATATTTGACATTACCTCGCCGCTGGCGGAAAACATGGGGCTTTACTGGAGCGTAGAGAGCGGCGACGCGCATATTGTGGGCGGAAACCGGCTTAAGATAGAGGGCGCAGGCGCAATCACCGTGCGCGTGGTGTCCGTATATGACGAGAGCGTAACCGCAACAGCCACAATATATGTGCCAGAGATTCAAGGCATAAGCATAGACCCCGATTTCAACAAGTCCGCGGGCAGCACGTCCACGCTGCGCGCATATGTGGACAGCAAGCCCGCCGTAGAGCAATTCTCCGCGGTAAAGTGGCAGGTAATCGAGGGAGATGCCGACATTGACCAAAGCGGCAAGCTGAAAATCAACGGCAACGGCAGGATTACGGTAAAGGCAATTTCGCTGTTTGACCCCACGGTAAACGCCGAATACAGCTTTATAACCGGACAGTCGGATTCCCCGGCACAGGAGCCGTCCTCATGCGGGGCGGCCGGGCTTCCGCTTGCGGCGGCGCTGACCGCGGCAGTGCTTGTAATTGCGGCGGCAAAAGCATCAAGCAAACAAAAATAGCAATTTGCTATAAAATAAAATGATGAGGAGAAAGAAATGAAAAACAAGTTTACAGCAAACAGGCTCACACGCCCGCTGCTCGCGGCGCTGTTGGTGTTAATGTTGTGCGCAGCCGCTCTGCTTACGGCAATGCCGGGCGCGTCCGCACAGACCGCATCGTCCTTTGCGCCCGCCGAGGACAGGCTCAATGTGTCGCAGTCATGGACAAACGACGCATATTTTGACTACACCACGCTAAGGCGCAACAACGACCTTGGAAGAGACACCAAGCTTGTCACCACGCAGACGTTCGGCAGCAAGTATACGGTAAAGTTTACGCTGGCGATAGACAGTGAAGCTTGGAACACAAAAACCCTGTTTAGGATTGCTCTTGACGCGGCTGACGACACAAACACCGATTCCGGCAAGCAAATCTGGGTGAGAGAGCACCTCATAACCACGGACGCAGGCCTTTCGATTTCCCCCACAGAGTACGGCGGAAGCGCCAATCTTTGGCAGCAGACTTACAGGGACGGCAGCGGATTCGGCACATTCCCCCAGTCAAACGAGTTTTACGAGTTTATGCTGGATGTGGACGGCAACAACCTTGACCTCTACATAGAGAGAAAGTTTGACCTGCCGTTTACCGAGCCTCGCTTTACAATAACTTCAGAGACCGGCTTCAACGGACACCTTGCGTTCATGTCGTGCGACTCGGCATACGAGTTCAGGGTGGGCGGCGTTACAGTAGACTATCAAAACGCAGAGGGGCAGCCTGCTCAGTTCAAGGGTCTGTTCAACGCAGACGGCAGCATATCCGGCGACTTTACAGAGACAAACTGCCTGTGGCACAGCAACCTGCCCGACTTCAACACGCAGTCTGTGGGCGCATATTACGTGAACGCCAACAACCAGATAGTCAGCAACTTCGGTCTAAGCGGCCTTAAGGGCGTGCTTGAGTACGAGCTTGCCGGCATTGAAAACAGAAACCTCTGGAGCAACGTAAAAGCCGGCATACGCGTTGTGGCGGGAATAACCGACACAAACCCCGACGGCTACGTATTGGCAAGCCTTTACAACTGCTACTTTAACGTAGGCGACGACGAAAGTTCAAGAGATTTCAACATAAACGACGAGATTCAAGGCGGCCTGCGCACGCACAACGGAACGTTCAAGATAAAGATAGAGCTTTTTGACACGTATTACCGCGCGTATGTTGCGGCGCTGCTGTCCGGGGGCTACACAAATTACTATTTGGCGCGGGCAACGCACCCTGCCTATGAGGGAAATATACCCTACACCGATTGCGGGCCTGACGCAGCCGCCGATATAGCCGTAGGCAGGCTGGCGCTGACCGCCCGCCACAGCGACGCGGCAGAGGACGCACCGGTTACATTCTCGGTGAACGTGCTGAGGGCGCAGACGGTAAATGTGGACTTCCAAGCGGACGGCGTTACAGTAAAAGCTGTTGCTGTAACCCACGGCGGCGGCATTGAACAGGCAAACCTTCCCCAAGTCCCCGAAAAGACAGGCTACACGCAGACCGCGCCCGCATGGGACAAAACGGCAGGCGAGCTTCAGAACATAACCGCAGATATGACGGTAAATGCAGTATACACCATAAACAACTATACGGTAACATTTAAAGCTGACGGCGAAACGGTAAAGACAGTGACCGTTGAACACGGCGCAGACGTTGCCGCGGCGGACATTCCCGTAGTTCCCGCAAAGGCAGGCCACACCAACACCGCGCCCGCGTGGGATAAGACTGCAAGCGCGCTGCAAAACGTAACCGGTGATATCACAGTAAACGCCGTTTACACCGCAGACACCTATACCGTCACGTTTACGGCTGACGGAGTAACGGTAAAGACAGTGACAGTTGACCACGGCGCAGATGTTGCCGCGGCGGAAATACCCGACGTTCCCGCAAAGGCAGGCTACACGCAGACCGCGCCCGCATGGGATAAGACTGCAAGCGAGCTTCAAAACGTAACCGGCGATATTGCGGTAAATGCAGTATACACACTCAACACCTATACTGTCACGTTCAAGGCTGACGGCGTAACAGTAAAGACTGTGACGGTTGACCACGGCGGCGATGTTGCCGAGGCGGACATACCCGAAGTACCCGAAAAAGAGGGATACACCGGTGAGTGGGCGGACGCAGAGCTTACGGCCGTTACGGCTGACATAACCGTAGAGGCTGAGTACACCGAGGTCGAGGATACACGCAAGGGCTGCAACGCGGCAGCGGGCGGCGGCGCGCTTTTTGGGCTGCTGGTTCTTGGCGGAGCGGCGCTGGTGCGTATGCGCTCAAAGAAAGACGGCGCGGCGGTCTGACAGCCCAAGCGGTTGACGGACAGTGCGCGAAAGTGTATAATTAAACTCACAGTTTAAGTGAATTGTATGGGGCCGCAGATATATGTTTCTGTGGCCCCATACAACAAAAAGCCGCGGAGTTTAAGCGCGGCAGCTTTCAAATAATTATAAAAATTCCGGCAACAAAAATAAACTCAAAAAAGGTAGGGTTATGAAACACAAAAACAGCTTTGAGCGCCTGGGCGTAATGATTGACTGCTCGCGCAACTCCGTTCTCAATGCCCAAACGTTTAAAAAACTTGTGGACTTGCTGTCCGCCATGGGCTATAACACCGTGCAGCTATACACCGAGGACACCTACGAGGTAGACAACGAGCCGTATTTCGGTTATCTGCGCGGCCGCTTTTCCAAGGCAGAGCTAAAGGCAATGGACGCCTACGCCGCGGATAAGGGCATAGAGCTGATACCCTGCGTGCAGACGCTTGCGCACGTCAGCCAGATATTCCGCTGGCAGCCCTACCTGTCCGTAAACGACTGCGACGACATACTGCTTGCGGAGGACGAGCGCACCTATCAACTGGTCGAGAACATATTCGCCACGCTGGCAGAGTGCTTTACCTCCCGCCGCATCAACATAGGCATGGACGAGGCGCATATGCTGGGGCTGGGCAAATACCTCAACAAGCACGGCTTCAAAAACCGCTTTAAAATAATGCTCGACCATTTAAAGCGCGTGCTCGCCATAGCCGATAAATACGGCTTCAGGTGCGCCATGTGGAGTGATATGTTCTTCCGCCTTGCGTTCGACGGCGAATACTACACCGACGGAGTAAAGGAATTGCCCGCCGAGGTGCTTGAAAACCTGCCGGACAACGTGGATTTAATCTATTGGGATTACTACAGTCTGGACAAAGACCACTACCGCGTAATGGCGGCGCAGCACAAAAAGTTTGGCAACAACATTATATTTGCAGGCGGCGCGTGGACGTGGATGGGGCTTACACCCAACAACCGCTTTTCGCTTGCCGCAACCAAGATGGCGTTTGACGTCTGCCGCGGCGAGGGCATAAAGGACGTGTTTCTGACCATGTGGGGGGACAACGGCGGCAGCTGTTCGCCGTTTTCCGTGCTGCCCGCGCTGTTTGCCGCGTCGGAGTACGCCAAGGGCAACACCGATGACGAGAGCATAAAGCAAAAGTTCCAAGAGTTTACCGGCGTGCCGTTTGACGTTTATATGTACGCCGATTTGCCGGATATGCTTACAGCCGACCAGGAGGTCGCCACAAAAAACCCCTCAAAATACCTGTTTTACAGCGACTGCCTGCTGGGCTTTCTCGACAGCACGATAGAAAAAGGCGCGGGCGAAATTTACGCAAGCCACGCGGCAAAGCTAAAGGAGGCAGAGAGCTATCAAGAGTGGGCGTTTGTGTTCCGGCCGCTGCGGCTGCTCTGCGAGGCGCTGCACTACAAGGCAGACCTTGGCGTGCGCACGCGCGAAATTTACCAGAGCGGCGACAGGGCGGCAATGCTTGAGCTTGTAAACTCAACCTACAGCCCGCTGATTGAAAAGGTCAGGGAGTTTTATGCGGAGTTTGCCGCATACTGGCAAAAGCTGTTCAAGCCTCACGGCTTTGATGTAATGGACATCCGCTTGGGCGGCATGATTCAGCGCCTGCTGCACGTGTCGCAAAGGCTTACGGCATATGCCGCCGGCGAGACCGATAAAATAGAGGAGCTTGAGGAAAAACTGCTCGACTATTTTGCGGGCGAAATACCGGAAAAGAGCGTGACCGCGTTCAATATATATGCCCGCAACGCAACGGTAAACAATCTGTAAAAGTGTTGTAAAGTTTCAATTAACCGGCTGTATATAGTCAATTAATTTGGGGAATTGCTACACAATTTTCCAACAAAACAAGCAAAGCTTGTTTGTTGCGGCTCGCCGCAATAATTGACCATGCAATGAACTTAAATGATTATAGTCATTCCGGTTATAGCAGCAAAACAGCGTTCTCTGCCTGCTGGCAGGCGAAACAACTGAAAATATTACGGGGCAGCCTTAAATTAAGGCTGCCCCGTAACGGTATTATATAGTCAATTAACTTGAAAACTGCACCAGCAGTTTTCAAACAGCAAGCTTGCTTGCTGTGCGGCGCAAAGCCGCGTTAATCGACTATGCACGGATATTAAAGGCAGCGCGGGCGCGCTGCCCGGCTTGCTAAAAGCAAGCCGTTTCAAAAGTTGTGAGCAACTTTTGAAGTTAACTTTAGTATAATGATTGAGTTTCAGTGTTTGCCGCGCATACGGGCGGCATGAGTTTTACAGCAGGGGAAATACCTTTTTCCCGTATTCCTCGCCTATTATCTGGCCGAGTGCGGAATATATTGCGGACAATCCGCAGAATATACCCACCGCGCCGGCAATTGTCGTGATAGGCGCAAAATTGCTGAAGTCGGCGGCGGCAAGCAGCAGGAACAGCAGCGTGAGCGAGCCGAACACAATCTTTGTGATGTTGTTGTGGCGCAGCGAGCAGGCAAACATACCCGCGGTAAACACCGCCCACAGCAGCAAGTAAAAGCCCATGGATGTAAGGTCTGCCGCTGCCAGCATCTGCCCGGGATTCAGCCAAATCACAATGAGCGACCACCAGAAAAACCCGTATGCGGTAAACGCCGTGGCGCCGAATGTGTTGCGGTTTTTAAACTCCATAATGCCGGCGATAATCTGTGCCGCGCCGCCAAGCGCAAAGCCCATTGCGGCAATGACTATTGAAAGTTTGGTGATGCCGGCGTTGTGCAGGTTTAGCAGCACGGTGGTCATGCCAAACCCCAGCAGCCCCAGCGGCGCCGCATTGGCGGCTCTGCGTTGTTGTTCCATTTTCAAGTTCTCCTTTCAGGTTATACAAGTTAAAATTACTATGCGGGGCAGCTTTGCCGCCCGTATTTTGCGCGCAATCCAAAGCAAGCAGACCGCCAGCCGTATTCTACCACGAAACCCCTTTATTGACAAGCGTTACAGGGCGGTTTTCCGCGCCTCACTTACGGCAAGAGGTTTTCCGCAGCGGCGCGTCAGGCGGCAGGGCTGCAGACGCAGGCAAACGGGGTTAAAAAGCCGATTTATTCCGGAAGTAAAATGCTTGCTGTCAAGGGCATTCCGTGTCGCAGACAAATATATAATACCCCCTGCTTGCTGCGTAAGGCGCGCCTGACGGGCGTGCGCGCGCGGGCAGGGCTTGCTCTGCGGTTTAAAAGCCGCTTTTATTGTTTACATTTAAGTTGATAATATGACGGGAGGAAATCAATAATGGTTGAAAAGGTATTTAATCTAAGCAGGGGCGACGAAAACGCCGTGGAAAAGGTGGTGTTTGACGAAAACGTACACTATCTGCACATGGTGTTTAACCAAGGTCGCGGGCTGCCAGAGCACAACTCCAATTCAAACGTCTATATGACGGTGGTACGGGGCGTGCTGTCAATCGGGCTGGACGAACAGCAAGTCCGCGAGTACCCCGCCGGCACGCTGCTGAAAATTCCGCACAACACAAAGATGAACGTAAAAAATCTGCACCCCCAGACGTTGGAATTGATAGTAGTAAAAGCCCCCGCACCCGGCTGACCCGCCGTTAGCAGAACACGCGCACAGCAAGAAAAAACGGCTCATAAAACAGCAAGCAAATAGAAAACACGCATAGACAGCAAGTTATATTATAATCATTTAAATTCAAATTGCTGCGCGATTTTTGAGCAGACTTGTTGCAATGCAACAAGTCTATAGCTTGAAAAGCTGTTAAATTTATTGCATAGCCAATTAAAACAAATACGGCTGCCGGTTTTTT